>CAZOHB010000195.1:0-4605 GCA_964579345.1 uncultured Parasporobacterium sp.
CATCGTATTCTGGTCATCTGATCCGGAATCGACAGCCGGCAACTATGCAGGTCAGGAAGGTACGATCCGTCGTGAATGGATCAATAAATTAGGAATTCCTGTTGTTCATATTGACCCGTATCAGAACGCAACGGCAGCTTTCGTACGCGGCCGCTGGATCTGCCCGAGACCGGCAACTGATGCTGCTCTGGGTATCGCGATCGCGAACGTCTGGATGAAGGAAGGTCTGTATGACAAGGATTATGTAAAGAAGAGAACATACGGCTTCGAGAAATGGGAAGAGTATGTATTAGGCAGAACAGATGGAATCGACAAGACTCCGGAATGGCAGGAAGACATCACCGGTGTTCCGGCAAGAACCGTTCGTGCACTTGCAAGATACTGGGGAACACACAAGACCTATCTTGCATGCGGTTCCATGACCAGTTTTGGTTCTGCATGCCGTACCGCTTTTGGTACAGAGTGGGCTCGTGTCTGCGTATGTCTGATCGCAATGCAGGGCTGGGGCAAACCTGGCGTCAACTTAGGAACGCTGCAGTTTGGTACTCCGCTGGATTCCAAGTTCTTCTTCCCGGGATATGCAGACGGCGGTTTCTCCGGCGACTTTATCGGAACCGGTGCAGGTGTTTCGCTGTACAACAGAATGCCGCAGACTCCTTCCATCAGCTCCGAGTATCAGGCAATCCCGAGACTGCTGCTGCCTGAAGCGATCATGTCCAAGGGAGAGGCGGATATCACCTGGCATCAGCTTGGCGTTTATTCTGTTCATTCACAGTTCATGCAGCTTCATTACCCGGCTCCGGGACATGAAAGAGTCCGCATGTACTACAAATACGGCGGATCCCATATGGGAACACAGCCGGAATCCAAACGTTATGCAAAACAGTATCGCTGTGACAGCTTAGAGTTCGTTGTGAACCAGTCTGTATGGTTCGAAGGTGAGGCAAGATTTGCAGATATCATCCTTCCGGCATGTACGAACTTCGAGCGTTGGGACATCGGCGAGTTTGCATCCTGCGGCGGATATATTCCGAATTCATTCCTGCAGAACAACTCCCGTGTGATCTTCGTACAGCATAAATGTATTGAGCCGCTTGGAGAGAGCAAGGCAGACTTTGATATCTTCCAGGCGATCGCAAACAAACTTGGTCTGTGGCAGGTATATTCCGAAGGAAATACCGAATATGACTGGGCGAAGAGATATTACGAATCAACCGACATGGCAAGAGTTATGCCGTGGGGCAAGTTCATTAAGAAAGGCTATTACGTTGTTCCGCCGCTTCCGGCAAACAGACGTGATCCGGTTGCTTACCGCTGGTATGCGGAAGGCAGAAAGAAAGATACACCGGAGCTTACTCCGCTGCCGTCTGAATACTACGGACGTTATGGCGAAGGCATGCAGACGCCGTCCGGCCTGATCGAGTTTGAAGCTCAGACCTTGAAGAGATTTGATCCGAACGATGAAGAAAGACTTCCGATCTGTACTTACATTCACAGTTTCGAAGGTGTCGGATCTGATCTTTATGCAAAATATAAACTGCAGATGATTTCACCTCACTCCAAGTATTCCTTCCATACCATGGGTGACCTGAAAGATACCAATATCAATGATATTCAGGAACACAGACGTCTGATCGACGGACATCGCTTCTGGATCTTCCGTATGAATACCAAGGACGCAGAAGCAAGAGGTCTGAAAGACGGAGATGTCGTTGAAGTTTATAACGACAGAGGAAAAGTTCTCTGCGCGTTAGAGACAACGGAACGTGTTCCGCAGGGCGTATGCCATTCTTATGAGTCCTGTGCTGACTATGTCACACTCGAGAACGATCCGGGCGGAGAAGACACCACCGAGATCATGGGATGCGTCAACAACCTGACTCCAAGCAGATTCCTTACAAAGCATGCACATGGCTTAGCAGTTAACTCCTGTCTTGTAGAAGTCAGAAAATGGGAAGGAGGTAAAATCGGATGAAAAAGTTTCATATGATTATTGACCTTGAGAAATGTGTAGGCTGCTTTAACTGTATGCTTGCGTGTAAGGATGAGCATGTTGGAAACAGCTGGCTCCCTTATACCCAGGAAGCTCCGAAGCATGATCATAAATGGATCTGCCCGACCTTAACAGAAAGAGGAGAGGCTCCATATACAGAAGTAACCTATGTAACAAGAACCTGCATGCACTGCGATAATGCACCGTGTGCAAAGAAATATCCGGATGTCTTCATCAAGAGAAGCGACGGCATCATGCTGATCGATTATAAGAGAGCAAAAGATCCGGAGATCGCAGCTGCATGTCCGTACGGCATGATCCACTGGAACGAGGATCTTGAAGTTGCACAGAAATGTACCGGATGCGCACATCTGATCGATCAGGGCTGGAAAGAGCCGAGATGTGTTCAGACCTGCCCGCTGCGTGCACTTCAGACCGTTTTCTGTGATGACCATGAGTGGGAGCAGATCGTTGAAAAACAGGGATTGAAAGCGATCACAGACGGAACCAACAAGCCGCGCGTAATGTACAAGCACCTGTATTTCTACAACAAATGCTTCGTAAAAGGTGCACTTTGCTTTGACAAAGACGGCATCGAAGAAGCTGCCATCGGAGCAAAAGTGGAGCTTATGATCGGTAATACCGTTGTAGCGGTTACGGAAACAGACTTCCTTGGCGAATTCTACATCGACCGTATCCCGAAGAACTCCGGCGTTATGAAGATCAGAGCGACCTTCGAAGGCTTCGATCCGCTCGAGAAAGAATTCGAGATCAAGGATAAGAGCGTTGTTCTCGATGCTCTGAAACTTGGCGGCGGCGAAGGAAAACCGGCTGTCATCCTTCCGAATGAGCATGCAAATCAGCAGGCTCTGGACCACATGGTACCGAAGGATGTCGAAGCTGCAAAGAAAGCGTTTGGCCTGAACGATTAATGACGTTAATTGCCGTATAAACGTTTTTCATAACTGTTAAAGTTTCAATTGAAATATAATAATCACGGATTAAGTAAATAAAGCCTTTTGGAAAGAACCAATGATCGTAATAGCACCGGAAAATAAACATCAGATTGAACTGGAATCAGCGAATGAAAACTATGAACTTTTTCGAAGGTTTCATCGACTGGATGACAGTACATATTCGGTTGCAGAAGCGACACTGAAAGGCGACTACTATTTCAGCAGGTTTTCCCTGGATCTGATCCCGGTGGATTCCATCGAGATCACGGACCGCTTTGCAAAGATCCTTCGGGAGGATGCAAGCGGAGAAACAAGCGAAGAACTTCCGAAAATGAGCTTTGACAGACCGTCAAGTTTTGCGAAGGGAAAAGCTTTATTGGAAAAACAGCTGAAAAAGATCTGTGAAACGCCAAACCTGGAAATGCAAAAAGATCTGGAACGGGTGATCCTTGCCGGAGGAAAGCGTCTGAGACCGGCACTGGCACAGGCGGCTTATGAGCTTGGCAGGGATCCGGTTCTTCCGATCCTGCCACTGATGGTGATGATCGAGCTGATGCATACGGCTTCCCTGATCCACGATGATGTGGTGGACAAGGGAATGGTCCGCAGAAATGTGCCGACGATCAATGCCACGAGCGGTGATCTGAAAGCAGTACGCTCCGCAGATTTTATTCTTGGAAGAGCGATGGAACTTTTAAAGATTTATAAAGGTTCCGGCATCAACGAAAGGTTGGCGAAAGTTTCGGAGCAGATGTGCATCGGAGAACTGGACCAGCTGGATCAGTTAAATACGGATATTTCAGAAGAGTCCTATTTTGACATGATCCGAAAGAAAACGGCACTCTTTATCGAGGCTGCTGCATATACCTGCGCAGTCGCCGGCGGCTGCAGCCAGGAAGAGGTCCGGGCGATGGAAATCTACGGATACAACATCGGCATTGCGTTCCAGATCAAAGATGACATCCTGGATTATACCGGAACAGAAAAATTCGGAAAGTCGATCGGTCAGGACGAAAAGAAAGGACTGATGACCCTTCCGAAGATCATTGGCCTTGAAAAGGCCCAGGAACGGGTAGCTTACTACTCGGATAAAGCAATCAGTGCTTTGGAAAATATTAAGAATGGAACGTCAAAAAAGGCGTTTCTTGAAATGGCAAAGCAATTGGAGAATCGGGAGATTTAAAATGGAGAAAATTTTAAACAGAGAAGAGGGAAAACTCTTAGCCGACCGCATTGCAAAAGAAGCAGGAGTAAAACTCCATGAATGCTATCAGTGCGGAAAATGTTCGGCAGGATGTCCGATGGCGAACTCCTTTGACCTCATGCCACGCCAGATCGTCCATTTAATGCATCTGGGCGATATGAACAGCGTTATGAAATCAAAGACCATCTGGCTTTGCGCAAGCTGCCACACATGCGTGGAAAGATGTCCTCATGACATTGATATCCCTGTCCTGATTGAAAAATCCAGAATGGAAGCACAGAAACGCGGCATCAGTGCCCAGCGGAACGTGCGTCTGTTCAACGACATCTTTATGGAGACGGTCAGAGGATTCGGTAAATCACAGGAGGTTATCCTTGAGGGTGCTTACAACGTGTCCAGCGGCAGACTCCTGCAGGATATGAATAATGTACCGACGATGCTCCAGAAAGGTA
>CAZOHB010000196.1:0-4538 GCA_964579345.1 uncultured Parasporobacterium sp.
TCAGTAATGACTGTCTGGAAGTTCTGCAGCCGGAATTCAAAAAAGAATATTATAAGAAATTATATCTGAAGGTAAACGAGGAATATAAGACGCATAAGATCTTTCCGGCGGGAAACGATCTGTTCAATGCGTTTCACCTGACTCCGCTGAAAAAAGTGAAAGCCGTGATCCTCGGTCAGGACCCGTATCATAACGACGGTCAGGCGCACGGCCTTTGTTTTTCTGTAAAAAAAGGGGTGGAGATTCCTCCATCCCTCGTAAATATCTATAAAGAGCTTCATGACGATCTCGGCTGCCGGATTCCGGATCACGGCAATCTGGAAAAGTGGGCAGAGCAGGGCGTTCTGCTTTTAAATACGGTCCTCACGGTTCGTGCGCATGAAGCAAATTCCCATAAGGGGATCGGCTGGGAAGAATTCACGGATGCAGCGATCCGAGCGCTGAATGAACAGGACCGGCCGATCGTCTTTATGCTCTGGGGTTCTCCGGCTCGCGCAAAGAAGGCGATGCTCAACAACCCGAAACATCTGATCTTAGAGGCGCCGCACCCGTCGCCGCTTTCCGCCTACCGCGGATTCTTTGGCTGCCGCCATTTTTCCAAATGTAATGCCTTCCTGATCATGCACGGCATAGATCCGATCGATTGGCAGATAGATTAATTATCTTCCGTTCTTCGCCTGGTTTTTATCTTCCAGGTTTTTCTTTGCTGTTGAGAGCATCAGCTTGATACGGTTCAGCTGGTTGACTTCCGAAGCACCCGGATCATAGTCGATCGCAACGATGTTCGCTTCCGGATTGGAATTTCGGATCGTTTTGATAACGCCCTTGCCGACAACATGGTTCGGAAGGCATCCGAACGGCTGCACGCAGACGATATTTGGGACATCACCGTTGATCAGTTCCATCATCTCACCGGTCAGGAACCAGCCCTCACCGCACTGATTGCCCAGGGAAACATATTCTCTTGCCATCTCGGCAATGTGTCCGATCTGGGAAGCAGCTACAAAGTGGTTGCTCTGGCGAAGCGCTTTGTTCGCAGGCTTTCTTAAATATTCGATAAAGCGGATGCCGACATTCGCGACGATCGCCAGGATCTTTCCTGCGCTGTAGTTATCCACCTTGAAATAGTTGTTCTGCAGGCAGTAGAGCAGGAAGTCGAGCAGATCCGGCATCACCGCTTCCGCACCTTCTTTTTCGAGCAGTCTCACGACGTCCTTGTTTGCCATCGGCATGAATTTTACAAGAATCTCACCGACGACACCAACACGCGGTTTGGAAATATTCTTACGCGGAAGTTCGTCAAAGTCCTTCACGATCTGGCGGATCAGTTTGACCGCACGACGTCTTCCGAAGCCCGGACGAACAAGTTCCTGCTTGACCTTTTCGCTCCATTTTCTGTGGAGTTCATCCGCGGATCCCGGAATATCCTCGTAAGGTCTGGTCGCATAGAGGACCTTCATAAAGACATCCCCGATGACGACCGCATACAGACTGGTACGCAGCATTTTCAACGATACTTTGAAACCGGAGTTCTTTTCCATACCGATGCTCAGAGAAATAACAGGGATCTGTTCCATCCCGGCTTTTTTCAGTGCACGGCGGATGAAGCCTATATAGTTGGACGCACGACAGCCGCCACCGGTCTGGGTGATCAGCAGAGCCGTCTTATTCAGATCATATTTGCCGCTTTCGAGCGCATCCATCATCTGTCCGACAACGATAATGGAAGGATAGCATGCATCATTGTTAACATACTTTAATCCTGCGTCGATCGCGTTTTTATTGTCATTATCCAGAATGACAAAATTGTAATTATTGGCATTGAATACCGTCTGCAGAAGCTCGAAATGGATCGGAGACATCTGCGGAGCCAGGATCGTATATTTGGAGCGCATTTCTTCCGTAAACTCAATACGGTCGAGTGCAGCGGAAGTGATCTTGCGTTTTTCTCCCAATGCCTTCTTTTCTTTCAGAGCAGAAAGAAGAGAACGGATACGGATCCTTGCAGCACCGAGGTTGTTGACCTCGTCGATATTCAGAACGGTATAGATCTTTCCGGAACCGGTCAGGATGTCATTGACGGCATCCGTCGTAACCGCGTCCAGGCCGCATCCGAAGGAATTGAGCTGGATCAGGTTCAGATCATCCCGTGTCTTTGTATAGTTGGCGGCGCGGTACAAACGTGAATGGTACATCCACTGGTCGAGAACGATCATCGGACGCTCCACGACGCCAAGATGCGCGATCGAATCCTCGGTCAGGACAGCGATGCCGTAAGATGTGATCAGCTCCGGAATGCCGTGGTTGATCTCCGGATCGATATGGTACGGACGGCCTGCCAGTACGATACCCTGGTTTCCGGTCTCTTTCATCCAGGCAAGGACTTCCTCACCCTTTTTCTCGATTTCCGTTCTTGCATCCATCAGGGCTTTCCATCCGGCTTTCGCAGCAGCGATGACTTCCAAAGAGGAGAAGCCATAGACAGACGTTGCAAAGACACGGACCAGCCCTTCGGTAAAGATCCGGTAATCCGTCATTGCAAGGAACGGGTGCTCAAAATGAACATTATATTTTTCCAGATCCTCGACATTGTTCTTAATGTTTTCCGGATAGCTGGTGACGATCGGGCAGTTGAAATGGTTGTTGGAATCCGGTGTTTCATTCCGCTCATAAGCAATGGACGGATAGAAGATAAAGGAAATTCCCTGATTGATCAGCCACTGGATATGTCCATGCGCCAGTTTCGCCGGATAGCATTCGGATTCGCTCGGGATCGATTCGATACCGAGTTCATAGATCTTGCGGCTTGAAGGCGGGGAGAGTACGACCCGGTAGCCGAGCTTCTTAAAGAAGACTGCCCAGAACGGGAAGTTCTCATACATATTCAGGACACGCGGAATACCAACGACGCCCTTCGTTGCTTCTTCTTCGGAAAGCGGCTGATAGTTGAAGAGACGGTCGTTCTTGTATTTGAACAGGTTCGGAACGGTATTGTCTTTGCGCTCCTTGCCGAGTCCTTTTTCACACCGGTTTCCGGAAATGAATTTTCTTCCGCCGGAGAAATTGTTGATCGTTAACAGGCAGTGGTTGGTACAGCCTTTGCATCTGGCGAGGGTCGTCTTGAATTCGAGATTGATAATATCGTCAAAGCTCAGGAGCGTCGTTGCAGGCGGATTGCCGTTTTCATCAGTATCCTGCGCATAGCGCTCTCTTGCGATCAGAGCAGCACCGAACGCGCCCATGATTCCGGCGATATCCGGGCGAACGACCTCTCTTCCGGTAATGAATTCGAACGCGCGAAGGATCGAATCATTATAGAAGGTTCCTCCCTGAACAACGATCTTTTCACCGAACTCTTTCGGATCCACGATCTTGATAACTTTATATAAAGCATTCTTGATAACAGAGTAGCTGAGGCCTGCAGAGATATCGGCGACTTCCGCGCCTTCTTTCTGCGCCTGCTTAACATTTGAGTTCATGAAAACGGTGCAGCGGGTACCGAGGTCTGTCGGGCTCTTTGCAAATAAAGCTGCCTTGGCAAAATCCTGGACCGAATAGTTCATGGAAGCTGCAAAGTTTTCAATAAAAGAACCGCAGCCGGAAGAGCAGGCCTCGTTCAGAAGAACGTTGTCGATCGCTCCGTTTTTGATCCGGATATATTTCATATCCTGACCGCCGATATCAAGGATACAGTCCACGGTCGGATCAAAGAAACGGGCAGCGTAATAATGCGCGACGGTTTCGACTTCGCCTTCTTCCATGATCAGTGCGCTCTTTAACAGTGCTTCACCATAGCCGGTGGAGCAGGAATAGACGATGCGGCTGTCGGAAGGCATCAGCTCTTTTAATTCACGGATCGCCTTCTTAGTCGTTTCAATCGGACTGCCGTTGTTGTTGCTGTAGAACGACCAGAGAAGCGTGCCTTCCTGATCGATGACAGCGATCTTTGTCGTAGTAGAACCGGCATCGATTCCCATAAAGCAGATGCCGTGATAATTTCGTATATCGCCTTTCTTAACGGTAGCTTTTGCATGCCGCTTTGAGAACGCCTGATATTCGTCATAAGACGAAAAGAGCGGGTCCATACGATTGATCTCGTTCGCCATCTTGATTCCGTGATCAAGCTGGTTGAACAGATCTTCCGAAGAGATCGAATAGTTTTCATCCGCGTTCATGGCAGAGCCGATCGCGGCAAACAGATGCGAGTTTTCCGGATGGATGATCGCATCGCCTTCAAGTTTTAAAGTACGGATAAACGCAGCACGAAGTTCCGAAAGGAAATGGAGCGGGCCGCCAAGGAAGGCGACGTTTCCACGGATCGGTTTTCCGCAGGCAAGACCGGAGATCGTCTGATTTACGACTGCCTGAAAGATTGAAGCAGCAAGGTCTTCATGCGTTGCGCCTTCATTGATCAGGGGCTGGATATCCGTCTTTGCAAATACACCGCAGCGGGCTGCGATCGGGTAGATCGTTTTATAATTCTTGGCATACTCGTTCAGACCCATCGAATCGGTCTGAAGAAGGTCCGCCATCTGGTC
>CAZOHB010000197.1:0-4499 GCA_964579345.1 uncultured Parasporobacterium sp.
TCCAACCAGTTCGTCGGAAACTGGCCGGGCGTTACCGTCGAGAAAAAAGAAGGAAAACTGAAAAAACATGACGGCGTAACGATCACAGACCTACCGGGTATTTATTCGCTTTCTCCGTATACATTGGAAGAAGTTGTTGCCCGGAACTATCTGATCAACGAACGTCCGGACGCGATCCTGAATATTATTGATGGTACAAACCTCGAAAGAAACCTGTACCTTACGACCCAGCTGACAGAACTGGGGATTCCTGTCGTACTGGCCGTAAACATGATGGACCTTGTTACAAAGAACGGCGACAAGATCAACACCGAAGAGCTGTCCCGCCAGCTTGGATGCAAGGTTGTGGAAATCTCGGCACTGAAAGGAAACGGTGTCATGGAAGCAGCCGAGGCGGCAATTGCTGCAGCGCAGGGGGAAAAGACGGTGCCTTCTCACCGCTTCTCAGGACCTGTTGACCATGCAATTGCTCATATTGAAGAAGCAATTGTCCACGATCTTCCGGAAGAGCAGCAGAGATGGTATGCGGTAAAAGTCTTTGAACGTGATTCCAAGGTTTTAGAGCAGCTCAAGATCAATCCGGCTGTCATGGAGCACATTGAAAAAGATATACAGGCAGCAGAGAAAGAAATGGATGATGATGCGGAAAGCATTATCACAAACGAGCGTTATCTTTATATCGCTTCCATTATCGACGCATGCTATAAGAAAAAGAATGCAAAGAAACTGACAACTTCGGATAAGATCGACCGTATCGTCACGAACCGCTGGCTCGGTCTTCCGATCTTTATCGTGATCATGTTCCTGGTATACTGGATCTCCATGGTCGCTGTTGGATCCGCAGCAACCGACTGGGCAAACGACGGCCTGTTCGGCGACGGCTGGCATCTGTTCGGAATCGGCTCCGCGAAGTATGCAGAGGCGGAAGAGACCTATGGTGACAGCGATGCGATCATCGACGCTTATCTTGCTGAATACGGCACAGAGGAAATGGCAGCAGCGATCGACATTGAGGCTGAGGACTTTGACGAAGCAGCCGCTTCCGCAGCTCTTTCCCAGCTTGTTGCAGCGACACCTGCAGATGCAGCGGTCAAGTATGAACTGGAAGATGAGGAAACACTTGCAGTTGAGTATGTTGACTCTACAAAGGCAGACCTTGAAGCAGCCGTTGCCAACTATCTGAACAAGGATTACAAAGAAGGCTACGGAGCTCCGGATACATCCACATACGGCGTTTGGGTTCCGGGTATCCCGGTTCTCGTAGAAAAACTGCTGGATGCACTGCATGCAACGGACTGGGTCAAGGGCCTGATCTTAGACGGTATTGTTGCCGGTGTCGGCGCAGTCCTCGGATTCGTTCCGCAGATGCTGGTACTGTTCCTGCTTCTTGCAATCCTCGAGTCCTGCGGCTACATGGCTCGTATCGCATTCGTCCTTGACAGAATCTTCCGCAGATTCGGCCTTTCCGGAAAATCCTTTATCCCGATTCTGATCGGAACCGGATGCGGTATCCCGGGTGTTATGGCTTCAAGAACCATTGAAAATGAGCGTGACCGCCGTATGACGGTTATGACAACAACCTTTATCCCGTGCGGTGCGAAGATTCCGTTCATCTCCATGGTGGCGGGCGCGATCTTCGGCGGCAGCGCATGGGTTGCAACCAGTGCTTACTTTATCGGTATCGCGGCAATCATCGTTTCCGGTATCATGCTGAAGAAGACAAAGATGTTCGCAGGCGATCCGGCACCGTTCGTTATGGAGCTTCCTGCATACCACCTTCCGACCGTTGGAAACGTTCTCCGTTCCATGTGGGAGCGCGGCTGGTCCTTCATCAAGAAGGCAGGAACGATCATCCTTCTTTCCACGATCGTGGTCTGGTTCCTCTCCTTCTTCGGAGTTGTAGACGGAACCTTCCGTATGCTGGCAGAAGAAGAGATCGGATCTTCCATCCTTGCTACGATCGGTAACGCGATCAAGTGGATCTTTGCACCGCTCGGCTGGGGAACATGGCAGGCAACGGTTGCTTCCATTACCGGTCTTGTTGCGAAGGAGAACATCGTAGGTACGATGGGCATCCTTTACAGCGCAGGCGCCGGCACGGTTTATGAAAACATTGCAGCCGTATTTACCGGTCTTTCCGGATTCTCCTTCCTGGTATTCAACCTCCTTTGCGCTCCGTGCTTCGCAGCAATCGGTGCGATCAAGAGAGAGATGAACAGTGCGAAGTGGACCTGGTTCGCAATTGCATATCAGTGCCTGTTCGCTTATGCAATCGCTCTGATGATCTACCAGATTGGCGGAATCTTCGTAGGAAATGTGAATGTCATCGGACTGATCGTCTCCATCCTGATTCTTGCGCTGATGGTCTACATGCTGTTCTTCAAGAAGTATCAAGAAGCAACGAAGTTTACGAAAAAACTTTCTTCCAAGATCTGATCCTGAGAGAAAGGTTTTACTGAAAGATATTTAAGATTCTAACGAAAGGAGGGACTGTAATATGCTGAGCTGGCTGGCGGCAAACTGGGGAACGATTCTGGTGTGTCTGGTTCTTGCAGCGGTTGTCGTTGCGATCATCGTAAAACTTCGCAAAGATAAAAAGGCGGGAAAGTCCTCCTGCGGCGGAAATTGCAAAGCGTGCGGAGGAGGCTGCGGAGCATGCAGCACCCCGTGTCATAAGAGCTGAGAAGCCGGAAAAACAAAACGATTAATCTGAATGGACTGCCGTGAAAATTATGTTTCACGGCAGTCTTTTGCATAGCCGGACGCCTGCGCCTTATGTCAAATGTGAATTTATGGTGAAATGTTTGACCACCGGAAAAAAAGCAAGTAGAATAGGCGCATGAGAATTGACAAGTATTTAAAAGTATCCAGATTGATCAAACGGAGAACCGTTGCAAACGAGGCCTGTGACGCAGGCCGTGTCAGCGTGAATGGGAAGCCGGTAAAGGCTTCTTATGATGTTAAGATCGGCGACGAGATCGAGATCGCATTTGGAACAAGAAATCTGAAAGCAAAGGTCGTCAGCCTCGCGGAAAGCACGAAAAAGGATGACGCGAAAGAGATGTACGAGCTGCTATGAAACGAAACGGAACGAAAAAAAGAAGAATCGTCCTCGCGGTCATGATCGTGGTCGTGTTTGTCGTTGCGTGCGTGTTCTTTACGGCAGAGATCCTGCAGCTTCGGGCAAAAAACGCGGAACTCGAAGCGCGGAAAGAACGGCTTGAAGAACTGCTTTCCGATGAAACGCTGAGACGGGAGATGCTTGAGAACGAAGAGGTCTATATCCAGACCAAAAAATATATCGAAGAAAAAGCGAAAGCAATAGGGTACGTTTATCCGGACGAGATCATTTTCAGAAAGGATGAGTAGTGGCAGTTGATCTGTACCGGAGCTTTGAGACACTGATCAAAGAGCACCAGATGATTCATAAGGATGAAAGGATCGTAATAGGCGTATCGGGAGGAGCAGATTCCGTATGCCTGTTACTTCTTTTGCGCCGGTATTCGGAGAAGGTGCCCTGCCGGATCACAGCGGTTCATCTGAACCACATGATCCGAAAAGAAACGGCGATGCGGGATGCGCAATATGTGGAAACGCTTTGCCGCTCACTTCAGATCCCCTGTATCGCTGAAAGCGCGAACGTTCCGGAGGAGGCCGCAAAGACGGGCGAAAGTCTTGAAGAGGCCGGCAGAAGACTCCGCTATGAGCTGCTCTGCAAAATTGCCCGGGAGCAAAACGGAACGATCGCTGTCGCCCATCATAAAAACGATAATGCGGAAACCGTGCTGCTGAACCTTTTGAGAGGGACAGGGCTGAAAGGCCTTTCCGGCATGCAGCCGGTCAGCGAATGGAACGGCTGTAAAATCATCCGCCCGCTGCTTTCCTTTTACCGCAGCGAGATCGAGGAATGGCTCCTCGCAGAAGGTATCTCTTATTGCGAAGATGAAACAAATCTGGATCCTTCTTATGCGCGCAATGCAGTTCGTCTGAACATCATCCCGGAAATGGAAAAGATCAACGGCAGAGCTTTGGAACATTTCTGCCGCAGTGCCACAGAGTTCGGTAAGATCGAGCGTTTCCTGCAGCAGGAGACGGAACGGAATCTTGAACGGATCGCCCGGATCCGTGAAGAGGAAGCGGAGCTGTCTGTTCCGGAACTGGAAACGACCGATCCTCTGATCGCAGGACGCGTGGCGTATCAGGCCGTCGCCCGGATGGCAAAAAGCCGGAAAGATCTGGAAGCAGTCCATGTACAGGAAATCCTGGAACTGGCCGGACGCCAGTCCGGGAAAAAAGTAAGTCTTCCATATGGACTCGAAGCGGTTCGTGAATACGACCGGATCCGGATCCGGAAAGCAGAACTTTCGTCTGCAGAGCAGGAGCCGCTGATGCTGCAGATCGCAAAGGAAACCTTAGGCCCGGAAGAACAGATCTTCACGCTTTCGGACGGCAGCCGGATCAGCCTGAAAACTGTTTCGGTCGATGAGGCGAACCGGGCA
>CAZOHB010000198.1:0-4491 GCA_964579345.1 uncultured Parasporobacterium sp.
CGACCCGGATGAATATCATCGCAACATTTCTGGCGGTGCTGGAATTAATGAAAACAGGAGAGCTGCTGGCAGAGCAGGAAGGAAGCACAGACGACATCTTTTTAACTGCCGGCACTTTGGAGGAAAATAACATTGGACAAAGCGAAACGGAAAGCTATTATTGAGGCCATTCTCTTTTCAATGGGAGAGGCCGTGGAGATAGAGAAACTCTGTACAGCCCTGGATACGGATAAAAAGACGATCCGTGAGGATCTCGAAGAAATGAAGGAGGCCTACGGCAAAGAGGAACGCGGGCTGAAGGTCATTGAAATCGATGGTTCTTATCAGCTCTGCACACAGGAATTTGCCTATGAGTATCTGATCAAGATCGTTTCCATCCCGAAATCCTACCGTCTTACCGATATCCAGCTCGAGACGCTGTCGATCATTGCATATAAGCAGCCGATCACGAAGATCGAGATCGAGAAGATCCGCGGAGTACAGTCTGACCATGCGGTGAACCGTCTGATCGAAGCGGGACTGGTCGAAGAAAAAGGAAGACTCGCAACGCCGGGACGCCCGATCATTTTAGGAACCACAGAAGAATTCCTGCGGCGCTTCGGACTTTCAAGAAAAGAAGATCTGCCGGATATTCAGGCGGAAAAACTCGAGTCCTTCAAGCTGGAAGCAGAGCAGGAGATCGGATTCTTCAGCGAGAAAGTACATGATGAAAATGAAGACGTGGAAGGACAGATCGCATTAGACCTGGGTACAGAAACAGATGAGACGGATACCGAACCGGAAGAGACGGATCCGGAAGGCCTGATCGACGTAGGTGTTTAAAACATGAAAAAAGTAGTTGTGATCGGAGGCGGTCCTGCAGGCATGATGGCAGCAATTTCCGCTGCACAGGCAGGAGCTTCCGTCACATTAATGGAAAAAAACGAAAAGCTCGGGAAGAAGCTTTACATTACGGGAAAAGGCAGATGCAATCTTACAAACAGCTGTGAGCTTCCTGCTTTTTTTGAGCAGATCCCCCGCGGGAAAAAATTTCTCTACAGTGCGATATATTCATTTTCGAATGAAGATACCTGCACTTTTTTTGAAAACGCGGGTCTCCCATTGAAAGAAGAACGGGGAGGAAGGATCTTTCCGGTCTCGGATAAATCGTCGGATGTGATCCGGACATTGGAAAAAGAAGTGCGAAGACTTGGCGTAAAGGTTCTGCTGCATCATGAAGTGAAAGATCTGTCTGAACTGGATGCGGACAGCATCGTTCTTGCGACGGGAGGACTTTCCTATCCTTCGACCGGCTCAACCGGCGACGGATATGAATTTGCACAGTCACTCGGCCATTCCATCAAAGAGCCGGTGCCTTCCCTGGTTCCGCTTCTTTGCGAAGATAGTTTTGTGAAGGAACTGGAAGGTCTTTCGCTTCGCAATGTGGAAGCAAAGGTGACCGCAGACGGAAAAACTGTTTTTCAGCAGTTCGGTGAAATGCTGTTTACGGGAAACGGAGTCAGCGGACCGCTGATTCTTACCGCCTCGAGCGAGATCGGAAGGGAACTGCAAAAAAAACAGAAGAAGTTCCTTCTCCATATCGATCTGAAACCGTCACTTTCCGCAGAACAGCTGGATAAGCGGATCCTTCGGGATTTTGAGGCGGAAAAGAATAAGGCGTTCAAGAATTCGCTTGGAAAACTTCTGCCGTCTGCGATGATCCCGGTGGTCGTGCGTTTGAGCGGGATCGAGCCGTTTAAGAAGGTTAATGAGATTACGAAAAAAGAGCGGGCGGATCTTCTCGCGCTGCTCAAAGATTTTACATTGGAATTAAAAGAAACTGCCGGATTTAATCAGGCAGTGATCACATCCGGAGGCGTTGAGCTGAAGGAAATCGATCCAAAGACCATGGAATCCAAAAAGCATCCGGGCATATTTTTTGCAGGCGAAGTGATCGACGCGGATGCGTACACCGGAGGCTTCAACCTGCAGATCGCCTTTTCCACCGGCCGCGCCGCAGGCCTTGCCGCCGCCGGGGAAGAACTATAACCAGGAGGATAAATGATGAAACAAATAGCAATCGACGGACCGGCCGGCGCCGGCAAAAGTACCATAGCAAAGCGCCTCTCGGCAGAACTCGGATATGTGTATATCGATACGGGAGCCATGTACCGCACGATCGGCCTCTATTGTCTGAAACAGGGAGCTGATCTGGAAAATGAAGAGCAGATCTCGGACCTTTGCGGACAGGCAGTGATCGACATCCGTTATCAGGATGGCGTGCAGCATATGTATCTCGAAGATGAGGATGTCAGTGAGACGATCCGGACCGAGGAAGTCAGCGCAGCAGCATCCACCGTATCGAAATACCCGCGCGTGCGGGAGCGTCTGGTGCGTATGCAGCAGGAGCTTGCACAGAGATATGACGTCGTTATGGACGGACGCGATATCGGAACGAAAGTGCTTCCGGAAGCGGACCTGAAGATCTATCTGACCGCATCGGTTGAGGTGCGTGCGGAGCGCCGCTATAAGGAATATCTGGCAAAAGGAGTTTCCTGTGATTTAGAGGAGATCAAGCGGGATATCGCAGCAAGAGACCATCAGGATATGACAAGAGAGCATTCGCCGCTTTGCAAGGCAGAGGATGCGGTCGAAGTGGATTCTTCCAATCTTTCTATCGACGAAGTTGTAAAAACGATCAAGGAGCTGATCCCATGAATGTGATCCTTGCAGAGACCGCAGGCTTTTGTTTCGGTGTGGAACGGGCGATCCAGATGGTCCATGAACAGATCGAAAAGTCAGACGGCAGCCGGAAGATCTATACCTACGGTCCGATCATACATAACGAGCATGTCGTCCGTGTGCTGGAAGAAAAAGGCGTTTACAAAATCGACAGCCCGGAAGAGTTTGAAACGATCCGGGGCTCCGTCCTGATCATCCGTTCTCACGGTGTTGCCAAAGAAATCTATGAAAAAGCAGCGGAGTACGGGATCGAAATTGTGGATGCTACCTGCCCGTTTGTAAAGAAAATCCACCGCATCGTGGAGGAAGAAAGCCGCAACGGAAAACATATCGTGATCATCGGGGATAAGAACCATCCGGAAGTCGCCGGGATCATCGGCTGGGCAGGAGAAAAGACGGATGTGCTTCTGAATGAGGAGGAAGCCGAAAAATTTATTGCGGAACCGAATGAGAAAATCTGCATCGTCGCGCAGACTACTTTTAATCTCACGAAGTTTCAATATATGGTTGAAATCATTGAAAAAAAAGGGTATGATAGTACCGTTATAAATACGATTTGCAATGCGACACAGGCTCGGCAGAAAGAGGCAGAGTCTGTTTCAAGGGCGGTTGATGTGATGATTGTCATCGGTGATCCGAAGAGCTCAAACACCCGGAAATTGTACGACATCTGCAAAACGTATTGTAAGGATACTTACTATATACAGACAGTTAGAGATTTGGAACTCGCCAATCTGCAATCCGGTATGAACGTAGGTATTACTGCCGGGGCATCGACCCCAAACAATATTATTCAGGAGGTTTTTTTTAATGTCAGAAGAAAAAAGCTTTGATCAGCTGATTGATGAATCAATCAAAACAATACGTGCGGGGGAGATTGTGGATGGCACAGTTATATCTGTAAAGCCTGATGAGATCGTACTGAACATCGGATATAAGTCAGATGGCATCATCACAAAAGAAGAGTATACCAACGACCCGTCTGTGGATCTTACCACAGTTGTTTCTGTTGGAGATCCTTTAGAGGCAAAGATCCTCAAAGTCAACGACGGCGACGGACAGGTTGCTCTGTCCTATAAACGGATCAGTGAAGAAAAAGCAAATAAGCGTGTGGAAGAAGCGTTTGAAAACAAGGAAGTTCTCACCGTTAAAGTTGAGAAGATCACTTCCGGCGGTCTTATTACCGGTTTTGAAGGCGCAAAGATCTTTGTTCCGGCAAGCCTTGTTTCCGATACGTTTGAAAAAGATCTGAACAAATATCTTGATCAGGAAATCGAGATCATCGTTACGGAATTCAATCCGCATAAGAGAAGAGTGATCGGTAACAGAAAGAAACTTCTGATCGCTGCAAAACAGGAAAGAGCAAAAGAGCTTCTTGAGACGCTTCAGGTCAACGATATCGTAGAAGGTGACGTAAAATCCGTTACTTCCTTTGGTGCGTTCATCGACCTTGGCGGCGTAGACGGTCTGCTTCATATTTCTGAAATGAGCTGGGGACGTGTTGATACTCCGAAGTCCCTGTTCAGCGTTGGCGACAAAGTCAGAGTTTATATCAAGAATATCGAAGACGGCAAGATCGCTCTGAGCTGCAAGTTCCCGGATCAGAATCCTTGGGTTCTCGCAAGAGAAAAATATGCACCGGGCACGATCGTTTCCGGTAAAGTTGCAAGAATGGCTGATTTCGGTGCATTCATCGAATTAGAGCCGGGTATCGACGCACTTCTTCATGTTTCCCAGATTTCCAAGAAACATGTTAAGAAACCTGCAGAT
>CAZOHB010000199.1:0-4393 GCA_964579345.1 uncultured Parasporobacterium sp.
AAAAAGTACGAAAACTGGGACCACGCCAGTCTCGAATCCAATTTCCGCATGTGGGCGCAGTTCGGTAACTGAGCGCGGACTTGAAATCGCGGATATGGTTGCTTCTCTTGCGGATATGGCAGGCGCGAAATGCGAAGAAGCAGAGAAGGCTTATCCTGCATGGCTTCCGGATCCGGAGTCTCCGCTGATCCCGCTGTTCCGTGATACGTATCAGGAAATGTACGGAAAAGAGCCGCATATCGGACCGGTCCATGCAGGTCTGGAGTGCGGATATATTCTTACCAATTCGAATCTTGTGGCTGCAATCTCCACAGGTCCGAATATCAGTAATGAACACACAACAAGAGAGTCGCTTTCCATTTCTTCTCTTGAACGGACCTATGACTTTATCCGGACGGTGATCGAGCGCGTATGAGACTGCTGAACATTGCAAGCGGCAGTACCGGAAATGCCACCTATATCGGAAATGATCATACCCATCTTCTCATCGATGCCGGTATAAGCCGGAAGCGGATCCTCGAAGGACTTGCGCAGGCAGATCTTTCACTGGAAGATATTGATGCGATCCTTGTGACCCATGAACACATGGATCATATCTCTTCCCTTGGGATTCTTGAGAGGACCAGGGAGATCCCGGTTTACGCAACAGAGGGTACGATCGAAGAAATCAAACGATGCAAAAGTCTCGGTTCTTTTAATATGGATGTGCTGCATCCGATCCGGGCGGACGAAACTTTTTCTGTTAAGGATTTCAGTATCCGCTCTTTAAAGATCGATCATGACGCAAAAGATCCCGTCTGCTTCCGCTTTGAAGAAGACGGGAAAAGCTGTGCGGTCGTAACCGATCTCGGCGAGTATAATGACTATCTGCTGGAAAACCTGAAGAACCTGGATATACTGATGCTCGAATCCAACCACGATGTGAGGATGCTGGAGACAGGCCCGTATCCGTATCCGCTGAAGATGCGGATCATGGGAAAGTACGGACATCTTTCCAATGAGCATTCCGGCATGTTTCTTTCGCAGCTTCTTCATGATAAAATCAGACATATCCTTCTCGGACATATCAGCCGGGAAAACAATACGCGGGAGCTCGCAAAACTCGCAGTTGAGAACGAAGTGAACGCGGCGGACAACGAATATAAAGCAGGCGATTTTGATATCCGGACCCTGCGGTATGACAGGACTTCGGAAGTTTATGAAGTATAAGGAGCTTAAAAAATGAAAGTTACCGGTATCATTGCAGAGTACAACCCTTTCCATAATGGACATGAATATCATATTCAGATGAGCAAGGAACGGCTGAAGAGCGACTACACGATCGTTGTCATGAGCGGCAACTACGTGCAGCGCGGCGCTCCGACAATCATCGATAAATACTCCCGCGCGGAGATGGCACTCCGTGCCGGCGCGGATCTTGTTCTGGAACTGCCGACCTGCTTTGCAACAGCCAGCGCAGAGTACTTTGCTTATGGCGGTGTTGCGATCCTGGATAAACTGAATCTTGTGGATGATCTGTGCTTCGGAACGGAAAGTCTCGATGTGATCAGCCCGAAGGATTCCAAGGAACAGGTGGATGAGGCGGTACGTGACCTGACCGGACAGTTCCGCACGATCGCTGATGTTCTCGTTGATGAACCGGAAGAGTTCAAAGAGGTTCTGAAACAGGGGCTGCGGGATGGTCTGAGCCATGCGGCCGCAAGATCCAAAGCTGTTGGGCAGATCCTCGGAGAAGAGTATGTAACCGTCATGGAAACCTCCAACAATATCCTGGGCGTCGAGTATATGAAAGCGCTCCGCAAGCTGAACAGCCCGATCAAACCGGATCCGATCGCAAGACGGCTTTCCAGTCATAATGATATGGCGATCAACGAGGGCTTTTCCTCGGCGACGGCGATCCGTAATGCCATCTACAATAAATATGATATGCACGCACTCGGATCCACTGTACCGGAGTATGCACTGGATATTCTGATGGACCGTTATCTGGTCACGTTCCCGATCTTCCGGGATGATTTTTCTCTGGTACTTGGAACAGAGCTTTTGAAGGCAAAGGAGAGCAGTGATCTGACAAAATTCTTTGGCGTTTCCGAAGACCTTGCAAACCGGATCCTGAACCTCAGGGACGATTTCAAAACATTCATGCAGTTTAAGGACGAGCTTGCGACAAAGAATATCAACCGTGCGACGACCAGCCGTGCGCTGATGCATATCGCGCTGGGGATCACGGAATCGGATATGCGTGATATGTACAATGCCGAAAGTATCCGTCAGGTCAAGGTCCTGGGCTTCAGGGAAGCTTCGAAAGACCTCCTGACCGAGATCAAAAAGACAGCGGATATCAAACTGGTCACGAAGCTTGCTGACGCTGTCCGTGCAGGCAGTGATAAGATGCTCGAACAGAATATCGAGGCGGACCGGATCTACCGGATGGTTGCGATGAATAAGTACGGAGAAGACCTGAAAAACCCATTTACAGAGGAAATTGTGATCGTATAGGCACAAGTACTGAAAAAAACACACATTTTGTGTTGAAAATGTTGAGTAAATAGTTATAATAGGTTGGACGTAAAAATAAGCAGAAAGTAAACTCACGGAATAAACCGTGAGTTGCTTCATGAAAGGTGAGGAAAATGGGCTATATTGACAAACTGATATCCAGAGCCAAAGCAGACAAAAAACGTATCGTTCTGCCTGAACCGATGGATAAAAGAACATTTGAAGCAGCAGAAAAAATTCTGAAAGAAGACATCGCAGATCTTGTCATTATCGGAACCCCGGAGGAAATCGAAACCTACGGTGCAGGATATGATATCTCTAAGGCTACGATCGTAGATCCTTTTAATGATCCGAACAAACAGAAGTATATTGATAAATTTGTGGAACTTCGCGGTGCGAAGGGTGTTACGCCGGAATCCGCAAAAGAACAGATGGAAAAAGACTATATGTATTATGCTTGTCTGATGTGCAAATGCGGTGATGCAGACGGAGCAGTCTCCGGTGCATGCCATTCCACAGGAAATACGATCAGACCGGCGCTCCAGCTGCTTAAGACCAAACCGGGTATCAGCGGAGTTTCCGGATTTTTTATTATGGAAGTTCCGAACTGCGAACTGGGTGAAAATGGACTGTTCGTATTTGCAGACTGCGCAGTAAACCCGGATAACGATGCAGACAAGATGGCTGAGACAGCAGGTCTTTCCGCAGAAAGCTTTGAAGCATTTGTTGGCGCGAAAGCAAAAGTTGCGCTTCTTTCCTTCTCAACAAAGGGCAGCGCTAAGCATGACCGTGTAACCATGGTTCAGGAAGCGGCTGCAAAAGCACAGGAAAAATATCCGCAGTTCGAGATCGACGGAGAGCTTCAGCTTGATGCAGCTCTGGTTGCAGAAGTCGGCGAGATGAAAGCTCCTGGTTCAAAAGTTGCAGGCCATGCAAATACGCTTGTTTTCCCGGATCTGGAATCCGGAAACATCGGCTACAAACTGGTACAGCGCCTGGCAAAAGCAAACGCTTATGGCCCGATCCTTCAGGGTCTTTCCATGCCGGTCAACGATCTGAGCCGCGGCTGCTATGCGGATGACATCGTTGCTACCGTTGCAATGACAGCTATTCAGGCACAGATGGCAAAATAATTTAGAGCATTACCCATGCTTTATAAATAAATCAGGAAGAGAAATTGGTTAATAATTAACCGGATAGGGAGAAAAAAATGAAAATTTTAGTTATCAACTGCGGAAGTTCATCACTTAAATATCAGCTGATCGATTCAGATACCGAGCAGGTTCTTGCAAAAGGTCTTTGCGAAAGAATCGGAATCGACGGCATGTTCACCTACCAGAAGGCAGGATGTGACAAGCAGGTATCTCAGATCAATCAGCCGGATCATAAGACCAGCATCCAGATCGTACTTGATGCTCTGACAGACAAAGAAAACGGCGTTATTGCAGATCTTTCCGAGATCGGAGCTGTGGGACATCGTCTGGTACACGGCGGCGAAGAATTCGCAGCATCCACACTGATCACAGATGAAGTCATCAAAGCAGTCGAAGGCTGCAATGACCTTGCACCGCTTCACAACCCGGCAAACATCATCGGCGTTAACGCTTGCCGCGAACTGATGCCGAACACACCGATGGTTGGTGTATTTGATACCGCTTTCCATCAGACCATGCCGGCAGAAGCATTCATTTATGGTATTCCTTATGAGTACTACAAGAAAGATAAAGTCAGAAAATATGGTTTCCACGGCACAAGCCACTCCTATGTTTCCAAGAGAACCGCTGAGATCTTAGGAATGGATTATGACAAAGCGAAGATCATCGTTTGCCACCTTGGAAACGGTGCTTCCATCTGCGCAGTTGACGGAGGAAAATCTGTTGAAACTTCCATGGGT
>CAZOHB010000200.1:0-4383 GCA_964579345.1 uncultured Parasporobacterium sp.
AATTCCGCAAGGGCAGCTATAAATATGAGTATGACGTGCTTGCACCAACGGGACAGATCATCAGCTTTGAGAAGGAACTGATCCGGCGGTAACAGGAAGCACGGGCAGGAACAGGTAAGTTTAAGTAGGAAAAGAAACAGATGCGGGCAGCAGACCTTGATGAAAATTTAATCATTCGGATCGCGCAGGGGGACGGCCTGGCCTTTCAGGACCTGTATCACCAGACCGCTGGCGCAGTTTACGGATTCGCGCTCTCCATCCTGAAAAACAGGGCGGATGCGGAAGATGTGATGCAGGAGGCGTACATCAAAACGTATGAAGGCGCCGTCACCTACCGGCCCGGCGGGAAGCCGCTGGCCTGGATCCTGACGATCGTCCGGAATCTGAGCTATAACAAGATCCGCGCAGGCCGTGTGTGCGAAGATATTTCAGAGTATGAAAGCGAGGCCTATGTTTCGGATGGAGTAGAGGCGGCTCTGGACCGGCACGTTCTGGAAAAGGCGATAGAGATCCTGGAATTCGAAGAACGCCAGATCGTGATCCTCCATGCGATGACAGGTCTGAAGCATAAGGAAATTGCCGGGATCCTGGAGGTACCGGTCGGGACGGTCCTTTCCAAATACAATCGCTCACTGAAAAAATTGCGGAAAGCGATCGAAGATTCGGACGAAAATGCGGGAAAATAAACAAAGGAAGAAACAATAGTTTCGCGATTAGATAGAAAGGCGAAAAAGATGACTGAAAAGTTATCAGACAAGAAAATAGAAGAGGCTCTCGAGAGGGCAGTGAACGCCGGCACGCCGGACATGCTCGATCAGCTGATGACGAAGCTGGAGCTTTCTGAGAAGACGGCACCGCAGCTGCGGGATGCGCTGCTTGCAGAGGAGACAGACAAAAACGAAGTGGGTGAATTGAATTCGGAAACCACTGCTATTAACGAGCAAGTGGAGGGAGCAAACACAAATGCACCGGAAAATCCGGCAATTCAGTTCTCGCAGGGGTTCGCGAAGGTATATCGTCTTGTAATTCTCGCAGCGGCGATCGTTGTGCTCGTGATCGGATGCTTTGCTCTGATTCCGGGCCTTGGGAAAAAGGAACCTGTTGCTGTCGTCGGGCTGGATGTAAACCCGAGCATTGAGCTTTCCATCGACGCCAATGAAAAGGTTATGGCCGCAACGGCGCTGAACGAAGAGGGAACGGGAATCCTTGCAGATATGGATCTGAAGGGCACGAAGATCAACGTGGCCTGCAACGCGATCATCGGTTCGATGCTGACCCATGGCTATCTTACGGAAACTTCGAATTCGGTCCTGTTATCAGTTCGGGCATCGGACTCCGCACGCGGAAAAGAGATCGAGAAGTCTGTGATGGAAAGCATGAGTTTATATCTTGATGATTCGATCATTCATGCCGCGATCCTCGGTCAGTTTGTCGAAGATGACGACGCGCTTGAAGACTATGCGGAAGAACACGGCATCTCACTCGGCAAGGCCTGGCTGATCCGTGCGCTCCTTGCAAGCGGAAATGGAAAGCTGACCGAAGAGTCTTTACTGAAACTTTCTACACAGGAGTTGATTCTTCTCGGACAGGAGAAAAAGGTCAGCAACGAAGGCGTTTATGGAAAGACGGACACCAGCCAATATATCGGCATGAAAGAGGCAAAAGCGATCGCCCTGAAAAAAGCCGGAATTACAAAGAAGCAGGCGGCAGGGTTAAAGGCGGAGTTTGATTGTGAGGACGGCCGGATCGTTTATGAGGTGGAATTTGACTATGGCGGATCCGAGTATGAGTATGATATTGATGCTCTGACCGGCGAGATCCTGTTTGAGAATATTGAAGCGGCGGACGAGGCGGAACAGCCTGATGACGATGACGACGCAAATGATCGTGATGATATCGATGATGATAAAGATGATGATCTCGATGACGAGGATGATATTGACGATGCAGATGACCGCAGCGATGACGAGGATGATGACGATCCTGACGATGATCGGGACGATGACGACGATCAGGATGATGATCACGATTCGGACGACGATGATGATTAAAAGCGGATGACGCCGGTAGAAAACGGAAATACCGACGGATAGAAAAGTCAGGTGTCAAAAATGAACGATTGTGTATAGCGGAGATCGTTCGAAATCGATGTAAACCTATGCCGGACATGAAAAAGAGCGATGATCGCTCTTTTTTTTATACAGAATCGTTGGTTTACGGCACGTGAGAGTAGTAATTTCCACGCGAGAGGGTCTATAATATTAGAAGACAATGAAAGCGAGGTAGTTTCCATGAACATGATCAGGAAAGGAGCGGCTGTTTTACTGGCTGTATTAATGGTAAGTGTGATGGCAGTTGGATGTGGTAATAATCAGGAAAAGGCGGCAGGGAGCGGAGCTGGTCAGGGCTCTTCCTCGCAGCAGATGGTTCCGTCCGGAGCAAAAGAGGCAAGCACGGGAGTGAGTGCTGTCTGGAGTTATACGGATCAGACCGGCATGCAGGAAGATGCACAGGCAGCTTTCGACAAGGCGTTTGAAACCTATACAGCATCTTCCGTCTTTCATCCGATCGCGCTTCTTGGCACACAGGTCGTAGCAGGCACGAACTATGCGATCCTGATGTCGGAAGCTCCGTCGGAGAACCCGGATGCTGTGGAACTGAAGGTGGTCACGATCTATCAGGATCTCCAGGGTAATTGCACGGTGCAGGGCTTTGTAGACATGGATCTTGATAAACAATATGAGATGGCTGTTGATAAAGCTTCTTATGATGAGAGTACAGATCCGGGTCAGGAAATGCTCGCGGGCGGATGGACACCGCATCTCGGCGGCCCGGAGCTGACGGAAGAAGCGGCTTCTCATTTCTCAGCATATGAAACGCTGGAAGAGCAGAAGATGATGGTATATGTCGGAAGCGCAACGGCGGAGAACGAAACCATCTATGCGGCAGTGAAGGCGGCTAAGGTTTCCGAAGACGGCACGACAGGTTCCAATCTTCTGTGCTTCGTCACTGTCAAAGACGGAGCAGAAACCGGAGAAAAAGTAATCCCGATCAATATCGCTGATTATTCCTCTTACGGCGAATTTGACGAATAAATCATTTTAAACCCCGTGGACGGTGCGTGTGGCGCTTGCGCCTCGCGGTGCATGCGCGATACCAGACTTCCTTGCGTGGGGCGTGTGGCTGCCCCGAGGTGAAACACTCTCGGGGAGGGAAGGAGACAGAAATCACACTCTGTCTCCTTTTGATTGAATAATCATCATGACTATGATAAAATTCTGAAGAATATTAAGCGAAAAAGCTTCTGCTTAAAGCTTACTTGAAAGGAGACTTTTAATATGAAATATCCAAATGCTTATCAGGGAGTAAAGAAAATCTTCACAGCGGAAATCCTTTCTCTGATTGGATCTGTATGCATGATCGTCGTTGCGATCTTTGCAATCGTTTCGCTTGCTTCTATTGCAGCTTCTTCCGGTGATGGGCTGCTCGTAGGTGGTGCTGGAGCACTTGTTTTTGGCATTGCTGGCTTCGTTCTCATGCTGATCAGTCTGATTCTCCTTATGGTTGGAACGAAACGTGCTTCGAAAGATGAGGGGCTTTTTAACAAGGCGTTCCTGTTTATTCTGTTCTCGTTGATTTTGACTTTTGTTGCAAGTATTGTTTCCTCCACTACAGGAGCTACGAGTATCTGGGACAATCTGGTATTGACGATTTCCAATATCTTCTCCATGATCGCAACCGTATTATCAATGGTGTCCAAAATCTGGCGAAACAGCTGAACAGACCGGATATGGTTTCCAAAGGAAATACGTATCTGACTCTGTTGATCGTAATCTATGTGATCCAGATCATTGTAAATGTCATTCCGGTATTCTTCGGAGCAAACGCTGCAACAAGTACGGTTGCCGGCATCCTTCAGCTGGTTGCATCGATCCTGACTCTGATCATTTACTTCCTGTATCTGATCTTCCTTGGCAAAGCAAAGAAGATGCTGAAAGAAAACTAAAAAGAATTCAACAGATAATAGAGACAGGGCTGCCTTTGGTATCCCTGTCTTTTTTTATTGTTTCTTAAGAAAATATTTGCTGATCCTTAAAAAATAATTTACTGAGTCTTAAGAACATACTTACTGATGCTTCAGAAATAGGCAGTTGACAAAAACGCATGTAACGAGTAGCATAATTCCATACTGCTGGTCAGTATGACAATTTAATATTTTATTTTATTGCTAGGGGAGCTCCGCAAAGGGGCTGAGATGTCTGAGACGACCCTTATTACTTGATTCGGTTAATGCCGACGTAAGGAAGCAAAGTATTCTATCAAGTAATCTCCGGCAAAAAGGAGGTTTTTTTATGTCATTTTTTATTACGGATCTTGGTGATG
>CAZOHB010000201.1:0-4357 GCA_964579345.1 uncultured Parasporobacterium sp.
AACCAACGGAATTCGACATCCGTGGTCTTCAGATCAACCGGGAAAGTCACAAATGTGTCCTGTTCGGGAAGGATCTGCAGTTGACTCCGATCGAGTTTGATATTCTCTGGTACCTATGCTGTCATCAGGGGAAAACAGTCACCTCAGAAGAACTGTTTGAAGCAGTGTGGAAGGAAAAATACTTTAACAGTAATAATACGGTTATGGCGCATGTCGGCAGATTGCGCAAGAAAATGAAGGAGCCTGTAAAAAATCCAAAATATATAAAAACTGTATGGGGAGTTGGTTATACCATTGAGTAAGCAAATGAACAATCATTATTCTAAACTGTCAAGACGCATCATGGTTCGTTATGTGGTCACCTGGCTGATCATGTTTGCCGGATTAATCGTATTGTACTTTTTCTTCCGGTTCATCGCGCAACGGATCAGCTGGAACTACGAGAGCCCGTTTTATTTTCTTCTGGAGCAGCTGTATGAGAACGTTCCTTGGATAATTGTGATCTGTATGGTCATTGGCACGTTGATCCTGACATATGTCACGATACGAAAATCCTTAAGCTATGTAGATATCACTCTGGAAGCTGCAAAAAATCTTTCTGAGCCAAAAGCCGAAATGATCATTCTGCCGGAAAATCTGATTGAGGTACAGAATGAGCTGAACTTAGTCAGGGAGACATCGCTGAGGAATGCAACAGCAGCCAAAGAAGCCGAGCAGCGGAAAAACGATCTGGTCATGTATCTTGCCCATGATCTGAAAACGCCGCTCGCGTCCGTGATCGGATACCTGAATCTTCTGCAGGATGCAAACGATCTTCCGGAAGATACACGCAGGAAATATCTGGATATCACGCTGCAAAAGTCAGAGCGGCTGGAAGAACTGATCAATGAATTCTTTGAGATTTCCAGATTCAATCTGTCGAATATTACATTGGACTACCAGACAGTCGACCTTACAAGAATGCTGGAACAGACTGTTTTTGAATTTCTTCCGATGCTCCAGGACAGGGGCCTTTCCTGTGATCTTTTGGTGAAAGACCCGATAAAACTGAAGTGTGATCCGGATAAACTTCAGAGAGTTTTCGATAACATACTCCGCAATGCTATCAACTACAGTTATCCTGATTCAGTAATAACGATTTCTTTATCAGAAACGAATACAGATCCGTCAAAAATCTGTCTGGATTTTACAAATCAGGGAGATACGATAGAGAAAGAAAAGCTGAACCGGATCTTTGAACAATTCTACCGGATCGATGCTGCGCGCAGCAGCTCGGGAGGTGCCGGACTTGGTCTTGCAATTGCAAAGCAGATCGTAGAGCTCCACAGAGGAACGATTACAGCTTCCAGCGCAGACAATCAAACAGTCTTTACCGTTTCTCTTCCGCTTTCGTAGGAAAATCGTCAGAAATTCCACAGAATTAACGCACAAAAGCCATCCTGTTATTTGATACAACAACAGTAACAAATAAAGGATGGTTTTTATTATGCAGAAAAGAAAAACGATTGCAGTACTGTTCGGGGGAAACTCAACGGAATACAGCGTATCTCTGGAATCCGCCGGGGCTGTACTGCGCGCAATTGATGCGAACAAATATGATGTACTTCCGGTCGGAATCACAAGAAACGGGAAATGGTATCTGTACAAAGGCGACTATCAGAAGATTGAAGATAATACCTGGTTTACAGATCCGTCCTTCGTTTCTCCTCTCTATTTTTCAATGGATCCATTCCATCCGGGACTGTTCACCACAGACGCCGCTGACCGTATCGTATCACCGCTTCCGATGGATTTTGTATTTCCGGTACTCCATGGAAAGAACGGCGAAGACGGAACTGTTCAGGGGATGTTTGAGCTGGCAGGGATTCCGGTGATCGGCTGCGGGATGCTCTCCTCTGCCCTTTGCATGGACAAAGACCGGGCTCATAAGCTGGTCTCACGAGCAGGCATCCGGACTCCGAAATCAGTTACTTTCCGCAAATCAGAACTGGCAGAATCTCTGTCGGAGATTCGAAAATCCCTCTCTTATCCGTTATTTGTCAAACCGGTCCGTTCCGGTTCCTCGATCGGAATTTCACATGTCCGCAAAGCGGATGAATTGGTAGATGCGATCCAGGCTGCCTTTCGTTATGATTCCGAAGTGATCGTTGAAGAAGAGATCCGTGGACGCGAAGTTGGATGCGCAGTTATGGGAAGCGATGAGCTTATCATCGGACGGGTGGACGAAATCGAATTGAGCAGCGGCTTTTTTAACTTTCATGAAAAATATACGCTGGAGACCTCGGAAATACATATGCCTGCCCGAATCGACAAAGACACGGAATCCCGGATCAGAAAAACAGCCGGGGAAATCTATCGTCTTCTTGGCTGTTCCGGCTTTGCTCGTGTGGATATGTTTCTTTCAGACCGGAACGAACTATTTTTCAACGAGGTTAACACGATTCCCGGAATGACAGCACACAGCAGATTTCCAGGCATGATGAAAGGGATTGGATTATCTTTTGCGGACGTGGTCGGGCGGATCATTGAAATCCACGAGCGCCTATGAAAACAAAGAATTTCAATAATCGGGCCTGGATCGAGATCAATCATGCGAATCTGGAACATAACGTCCGTGAAGTGCAGCGGCTTATGCCGGAGAACTGTGAATTGATGGCTGTAGTAAAAGCCGATGCCTACGGACTTGGAGCGTATACCGTTGCAAAGCATTTATACAAAATCGGCATCCGCGCATTTGCGGTTGCGACGATTGATGAAGGAATCCGGTTGCGGAAAGCCGGCATCCGCGGAGATATCCTTATCCTTGGCTATACAGATCCGGAGCGGATCCGTGAGATCAGAAGATATCGTTTCACACAAACAGCGGTTGATCACGCACATGCAGAGGCACTTAACAGGAAACGCGTCAGCATCGACGTACATCTGAAGATCGATACCGGCATGCACCGTTTAGGTATCCCTTTCGATTCTGTAGAGGACGTGCAGTCAGTGTTTCGAATGAAGAATCTGCGTGTGACCGGTATTTTTTCACACTTTGCGTGTGCTGACAGCAGGGAAATCGCGGATGTCACATTTACGAACCTGCAGATTCTAAGATTCCGGAGCCTGATTCAGGAATTAAAAGACTGCGGCATCTCCGTTCCAAAGGCGCACATCCAGAGCAGCTACGGTCTGCTGAATTATCCGGAGCTACAATTTGATTATGTCCGCTGCGGCGTAGCACTGTACGGAGTTCTCAGTTCTTCGGCTGATAAGACTGTGCTCTCCCCGGATCTGAAACCTGTTCTGACAGTAAAGTCCAGGATCACCCATATCCAGGCCGTCCGGAAAGGTGACCCGGTAGGTTACGGAAGGACCTGCATCCTGCAGCGTAACAGCCTGCTGGCGACGGTCTCCATCGGGTATGGCGACGGCATACCGAGAGTTCTGTCAAATGCAGGACAGGTATTGATCCATGATCAGCATGTGCCTATCGTCGGAAGGTTATGTATGGACCAGTTAATCATTGATGTGACGGATGCTGATCATGTGAAGGTTGGAGATGCTGTGACGATCATTGATGCACGCAAAGGCAGCCCGGCTTCCGCGGAAAGAACCGCTGAAACGGCAAACACGATCACAAACGAGATACTCAGCCGTCTTGGAAGCCGACTGAAAAATTGTTAGCTTTTAATTATCAAAAGTCCTTGCTTTTATGAAGGAAATCGTGTAAAGTATTGACTGTTCGTAATTCTGCGAGCTTTGAGGAGAAGTACCCAAGCTGGCCGAAGGGGCTCCCCTGGAAAGGGAGTAGGTCGTTAATAGCGGCGCCAGGGTTCAAATCCCTGCTTCTCCGCTCCAACAAATCCATTAAAATCAAGGAAAACCGAAGATCCGAAAATTCAGGTTTTCCTTGAGGCGAGAATCAAAAAATAGGAGATTTTAGCGTTTTACGAAATAATTACGAAAAATTGCAAAAAGGACAAACCAAAAGCAAAAAGATACTGAATATTCAGTATCTTTTTTACATATTTACTATCAAAGAAAAGGATTTGCCCGGTGGGCGATCATTCTCATTAATATCTATTATAGGAAGTTCTGAATCATACAAAGCAAAACCTCTGGTATTTTCTAAAGGCACATCGGTGAAACACTGTACAAAAATACCTCTTTTATAATTCATATTACAACGAAGCAGTCAACCTTGTAAATTTGATGACTCTTCTCCAACGGTCTGATGAACTGTTTGGGCATAAGAAACCCGATTTCCGGGTCATCCCAGCGCGTCAAAGATTCCATACTGCATAACGCACCCGTTAGCGACTGGATCGCATGTGCAGATTCCACGGATGCCTCCAGATATTTTAGCATGTTGGAC
>CAZOHB010000202.1:0-4318 GCA_964579345.1 uncultured Parasporobacterium sp.
GCGGCCCATCCCGGTCCCTGCCCGCAGCTTTACTTCTTCAATTGTTCTTGCGCCGCGGCGGATCGCATCCAATACTTCCGCTTTGGTGATTTTTCTGCAGCGACAGATGATCTCGCCATAATCCGGATCTGCTTTGACCCGCTGTGCCAGTTCCGCAAGCCGCGCCCCTTCGCCGGTCGCCGTCACTTGCTCCGGTCTCTGTTCCGATAGAGACATTTCCGTAAGCCGATCCCTCTCGCCGGAAGCTGCGGCTATGATCGAACCGCCTTTCCGCGTCGGATCATACTCCGGATTTTTCCGGTCACAGCCAACAAACGCTGCTGCCTTTTCCGCGATCAGCTTCCCGAGTCCTTCCGCGCAGGTCAGACCCGGAGTCTTGATCCCGATAAAGCTGAAGAGACCCTCTTCTTCCAGGATCGTAAAATTGGAAATGCTCTTTTTCTCCGGAACCCAGAGTTCTTCCTCCCGGCGGACATAAAACGGATTCGGCCTGAGCGAACCAAAGGTCCGGATCACATCCATCGGAAGGTTTGGAACTACACGCCCGCAAAGCGTAAACAGTTCTTCGATCCCGCCGCCGTCCGTCGCCATGTCAGGAAGCGCCTCCCGCTCGGTCGGCCCGATCAGGAGATTGCCGTTCACCGTAGGAACAAGGGTCACGCCCTTTTCTTTTTTCTCGGTTTCATGAAAGAGAATATGCCGGATCCGGTCTCCGACCGTCGTATCCAGTACCAGATAATCCGCGCCGGTCGGGAACAGACGGATCAGCGGAGTCTGTACCATTTCCCGGACCACATCCGAAGAAAGCCCCGCGCAGTTGATGATCCCTTTCGCCCGATAAGCGGCCTTTTCCGTTTCCACAGAAAAACCGGACCCGTTCCGGCTGATATGCGTCACACGCTCATGAAAATGGAAGCAGCTTCCATTCGCTTTCGCATTTTCATAGGCGGCGATGCAGACTTCCCAGGGATTGACCGTCCCGGTCGAAGGCACATAGAGACCGGACGAAACCTCATCCGAAACCTCCGGCTCCAACTCCAGCACTTCCTTCGCAGAAAGCAGTCGGATGTCCGGAACGCCGTTTTCCCTTCCCCGCTCCAGTTTCCATTTCAACACATCGTCCGCTTCCTGCCCGAAGCTCAGCATGAGAGAGCCCGTCCTGCGGAACAGAACTCCGAGTTCTTCCGCAAGCAGATCAAAACGCCGGCAGCTTTCCACCGCCAGCTTTGTTTTCAGCGTACCCGGTTTATTGTCCACGCCGGAGTAGATGATTCCCGTGTTTGCTTTGGAGATCCCGCCGCAGACATCTCCTTCCGCCTCCAGGACCAGTACGCTTAAGTCATATTGTGCCAGCGCCCGGGCGGAAAAGCACCCGAGCAGGCCGGCACCGATTACTACAACATCATAGTTCATACTCAAATCTCATTCCCGCGGGATTTGGCGCGGGATATCTTCCACTGCGTTTATTTGCCCGCCGCCTGAAGAAGCGCGGGATATCTTCCACTGCGTTACACTCTCACCGAAGCAATAAACCGCGACAGATCGTCATGCTCCCAAAGGACCGGGGTCGGATACAGCGGGTTCGCCTCTTTCATTGCCCACTCGATGATCTGCTCGACATCCTCGTCTTTGACCATGTCCAGATACTCCGGAATCTCCATCTCGCGTTTCATGTCTTCAATCCAGCGCAGGAACTTGTCCGCTTTCTCCGCATCGTTCTTTCCGTCCATGCCGCAGACATCTGCAAGTTCCGCGAGCCGTTTATGTGCCGCGGAGCCGAACGCCCGCATGACATGCGGCAGCAGGATCGACATTGCCAGTCCATGTGCAACTCCGTAAAGTCCGCCAAGGGTATGGCCGACCGCATGAACATAACCGACGCAGCCTCTTGTAAACGCGCGGCCCGCAAAGAACGCCGCCTTCTGCATGTTCTGGCGCGCTTCCATATCCGAACCGTCTTTGTATGCTTTCAGCAGGTTGTCATAGATCAGCCGGACCGCCTTCTTCGCAAGGTCATTTTCCAGCGGCGTGTTGTATTTATGGTTGGTATACGCTTCCACCGCATGTGCCAGCGCATCGAGTCCTGTCGTCGAAGTGATAAACGGCGGAAGTCCGCGCGTCAGCTCCGGATCGAGCACCGCATACTTCGGAAGGATCGCCGGGTCCATGATCGAAGCTTTGTGATGCGTTGCGGAATCTGTGATGACAGCGGCAACGGTCGTCTCCGAACCGGTGCCCGAGGTCGTCGGAACCGCAAAGAACAGCGGGATCTTTTTGTGGACTTTCAAAATGCCCTGCAGCTGTGCCACCGTCTTTCTCGGGTGAGCCGCCTTTGCGCCAATACCCTTCGCGCAGTCCATCGGTGAGCCGCCGCCCATGGCAACGATCGCCTGACACTTCTCCTCCTGATAGATCTTGAAGCCGGCCTCGACATCGTCACTGGTCGGGTTCGGCGAAACATCGCTGTAGAGCGCATACTCTACCCCTTCTTCTTCGAGCGCCTTCAAAAGACCCTCCGGAAGACCAAGCTTCATCAGCCCGTTATCCGTAACAACGAGAACCTTTCCGGCACCTTTGTCCTTCAGCATCTGCGGCAGCTTTTTTACAGAGCCGGCGCCTTCGATATACTCCGGCATCCGATAACCCAGGAAGTAGTTTGCAACCTTCATCACGGCCTGAAAGATCTTACAATACAACCGATACATACTGATCGCCCCTTTCTTTGGCTTTTCTTCTTCGTATTCCACATGGATTGCCTGTTTCGGACACTTTTCCACACACAATCCACAGCGGAAACACTTGCTCTGGTCGATCCGGAACGCTTCTTTCAATTCCCCTTCCGGGGCCTGAGCTTTACAGGTCTTGCGGCAGAGCGAACAGCCGATGCAAAGTTCCGCATCGATCTCCACTTTTTTTATCCGCCGCTGACCCGGCTCCGGAAAGACCGCGCCGGTCGGACAGACATTCTCACACTGTCCGCATCCGATACAGCTCTCCCTGTCGATCTTATACTTATTTTTATCTTCATCCATCGGCTGCGGGACCGAAAAAAGACATTCATATGCACATGCTCCGCATCCCACACAGCGGTTTCTGTCTATGATATATGCCATGATAACCTACCTCTCGTTTTCTGAAAGACGCATCTTCCGGAATCAACACACTGTCAACAACCTGTCGTGGAAGACTCAGCCTCCGGAGGCCGGTGACAGCAGCCAGATCTCCTCTCCGTCTTTCAGAAGTCGTTTCTTCTTCGATACCCGTTCACCGTCGATGAATACCAGAGCGTCCTTAAAGGAAAGCGCATCCGGATGTTTCAGCGTACTGTTGTTCTTTTTGTTTTCTTCGTAGATCTCATCGACCTTCCGGTTCAGCAGGGCAAAGATATCTTCGAGCCTGTCTGCTTCGACTTCTTCTTTCGCAAGATGGGTATCCACCCGCAGAACCCCAAACAATTTTACGGTTACTCTTGCCATGTCCCGCTCCTTTTCCTACCTTGCCGCCTCGCGGACGACCTGATCATAATATTCTTTATACAGCTTGACGCCAAAAGTCTTCAGCGTCTTATAGGTCGGGATGCCGTCTTTCCAGCCCCGCCCTTTATAGTAATCTTTCTTCAGTTTCTCCAAAGGCACCTTCGTCTTCGGATCATTCGGGTCCGAAGCGACTTCCGTCAGCCGTTTCGGCAGAGTATCCGCATCCGTCTTCTGCCCCAGGATGATGTTCGCCATCCGCTCCATGTTGTATCCGTGCGAGCCGACGGTCAGCGCGGTTCCGATCGTCGCATGGAAATCGCAGACATCGTTCAGCGCATAGGTGTGCGGAATCAGCGGAAGGTTCAGCTTCACCGCTTTTGTAAATTTATTCAGAAGGTTGACGACCGGGCCCACATAAGGGAAGACTTTCAGGATTCCCTTGGTCAGGAACCAGTTCGGCTTCTCGACAAGGAATGCAGGAAAGACCGCGTAGCTGGTGAACAGACAGGAGCCGCAGGCGGAGATCGCTTCCATCAGATTCTGGAACATGATCGTCAGCGCCGCCTTTCCATGCGGGGTCAGCGAATCCACATCGAGTCCAAGCCCTTCCACAACAACCATATATCCGGCGTTCAGATGACAGCCGCCCCGGTTCGCCGTCGCGTATCCGAGACCCTGACCGACCGCGCGCCGCGGTTCATAGGCCGCAAGCTCCATACCCTTGACCTGCATCGCGAACTCCTTGCCGCCGAATTTCTCACTCATCCGCTTCGAGCCGTTTGCCAGCTCATCGCCGATCCCTTCCCGGAAGGCGATCTTGCGGAAGGTCTCGGAAATATTGT
>CAZOHB010000203.1:0-4253 GCA_964579345.1 uncultured Parasporobacterium sp.
ACCCCTGACCCCATCCACGTCAAGGATGTGCGCTCCCAGCTGCGCTAAGTGCCCGTGGATGATAGTATAGCCATTTCGGCTCGGAATTTCAAGCCTCAATTTCCGAAATTATGATTTCTTGTTTTCCTCACGCATCAATCCCAAGTTCCAGCAGATCGATCCCGTATTTTTTCAGGTCGACTTTTCCGTCAATGACTTCGATGCCGTCTGCCTCGAGCAGCGCCTGCTGCCGGCCCGGTCCGCCGAAGGCAAATTCGCCGGACAGTTCGCCTTTTGAATTCACAACACGGAAACAGGGGATCCCATCCGGATCCGGATTTTTATGAAGCGCGTTGCCGACCGCGCGGCTCATCCGCGGATTGCCTGCCATGGCTGCGATCTGCCCGTACGTCGCAACTTTGCCCTTCGGCACCTTCTGCACCGCTTCGTAGATTCGTTTTGTCGGATTGTAGGAGATCAGGTCATAGCTTTCCGCGATCATCCGTTTGATGTCCTTGTCCGGGATCGACCCGTCCAGAATGATCGTGTTCCAATGCTCTTTGTTCTGATGGTACGCCGGGATCACGGAAGCAAACGTCTCCCGCCAGAGATCCCGCCACTCCCGGTCTGCTTTTACATTCAGGCAGACAAATCCTTCTCTTTCATAGACCCAGAGAAAGGCCTTCTTATTCGGACGGTAGCGGATCAGCTGCCAGTTCTGATCACGAAACGGCGTATCCTGATAGGTATCCGGGAACGAAAGTCCGAAGGCAAGCGCCTGTTTTCTTGTTTTCATAGTTTTCTCTCCAAAAGATGCGGTTACCCGGACCGCAGATTCCCTGCAGCCGCCGGGGTTATTTACGCTTTTAAGCATACCCCCGCCGGGCAGTTTTTTCCAGCCCGCTTCCGGACTTTCTTACTTGACTTCCTTTCATACGGGCGATACTCTTTAACTTGCACGGGCTTCCGTGCATTATAAATAGTAAAAAAGAAAGGTCTCATTATGAAAGAGAAAATTCTGAAACGATTTTTAAAGTATGTACAGATTTATACCCCGAGCAATGAGGAGTGCGAGGAAACCCCTTCCTCCGCTTGTCAGTTCGACCTGGCGCGCGCGCTCGAAGAAGAAATGAAAGAGATCGGGATCAGCGACGTCTACGTGGATGAACATTGCTATGTATATGGAAATATCCCGGCAACAGAAGGTCTGGAAAACGTGCCGAAGATCGGTTTTATCGCACATCTCGACACGGTCTCGGATTTCTGCACCAAGCCGACTGCCCCGCTCGTACATGAAGACTATAACGGCGAAGACATCCCGCTGCCGGCGGGCGGAAGAACGATCTGCGTTAAAGATTATCCGCATCTGAAAAATATGAAAGGCCGCAGCATCATCACCTCCGACGGAACGACGATCCTCGGCGCGGATGACAAAGCCGGCATCGCAGAGATCATGACACTGGCGGAAGCGCTCATCAACAGCGACGCTCCGCATGGAAAAGTCTGCATCGGCTTCACACCGGATGAAGAGATCGGCTCAGCTGCAAAGCTTCTCGATCTTTCCCGTTTCGGCGCGGACTTTGCGTTCACCCTCGACGGCGATATCGAAGGCGGCATCGAATATGAAACTTTCAACGCTGCTGCTGCAAAAGTTACCTTCCGCGGCGTGAACGTTCACCCGGGAAGCGCTACCGGCATCATGGTCAATTCCGCTGTCCTTGCCTGCGAGTTCAACGGTATGCTGCCTGCAAACGAGCAGCCCCGCACAACAAGCGGCTACGAAGGCTTTTACCACCTCGTCGATCTGTGCGGCACAGTAGAAAAAGCCGAGATGAAATATATCATCCGTGATCATGACCGCGAAAAATTTGAAGCACGCAAAAAGAAATTCGAAGAACTTGCAGCTGTCCTGAACGAAAAATACGGCGCGGACACGGTGCAGGTCGAAATTTCAGATACCTACTACAACATGGCGGAGATCCTGAAAGATCATATGCATCTTGTAGAGACTGCAAAGAAAGCGACGGAAGAAGCCGGCCTCACCCCGTGCATCAAGCCGGTGCGCGGAGGAACCGACGGCTCATCCTTAAGTTTCCGCGGTCTGCCTTGCCCGAATCTTGGAACCGGCGGCAGCGCATACCACGGACCTTACGAGCACATCTCGCTCGAAGGCATGGAAAAGGCAGTCGAAGTGATGCAGAACATTGTCCGTCTGTACGCAAAATAAAAAATGCTTAAGAAATATATCGGAGACAAACAATTTTATAAACGCGTGTTTACCGTCATGGCGCCGGTTCTTTTGCAGAACGTCGTCACGATGTTCGTAAACCTTCTCGACAACATCATGGTCGGTCAGGTCGGCACAGAGCCGATGTCCGGCGTTGCGATCGCCAACCAGCTGCTATTCGTTTTTAACCTGTGCATCTTCGGCGGGCTGGCCGGAGCCGGTATTTATACGGCGCAGTTTTTCGGGAAAGGCGACAAGAAAGGTATCCGCGACACGATCCGCATCAAGCTGGTCATCGCTGTGGCTGCGGCTATCCTCTTTGCCCTGATCTTCTGGATCGGCGGCCGGGATCTGATCACTGCGTTCCTGCACGAAGGAAACGAAGCGCTGGACCTCGAAGCGACATTCACGCACAGCTTTAACTACCTGCACATCATGATGCTGCAGCTGCTGCCGTTCGCTTTTTCCCAGGTCTATGCAAGTTCCCTGAGGGAGACCAATGACACGGCCTTCCCGATGCGGGCGAGCATTATCGCCGTGGTTGTCAACCTGGTCGGAAACTACATTCTGATCTTCGGAAAATTCGGTGCTCCGGCGCTCGGTGCGGAAGGTGCGGCGATTGCAACCGTTATCGCCCGTTTCGCAGAGTGCGCGATCCTGATCATTCATACGCATTCCAACAAGGAGAAGTTCCCGTTCTTTACCGGGCTTTATAAATCTCTGAAAGTTCCTGCGACGCTGATCAAGGAAGTAGCGAAGAAAGGAACCCCGCTCCTCATCAACGAGGTGCTCTGGTCTGCCGGCATGGCGATGCAGAACCAGTGCTACTCGGTACGAGGACTCGAGGTCGTCTCCGCGACGAATATTTCCTCCACGATCAGTAACCTTTTCTTCAGCGCGACGATGGCAACCGGCTCGGCGATCGCTATTATGATCGGCCAGCGCCTCGGTGCCGGAAAGACGGAAGAAGCGGTCAAAGAAGATAAACAGATCATCTTTCTTTCGATTATCATGAGCATCGTCCTTGGCGGTGCGCTTGCGCTTGCTGCCCCGCTGATCACGAGCATCTACAACACGACGCCGATGGTCAAGAGCCTGGCGACCAGCTTCCTTTATGTGATCGCCTGCTTCCTGCCGCTGTTCGCGTATACGAACTGCTGTTACTTTACCCTGCGTACCGGCGGAAAGACGATCATCACCTTTATTTTCGACAGTTTCCTGATCTGGGTCGCTTACGTTCCGCTGGCGTTCGTGCTGGCGCGGTTCACAAACCTTGATATCGTTGTCGTCTATATCCTGGTCAACTGTCTGGAGATCGTCAAATGCATCATCGGCTTCTTCATGCTCCGTTCCGGCAAATGGGCGATCAATCTGGTAAAAGACGCCTGATTGTGATACAATATTTACATCACTTATCGTTGAACTATCGAATAGGAGAAGAACATGAAAAAGAAATTTTTAGCAGTTGCAATCTGCCTCATGCTGGTCATCACATTGCTGCCGGTCAGCGCTTTTGCTGCATCATCGGCTTCTTATACAAAAGTCACCGGATCCCAGTATAAGAAGCTGACACAGGGATCGATTTCAAAAAAGCAGGTGGAATGGGTCATTGAATCCCTGATCTGCCACGGAGGACGGGGTTCCACGCCGTTGTATCTTTCCGCAAAGAAGATCAACAAAATGGGGAAATCGCAGAATATGGTGAGACGGATCGCCATGTTTGGAGCGAAATCGTACGAAGGTGATACAAGCAGATTCCTTTCCGAAAAGGAAACCGATCAGTGGTGTGAGGCGCATCCGCTGAAGCAGTCCAACCGGATCCTTTCCTTCTTCACCAGCTACCGGTACGCAAAAAACAAAAAGCAGAGACAGAACGGCTACCTGATCTGTCGCACGACCGGGAAAAAGCTTTTCTATTATGGAGGGATCGGGTATGAATCCTGCAGTAAAATCGTTTCCGCAAAAAAGAACTCCAAGAAGATGATCCTTACCGTAGAACGCTCTTCGATTTTCTACGGAGATGGAAATACGCCAATCGCAAAATACA
>CAZOHB010000204.1:0-4217 GCA_964579345.1 uncultured Parasporobacterium sp.
ACAAATTTAAGGTATTGCATCCGGTGCACATTCAAATCGACTACATCCTTATTATTATTTTGCGCATGGAAATGTAAATTGTCAACTTGCGTTTCAGGGTGTTTCAAGAGAGATACCATAACCGGAGGCGGCAGGAACAACGCGCAGTACCGTTCCGTCGGATACGTCAGGAAGCTCCGGTGCGATCCTGGAAATTGCATAGCGGATCTCGTCATCCGGCTGCGCAACGATCACATACTCATACCCTTCTTCTTGCAGCCGCTTTGCAAAGATCTCCGTCATCTCATCCTGATCCGTAACGACACCATCTTCCGCCTCATTAAACAGCTTGTCGCACCAGATATTCTGAATATTCACAGAAGTTCCGATTGCCTCCAGCGCATAGGTTTCATGCCGCTGCGACTCCTTGCGGATATCGCCGCCCAATGCCAGATAGCACTTGGCCGACGCCGTTTGACCGATGCTTGCAGCTGCGCCGGAAATCGTCCTCTGCGCATCGGCATACGATTCGTTTTTGAGCTGATAGCTTTTGCTTCCGAACAGCAAAAGGACCGCGACAATTACAAGAACAAGCGATGCGGCGATCACGCGTCCGGCGTGCATCGTCCGCTTCGGCAGGATCGTTTCCCAGATGCTGCCGACCGGTTTCTTCCCTTCTCTCTTTTCCAGTTGCTTTTCTTTTTCAATCACATCGCTGTTCAGTGTCAGCTTCCATTTCGGATCGATCACAGAGAAGATCCGCAGGAACAGATATACAAACGAAGCGAATGTAAATACCGAGAAATAGCGATGGATCGAAGAGACCATCAGACCGTAATGGCTGACATATCCGTAGAAGAAGATCAGGAAAGCGGCCAGCATGCAAAGAAACGCTGTCAATGCGGTTCTTTTAGAAAGATCTTTGTAATACAGCGTCACGAAAAGATCCAGTGCGATAAAGAAAACCAGGAAACAAAGGATCGGGATATGCCCCCATGTGACGATTCCTTTCAGTACGCTTCCCAGTTTTTCAGCAGTGAATTCCGTAAGCTTGAGATCGATAAATTCTCCCGTTCCAAGAGAACGGATGATCAGCTGCCAGGATACATAAGAAGCCGCTGTACAGACTGCCGGGATCAGCGGAAGCCAGTACTTTGTTTTCGGCTTATCAAGCAGCCAGAGGATCAGCGCTGCGGCAAATGCCGCGCACGCATACAGCAGTCCCAGGTTTTTCAGGGCCGGAAGAATAAATAGGATCAGGGAAAAACGCACCGTGGAAAAGAGATCCCGGAACGGCTTTTGGACTGCCAAAAAGAAGGCATGTCCCATCACGCATCCAAGGATCGGGTCGATAAACATGCTCGAAAAGAAATAAGCGTAGTCCCCGCTTGCACCGCCGCTGTTGATCGTCAGGATAAACGGGACTGCGATCGCTGCCAGAAACGCCGGGGCGATCACATACCATTGTTTCCAAACAAACTTCCGCATCGCAGGCAGCAAAAGCGCAGCCAGGAAGATCCAGTAAACCGCGAATGCGCTGCCATAACTGTATCCGGAAGTCAGCGCCGTAAAGAAAGCGATCAAAAGCGCCATCCCCGGCGGATATGACTGCATCGTGGAATACAGGAGTGACCCCTCTCCTACCTGCAGTGCTTCGCTGAAATGAATCGCCTTCGGCATCGCTGCCCAAAGACGAAGTTCATCCCAGACTGCAGGTTTTAAAGCACTTGCATAGATCAGAAATGCGGCAGAAAGGCAGAGGAAGAAAACGATGCCGGGCGAAAAAATTTCCCCGATCTTCAACGATTCCTTCGGATGCCGGATCTGGCGGATCACCGCAAGCAATACCATCGCCGCGATGACACAATACAAAACGATCCTGCCGATCCGCAAAAGACTCAGACAATAAAAAATGTACAGAAAAACAATGGTGCCCGAAAAGATTACGGGCACACATTCTTCCATTCTTCGGTTACTGAGTCTGCTGAGAGCAAAGGCACCAACCAATTCAATCAGCAGCGTTAAGATAATAGAAATCATACTTTCTCCGCATTCGCTACGCTCATGTTCGTTCTCGCCTAATGTCTCGTCTTTCGGAATCCTGCTTCGCAGATTCCACAGCCGAGCCGCTAGGCTCACTTCGGCAACTCACTGCGTTCGTTGTTCGTTTTCGGATTATATCCGTTCATGCAAGCATCACGGCTGCAATCCTCATTTCGGCAACTTAAACGAGCTCTTAAGGGAAACGATGCGGTTGAAGACGAGATGGTCTTCGGTCGTATCGTGAATATCCACATTGAAATATCCGTGACGGACAAACTGGAAATTGTCGCCCGGTTTTGCATTTGCAAGCTCCGGTTCGATATAGCAGCTGTCCATGACAGTCAGGGAGTTCGGATTGATATTTCTCTCCTCGTCCACAAGCTGCTCATACAGGCGCGCTTCCGCTTTTACTGCATGGCGTGCGCTGACCCAGTGGATCGTTCCTTTGACTTTCCGTCCTTCAAAACCGCTTCCGCTCCGTGTCTCCGGATCATAGGTTACGTGAACTTCTGTCACCTTTCCGTTTTCATCCTTCTTGTAATCCACACAGGTGACAAAGTACGCGTTCATCAGACGGACTTCATTTCCCGGGAACAGACGGAAATATTTTTTCGGCGGCTCTTCCATAAAGTCATCGCGGTCGATATACAGTTCTTTGCAGAACGGAACCTTACGGGTTCCCATTTCCTCATTCTCAGGATTGTTGGAAGCTTCCATCCACTCCACCTGATCTTCCGGATAATTGTCGATGATCAGTTTGATCGGATCCAGAACTGCCATATAACGCGGAGCTTTCGGCTTCAGATCCTCACGCACGCAGTACTCCAGCATTGCATAGTCCGAGGAGCTCTGTGCCTTCGCAACACCGGAAAGCTCGATAAACTTCCGAATGGATTCCGGTGTAAAACCGCGGCGTCTTAAAGCAGCGATCGTCACAAGACGCGGATCATCCCAGCCGTCAACGGTTCCGTCCGCTACCAGCTGTTTGATGTAACGCTTTCCTGTGATCACACCGGTCAGATACATTTTTGCAAACTCGATCTGACGCGGCGGCTCTTCAAAACCGACGTTTTCCAGAACCCAGTCATAAAGCGGTCTGTGATCTTCAAACTCCATCGTGCAGATAGAATGTGTAACGCCTTCGACAGCATCCTCGATCGGATGCGCGAAGTCATACATCGGATAGATTCACCATTTATCTCCGGTTCTATGGTGTGTTACATGCGCAACAAGATAGATGACCGGATCTCTCATATTCATATTCGGAGAAGCCATATCGATCTTCGCACGAAGAACCCGTGCGCCGTCTTCGACTGCTCCGCTCTTCATCTCTTCAAATAATGCCAGGTTTTCTTCCACGCTGCGGTTACGGTAAGGGCTTTCGATTCCCGGCTTTTCATATGATCCGCGGTATTCACGGATCTCATCCGCTGACAGATCGCAGACATATGCTTTTCCGTCTTTGATCAGTTTGACAGCAGCTTCATACATTTTGTCAAAATAGTCGGAAGCAAAATACAGGCGGTCTTCAAAATCCGCGCCGAGCCATTTCACATCGGCAATGATTGAATCAACGAACTCCACATCTTCTTTTGTAGGGTTCGTATCATCAAAACGAAGGTTGAAGGTTCCGTTGTACTCCTCCGCAAGTCCATAGTTTAAAAGGATCGACTTTGCGTGGCCGATATGCAGATATCCGTTCGGCTCCGGCGGAAAACGGGTTTCCACACGCGAGTATTTTCCCTCCGCAAGATCCTTATCGATTTCCTGTTCAATAAAATTTCTTGAAACCTTGTTCTCTTCCATTCTTTCTATTCTCCGGCTCAATGATTAATATAAAGGGCTTTCTTAAAAAAATAAGGGCTTTCGCATTTGATACGTAAGCCCTCGTTTTTCAAAATGATTACTGAATTGCGTTCTTTGCTGTTTCAGCCAGTGCTGCAAAAGCTTCTGCGTCATGAACAGCGATATCAGCCAGGACTTTTCTGTTCATGGTATTTCCGGCAGTTTTCAGTCCATACATGAATTTGCTGTAGGAAAGTCCGTTCATTCTTGCTGCTGCATTGATTCTTGCGATCCAAAGCTGTCTGAACTGACGTTTTCTCTGCTTTCTGCCTGCGTAAGAAGTAGCGAGAGCTCTCATTACGGACTGCTTTGCAATTCTATACTGTTTGGATCTGGCTCCTCTGTAACCT
>CAZOHB010000205.1:0-4181 GCA_964579345.1 uncultured Parasporobacterium sp.
AGCAGAACGGGTGAAAAAAGGATATATAAAGAAAGATATGTGTCTGAATGATATGGGAGACGGTGCCTGGGCGACGTATTACGATCAAGGAACCTGGGGACATTGTGAGGCGACCATGCTGTTTAATCCAGTCATTCCGACCCAGGCGGAATCGATGCAGAGATATTCAGATGACTGTGCGGAAATCCAGTTCAACGAACATCTTGGCGGTATCGGTTTTGCAATGTTCGGCGGTTTGAAAACGGTTCAGAAATTCAGCGATGCTTCCTGCAACTTCCTTGACTGGACACTGAAACTGAAGGAAGCATGGGATCCGAATGCAACATCGGATCAGACATTCAGATAGGAGGTGCAGATTATGAAAACGATTATTATCGGTGCTGGATGTGCAGGGCTTACTGCGGCACAGACATTGCTGGCAGCAGGTGAAAAAGACCTGGTTGTTTTGGAAGAGAGAAGCACTGCCGGTGGAAGAATGGTGACCTATTCTGAAAACGGATACCACATCGACATGGCTGCGCAGCTGGTTCATCCGGGCTACATTGCTGCAAAACAGCTGATTCATGATATGGGGATGGATGACGAACTCGTTGTCAGCAGTCTCGGAGGACTGCGCATGTTCAACGGAAAAGACCTGATTATTCCTGCTCCTACGGAGAGTCTGCCGGAACTGGGGAAAACAGTTGCCTGGATGGAGGAGATGGGCGGTCCGGAAAACTTCGGAAGCTTTTGTGCTTTTGTGGAAGAACATGTAAAAGGGAAAATGTATGAAGGCTCTGTCGATTGGTTTGTTGACGAATGGGATGATAAAGGCAACTTCCGGGATTTCGTGATTGAACGATGGGGCGAAGGAGTTCTGAAGAATTTTGCTGAGCCTATCATATCTGCGGTTGGTCTTTGTTATCCTGAGAACGCAGGAATCGGTTTTGGACTACAAATTATGTGGACGGTTCTTGCGGGTGAAGCCAGTTTGATGAAGCACGGAATCGGAAGCCTGGCGCAGGCAGTCATCGATACTTGCGGGGACTGCATTAAAACCGGAGTAAAGGTTACCCGTATCGTAATTAAAAACGGAAAGGTGAAAGGTGTTGAAACCGAAAAAGACGGGTTTATTCCTGCGGAACGCGTAATCTGTGCCACACCTGCAAATCATGCATTGAAACTCTTAGAAGATGCTCCGTGGATCTTCAAGGATGCACTTGCAAAAGTGACTTATTGCCCCTGCATTTCCACTTTGATCATGCTGGATAAAAGCAAGTTTTCCTTTGATGGAATCGGTGCTCTTTATGAAAGACATCTGAATTCCCACTTTGGTGTCATGAGCTTTAAATCCCCGCAGTCTCCACAGTCGGTTCCGAAAGGAAAAGAAGCGATTTCCTGCTTTGTCTATGAAGACGGCGCAAGGGAACTATGGGATAAAAGTCAGGACGAGATCGCGAGGGCCGTTATCGAAGATATGGAAATGGCGATACCGGGTATTTCCGAGGCTGTGGAAGGATGGTATTCCGCAAAATTCCCGGAGGCTAACTATCTCATGGAGGAAGGCACATCAACGGCAGTCAAGGATCTTCGCGACAACCATTACCAGGATGTGAAAGGCCTGTTTCTCTGCGGAGAATATATGTACACGGGATCTTATGAAAGCGCAATCAACGCCGGAAGAAGAGCCGCACAGGTTGCATTGGGTCAGTTAGAGTCGATATAAGCGGTTTCAGTAAATCATTAAACGATAGTTGTTTATAAAACCGGATTTGAAAAAATAGAAAAAGGAGAAAACAAATGAAAGAGTTAACTTATGATGTAATCAACGGAACGCATTTAAGCGCAGAAGAAGAGTGGACACCGCACAAGGCGTTGTCTCCGAAGTTTTTTGAATGGCATTATATAACCCTGCCGATGACAGGAGCAAACGGACATCAGTATTTTATGTTCCTTTGCAACTTTAACTTCTCATCTGAAATTTATAAGCAGGTAGCAACCGACGGACATCCGGAAATGATTCCGGACGGACTGAAGGTGTATTCGGTGATGGCGCATATGTGCGATTACAACGATGATCTTTTCAAGTCCGGTGGCGGTCCGGTCATCCTGCCGGCTGACATGGCCTTTAACGAAGAAGAAAATGCGCTGACACTGTGTAATCCGGAAACCGGTATGGATGTCTTCTTCAAATACAAAGGGGATGAGGTTTATGTTAAGGCAAAAACAGATATTTTCGAATGTGAACTGAAATGCTCCGGCGGCAGCCGTGTAATGTGGATGCAGGATCATCTCGGGAAAGAGGGATTTATTCAGGAAGGTGCGGAGGATGACAGAAGTTTCTACTATTCGCTTCCTGAGCTCCCGTTCACCGGTTGGATCAAATACACTGACGCAGAGGGTAAAGAAGTTTACACAACTGTAACCGGTGAAGGGTGGATCGATCGCCAGTGGGGAGATTTCCTGACGAAATCCTGGGAGTGGACATCCTTCCGTTTTGCAGATGGCGACAGAATCAATACGTATAATTTTGCAGGTGGATATCAGGTACTCACCTATCAGAAAAAGAACGGAGAAGTGGAACATCATGATCATTTCAGAGTTGTTCAGAATGGTTATGCGCGCGCGTTTGACAATACCTGGACTTCCTGGGGATGGGATTATTATCTTCCGGTCAAAGATGGATTCTATACGGTGGAACCGTTGAGTAAAAAGAACTTTATTCCGACACCGGGCAATACGATTTTTGAAGGACTTTGCAGAATCCTTGATAAAGACGGAAAACAGGTTGGGTGGACCGCAACCGAGACCATGGACGTTCGGGTTATGAAAAACGCACCGAACGAAGAGTTCAACAATTTCCCGGAGTAAATCGGGAATAAAAAAATTCTTGCGAAACAGAGGCAGATCATTCTGCCTCTGTTTTTGAGCAGATCCGTTGACGCAAAGGATTTTGCTGTGTATATAATAAAGTCAGAAAACACGGAGGTAATTCGGCATATGGATATTGAGATACTGAAAGAATTTATTACCTTGTCTGAGAAATTGAATTTCAGCGAAACTGCCAGGATTCATTTTATTACACAGTCCGTTCTGAGCAAACATATTCAACAGCTTGAAGAAGTGATGGGAACGCTTCTGTTCCATCGAACGCGTCAGTCTGTAGAACTTACAAATGCAGGAAGGGCAACCATCGAAGACGCGAAATTGATTGTAAATACCTGGGATACCATGCAAAAGAAAGCTGCATTTGTTGCAAATGATTACCAATCAACGCTCTCCGTAGCTTTTCTGGATGCTGCTGCTAAAAGTTTTCTCCCTGACTGGATCGGAGCCTTTATGTTTGCATATCCTGAAGTAATGTTAGAGTTAAAAAATGCCAGTATCCCACAGACCTTTTATTTTATGGAAAACCGGATTTGCGATATGGCGATAACGATCAAAGCAATGATGAGTGAGTTCAAACAATACAACTACAGACATTTGTATCGGGACCGGCTTTGCCTTGCTGTTCCGATGAATCATCCGCTTGCAGACCGTTCGGAACTGTCCGTTACGGAAATCAAAAATGAAAGATTTATTGCTGCTTCCCCGGATCTGGTCTCTGATTATCAGAGATATTTGGAATTTTTAATGAAAAAATACGGGATTGTTCTGCATGACAAGACTTTTGTTGACAGCGTGGAACAAGGTTTTATCATGATCGAAGCCGGATCAGGTGTTACGATTGTTCCTCAACATCAGAGTTATTTTGCAACAGAGAAGGTTGTACTGATTCCTATTAAGGAAGAAGGGTTTTTTGTAGATGTCGGAATCGCATGGAGAAAAGATAATCAGAATCTAAATATTGAGAAGTTTTTGAAGATAGTAGAAGAATCATCCTGTGACTAATAGAAAGGAAATAATATCTGAAAAGATAAGGAATCTTATGGATAACGAATAATTTTTTTACCCTGAACAAAAAAGAAAACATTCTTACGTGAAATAATTGAAATTCTCCCTTTTTACCAAGGCTTTTTGCCCTTTTTACAGCACTGTTTTGAAGTGCAAAAACTATGAAATCCCTGACTGAGAATGCAAATCTCCTTTATTTATTAGGGTTTAGGCGTATTTTTGCCATCCTTCGAGCCCCGTCTATCGCTCGCTATGAGAATACTCCAAAAAGGTTGATTTTTCAACGTTTTTGGAGTTTTTCTTTTGCC
>CAZOHB010000206.1:0-4170 GCA_964579345.1 uncultured Parasporobacterium sp.
ACACAAAAGCTTTTAAAAGGCAAAGAGTTTATCAGATACATCTCCCACAAACAGAACGAGTGTGATATAATCATTTTACTAAAAAAATGGGGAAGGAAGAGAAACATTGAAAAAGACTTCTTCAGCTCCAACTGAAGACTTATTATACATCTTCGGCGAGGGCAATTATTACCATGCTTATCACATCTTTGGCTCCCATATTGAAAAGAACAAAGTCCGTTTTACCGTCTGGGCTCCATTCGTGAAAAGCGTTTCCGTGATCGGTGACTGGAATGGCTGGGAAAGCCGCGAAGGAAGCTGTCTGGACGGCGGCGATTATCTCGAACCGGTCGGTGAAAGCGGTGTCTGGTCCGGTCTTCTTCAGGGACCGAAAAAAGGCATGTGCTACAAATATCTGATTGAGACCGCAAAAGGAAAACTGCTTTACAAAGCGGATCCGTATGCGATCTACTCCCAGCAGCGCCCGGAGACGGCTTCCGTTATCTGGGATCTCAAGTATGAATGGCAGGATTCGTCCTGGATGAAAGGCAGAAAGTCGAAAGATCATTTCCACGAGCCGTGCAATATCTATGAAGTGCATCTCGGCTCCTGGAAACGGCATGCCGCTGCAGAAGACGATCCCGACAATCTGCACTGCTCCGAATATTATACCTACCGCGAACTTGCAGAGAGCCTGGTTCCGTATGCGAAATCGATGGGATATACGCATCTCGAGATCCTTCCTGTAATGGAACATCCACTGGATGCTTCCTGGGGCTACCAGACGACCGGATTCTTTTCTGCTACGAGCCGTTACGGAACCCCGCAGGATTTCATGTATTTTATCGACCGCGCCCACAAAGCCGGTTTAGGTGTGATCTTAGACTGGGTCCCGGGCCATTTCTGCAGGGATGCACATGGTCTTTGCGCGTTCAACGGAAAGAAACTGTATGAAGAAATGGAACACCCGAACTGGGGCACCTTCAAGTTTGACTACGGCCGCGGTCAGGTGCGTTCCTTCCTGCTCTCAAGTGCCATGTTCTGGCTCGAGCAGTTCCATGCAGACGGGATCCGCGTCGACGGCGTCAGCAGCATCCTATACATGAACTTTGGTATTGATGATCCAAAGCAGAAGCGGTTTAACAAAGACGGATCGGAAGGCGATCTGAACGCGATCCGCTTTTTCCAGGATCTGTCCCGCATGGTCGGAAAGTATTTCCCGGAAGTCTGCATGATCGCCGAAGAAAGCACGGCCTGGCCGCTCGTAACGTATCCGCCGGATGACGGAGGACTCGGTTTCCACTACAAATGGGACATGGGATGGATGAACGACACCCTTCGCTACATGCAGACGGATTTCCCGTCGCGCAGCGAATTCCACGGTCTGCTCACCTTCTCCATGATGTATGCCTTCAATGAGAATTTTATCCTGCCGCTCTCTCACGATGAAGTGGTCCACGGCAAAAAGTCCCTGATCGGACGCATGCCGGGAGATTACTGGAGACAGTTTGCAAATCTGCGTCTCCTGCTCCTGTACCAGATCACGCACCCCGGAAAGAAGCTGAACTTCATGGGCAGCGAATTTGCGGAGTTTATCGAGTGGCGGGAATACGAAGAACTGGAATGGTTCATGCTGGATTATGAAGCCCACGCGAAACACAAAGATTACGTCAAGGCCCTGAATCATTTTTACAAAGGAGAGCTTGCGCTCTGGAGCAATGACCACGACTGGTCCGGCTTTACCTGGCTGGATGCGGATAACAAAGACCAGAATGTATTGAGTTATCTCCGCACGAGTGCCAAGGGAAGAAGCCAACTGATCTGTGCCCTGAATTTCGGTGTGCAGACCTATAAAAAATTCCGGATTGGAGTTCCGAGACCGGGAATCTACAAAGAAGTATTTAATTCCGACAGACAGGAGTACGGCGGAAGCGGTCAGTGTGTTTCCGGAACCGTGACCGCGGAGAAAAAACCGATGCACGGTCAGCCGTATTCGATTGAGATCACGATTCCGCCGGTAGGCGGTGCGATCTGGAAAAGACAAAGGAGGAATGCATGATCGCAGAGAGACTATTCAGAAAAGCCTCAGCAAATAATGAAAACCAATGGAGATCCGAGACACCTATGTTCAGCAGCAAGGAAAATTTTAAAAAAAGCTATATTCAGACAATTCGAAGCATCTACGCAAAACCTTACGAAAGATGCAGCGGTTATGAAAAATACATGGCACTTGCGGATATGGTCGCGACCGAAGCCGGAAGTATCCGCTCCGAAAATGTAAAGGAGTCGATTGAAACAAATAATAAAAAGATTTTTTATTTTTCCATGGAGTTCCTGATCGGAAGGCTTCTGGAAAACTACCTGTATAATCTGGGCGTTTTGGACGTTGTAAAAGAAGGCCTGGAAGAAATGGGCGACAGCCTCGATGAGCTTTGCTCATTCGAACCGGATCCGGGACTCGGAAACGGCGGCCTCGGCCGTCTCGCCGCGTGCTTTCTGGATTCGATGTCTGCCGTCGGGATCGAAGGCTGCGGCGTCGGCCTGCGTTATAAATTCGGTCTCTTCCGACAGAAGATCGTGAACGGAAGACAGACGGAACTTCCGGATGCCTGGCTGGAAAACGATTACCCCTGGGAAGTAAAACATCCGGAGGATACCGTGATCGTCCGCTTCGGCGGAAGGGTCGACCGGACCTATGAAAACGGAGAAACACATTTTGAGCATAAAGATTACCAGTGCGTCTGCGCAGTGCCGTATGATGTTCCGATCGTCGGAGACGGCGGCAAAAATATCGGCGTACTCCACCTGTTTGATGCAAAGCCGCTGCACGAAACGATCGACATGGCAGCATTCAACCGCGGAGACTACGCTGCAGCGATGCGCGAGCGCTGCGAGATCGATGCCATGACCAGCATCCTTTATCCGGATGATGCCGACGGTATGGGAAGAAAGCTCCGTCTCCGTCAGGAATACCTGCTCGTTGCAGGCGGCATCGGCAATATTATCAGAGATTATAAAGAACGTTACGGAAACAATGAATGGGATCAATTCCCGGATCGGGTCAGCATCCATATCAACGATACCCACCCGACCCTCTGCATCCCGGAACTGATCCGTGTTCTGATCGATGAAGAAAACCTTGAGTGGGATCAGGCCTGGACAGTGACCCAAAATTCCATTTCCTTTACGAACCACACGGTTCTTCCGGAGGCAATGGAGCGCTGGCCGATCGATCTGTTCAAGGAACTTCTTCCGCGTGTTTATATGATCGTCGAAGAGATCGACAGACGGTTCCGTGAAGATATGGAAAAACGGGGGATCACCGATTACGAGACGCTCCGCAGAACGTCCATCTTATGGGACAATATGGTCCATATGGCGAACCTTTCCATTATCTGCAGCCATTCCGTCAACGGTGTGGCCGCTCTCCACACGGAGATCCTGAAAAAAGAAACCTTCCGGGATTTCTACAACCTGTACCCGGACCGTTTCAACAATAAAACAAACGGTATCAGCCACAGACGGTTTATGATCCAGTCCGACCCGGCGCTTGCAGATCTGATCACAAGCTATATCGGAAAAGACTGGCTGACCGATTTTGACCGGATCGGAGAACTCGCCGAGCACAAATACGATCCGGAGATCGCTGCGAAACTGCGCGCGGTCAAACGCGAAAATAAGGTGCGTCTTGCGAACTATATCAAACGGACCAGCGGTATTACCGTCAATCCGGATTCCGTTTTTGATATTCAGGTCAAGAGGATCCACGCTTACAAGCGCCAGCTGCTGAATGTGTTCAAAGTATTGGACATTTACAACCGTATCAAACGAAATCCGGAGCTGGATATCAACAATTATACGTTTGTCTTTGCCGGAAAGGCCGCACAGGGATACGCATTCGCAAAGGAAGTCGTGCATCTGATCAACACCGTTGCACAGCTCGTGAATTCCGATCCGATCGTAAGCAAAAAGATCAAGGTCGTTTTCATCGAAAACTTCTGTGTCTCGAATGCCCAGCTGATCTACCCTGCTGCTGATATTTCCGAGCAGATCTCAACTGCAGGCAAGGAAGCCAGCGGAACCGGAAACATGAAGTTCATGATGAACGGTGCGATCACCCTCGGAACGCTCGATGGTCGGCAGATCTGTCGATGAACATAGCCATATCCATCTGACCTGCCCTGTCAGCCA
>CAZOHB010000207.1:0-4150 GCA_964579345.1 uncultured Parasporobacterium sp.
AATATGACAGTCGGCTATAACAAAAAGCCCCTGATCAAAGATATTGAAATCGGTATTAAAAAAGGTGAGATCATAACACTGATCGGACCGAACGGCTCCGGAAAATCCACGATCCTGAAAAGTATTTCACGAAATCTGGAACTGGTTGCCGGAACGGTCATGCTGGAAAAGGACGAGATCCGTTCCCTTTCCTTCCGTGATCTTTCCCGGAAGATGGCGGTTATGCTGACAGAGCGGATCAAGACCGAGTATCTGACCTGCTACGAGATCGTAGCGACCGGTCGCTATCCGTATACCGGTCGGCTCGGCATTCTTTCTCCGGAGGATGAGGAGATCGTAGAAGAGTCTCTGCGCAGAGTACATGCAGAGGATCTGGGGAGCCGTGACTTTAACGCGATCAGCGACGGCCAGCGCCAGAGGATCCTTCTGGCCCGCGCGATCTGCCAGCAGCCGGAGATCATCCTTCTCGATGAGCCGACGTCCTTCCTGGATATCAAACATAAATTAGAGCTCCTTGCGATCCTGCGAAGCATGGCAAAGGAGAAAAATATTACGGTCATCATGTCCCTGCATGAGATCGATCTTGCACAGAAGATTTCGGACAAAGTCGTCTGCGTCAAGGGTGATCATATCTCCCTGTTCGGCGAGCCGGAAAAGATCTTCACTTACGATAATATTAAGGAGTTATATTCGATCGACAACGGCAGCTACGATCCGGTCTTCGGAAGCATCGAGCTTCCGCGGCCGACGGGCGAGCCGGATACCTTTGTTCTTTCTTCAGGCGGAACCGGGATTCCGGTATTCCGCCGTCTGCAGAAGCAGAATGAGCCGTTTATTGCCGGTGTTCTGTATACGAATGACATTGATTATGAACTGGCAAAGCATCTTGCAACGGAAATCATCGAGGAAAAACCTTTCTGCGGGATCAGCGAAGAGAACGTACAAAAAGCAAAGAAAGCCATTGACCGCTGCAGCCGCGTGATTAACGCGGGAGTTGCGATCGGCGATTGCAACAAAGCAGTGCAGGAAATCCTCGAGTATGCTAAAATAAGCGGAAAACTACAACAATAAAGCGCTTTGTTACAACCGGATATGATTTCAGAATGAGCGCAGCATGCAGAGATGATGTGCTCATTTTTTTCGCTGACTGCATGGTCCGGGAAAGAGTACATGTTATGGAACAGTATATTTATAAAAACCAAAAGAAGATGGCGCTCGGGATCACGACCGGAAGCTGTGCCGCCCTTACGGCAAAAGCAGCGGCCCTTCACCTGACCGGGTACGGACCGGTGCAGGAGAGTTCTCTGATGACGCCGAAGGGGATCCGGGTCACGTTTCCTGTGGTGCTTTCCGAAGCGGATGAGATACATGCGGAATACGGGATCCAAAAAGATTCCGGTGACGATCCGGATGTCACACACGGAACGATGATCTATTCGGAAGTGCGGCGGATCGAAAAGGACGCGCAGATCCCGGAGTTTGCATTCCGCAGTGACCGCTATCCGAATCTGTATCTGGATGGAGGCGAAGGTGTCGGCAGAGTTACTCAGCCCGGCCTGACACAGCCGGTAGGCTATGCCGCGATCAACGAGGTTCCCCGTTTTATGATCTTTCAGGCGGTGGCGGATGTCCTGGATTCGGCGGATGAGAACGGCACATTCCTGATCACAGTCCGGATTCCGGAAGGAAAGTCACTGGCAAAGAAAACGTTTAATCCGCGCCTCGGGATCGTGGAAGGCATCTCGGTCCTCGGGACCAGCGGGATCATCGAACCGATGAGCGATAAAGCGATCGTGGATACCACAGAAACGCTGATCCGCCAGAAGAAAGAGCAGGGGTATGAGACGCTCCTGGTCACGCCGGGAAACTATGGGCAGGGCTATGTGACGGACTACCTGAAAATGGATCTTTCTTCATCGATCAAATGCAGCAACTTTATGGGTGAGACGATCGATCTTGCCGTATCCTACGGATTTCAAAAGTTCCTGCTGGTCGGAAATATCGGAAAGATCGCAAAGCTGTCCGCGGGGATCATGAATACGCATTCCCATACTGCGGACTGCCGGTGGGAGATCCTGGCGGCGAACGCAGCAATGTGCGGAGCCTCTCCGGAGCTCCTTAAGACACTGGAAGGCTGTATTACCACAGAAGAAATGCTAAAATATCTGGACGCGGAACAGATCCTTTCTCCGGTCATGGACCGGATCATGCAGAGGATCGCAAAGGTCGTCCGGATGAGAGCCGGGGACGCGATGGAAACCGGCGTATATATGTTTTCAGAAAACTACGGACTGCTCGGGAAAACGGAAGGTGCCGAAGAGATCCTTGCGGCAGTCAAAGAAGAATATCAAAAACGAGGATAAAAGGAGGAATCCGGCATGGTTCATTTTGTAGGCGCAGGTCCCGGAGCGGAGGATCTGATTACAGTAAGAGGACAGCAGTTTTTAAAAGAGGCGGATGTGATCATCTACGCTGGCTCCCTGGTAAATCCGGGCCTTTTGAAAAATGCGAAGGAAGGCTGTCAGATCTATGACAGTGCATATATGACGCTGGATGAAGTTCTGGCAGTGATCTACGAGGCGGAAGAGAAGGGCCTGATGACCGTTCGTCTGCATACCGGTGATCCTTCCATCTACGGCGCGATCAAGGAGCAGATGGATGAGCTGGATAAAAAGAACATCGAGTATGATGTCTGCCCGGGTGTCAGCTCCATGTCCGGCGTAGCGTCCGCACTGAAAGTGGAATATACGCTGCCGGATGTTTCGCAGACGATCATCATCACAAGAGCGGAAGGAAGAACCGAGGTTCCGGAAAAAGAGAGCCTGAAATCCATGGCGTGCCACAAAGCCACGATGCTCCTGTTCCTTTCTTCGTCCCTTGCGGAGAAAGTAAAAGCAGATCTGATCGAGGGCGGCTTCGAGCCGGATACCCCGGTTGCTGTTGTCTATAAAGCGACCTGGCCGGATCAGAAGATCCTCCGGACCAACCTGACCAATCTGCCGGAAGATATGAAGAAAGAAGGCATCACCAAGACTGCGATGATCGTGGTGGGACATGTATTGGACAGTGAATATAAACTCTCCAAACTGTATGATCCGGGATTTTCCACAGAATTCCGCAAAGGAACGGATGAGGCATAAGCATGGAAGTTCTGATCGTCTCATGCAGTAAAAATGCATATGAGCTCGGAGAAAGAGTCCGTGAGGAATGGCTGAAACATGAGCCCTCGATCCGTTTCCGGCATATCGTGAAAACGAAGATGCTGCCGGAGCTTTCTCTGGAAGGAAAGATGGAAGATTATGTCAGAGAGCATTTTACGGAATATGAAGTGCTTCTCTTTATCTGTGCAACGGGGATCGCCGTCCGTGCGATCGCGCCGGTATTGCGGCACAAATCCATCGATCCTGCCGTGATCGTTATGGATGATCAGGCAAGGCATTGTATTTCACTGCTTTCCGGACATGCCGGCGGAGCGAATGCCTATACGCATCTGCTCGCGGCAATGACAGGGGCGGATCCCGTGATCACGACCGCATCCGATCTGGAAGGAAAGTTTGCAGTCGATGTGTTTGCCAGAGAGAACGGACTCCTTGTCGCAAACTGGAAAACGGCGAAGTTTATCTCTGTCGAGATCCTTTCCGGAAAACAGGTCGGCTTCTGTTCGGACCTTCCGGTGGAAGGGACGCTTCCGGAGGGACTCGTGCCGTATGAGGGACAGGAAGATCTGATGTATATCCATGTCACGGATCAGAAAAAAGAAAAGGGGAATGACCGCTGTCTGAAGCTGATCGTTCCGGACCTGATCCTGGGGATCGGCTGCCGGAAAGAGACGCCGCAGGAGATGATCGAAGAGGCCGTATCTTCATTTCTGAAAGAGAACGCTTTGGATCTTCGCGCGGTTGCCGGGATCGCCAGCATTGACTTGAAAGCAGAAGAGCCCGGTCTTCTGGGCTTTGCAGAAAAACATAAATTACCGTTTGAAACCTTCCGCGCGGAGCAGCTTTCCGCGTTGGAGGGAGAGTTTTCCGGCTCCGAATTTGTCGAGAGTGTTACCGGAGTATCCAATGTCTGTGAACGGGCTGCCGTTTTCGCAGGCGGGGAGCTGATCGTGAAAAAGACGTGCTATCCGCATGTCACGATCGCGGCTGGC
>CAZOHB010000208.1:0-4134 GCA_964579345.1 uncultured Parasporobacterium sp.
AAGCGCAGCGCCGAGTTATTTGCATTTTTTCAGGTCTTTATCAATGAGCTTCAGCGGGATCCCGTTTTCCACCGCCATCTTTCCAAGATAGAAGCCCAGCTTTCCGCCGCCGATGATCGTAAGATCCGTCACGCGGCCGGTCTCGTAATGCATCTTTTTAAAGAAATGATCAGCCTCCTCCCGGGAAGCTACAAACGATAACGTATCCCCTGCCTTGATCTCCGTTTCGCCGTCCGGGATAAAGACTTTCTCATCCCTTTTGACTGCACAGAAGAAAACATTGCTGTGGATCGTGCTGTAAACGTCTTTCAGTTTGACATTGCAGATCGGCGTATCGTTTTTGACATAACAGGTCAGGATCTCAGTCCTTCCCTTTGCGAAGGTTTCCACCTGTCCTGCGGATTTAAAGCGCAGAGACTTAAACATCTCGGAAGCGGCCTCATAATCCGGATTGATCGTCATCGAAAGACCCAGCGTATCGCGAACAACACTGATGCTTGTTTCGTAAACCGGATTTCTGACGCGGGCGATCGTATTCTTTACACCCATACGGCTTGCGATCAGACAGATGATCAGATTTTCCTCATCATCTGCTGTCATTGCCAGCATAAGGTCACTGTTCTGAACATCGGCATTGCTCAGGATCTCCGTAGACTTTGCGTCTCCGACAAGACACATAACGTCCTGGGTATTTGCCAAAAAACTAAGCCGGCTCTCGTCCGGATCGATTACGATAATATCGTGATTCTCTTCACATAAATGATCTGCCAGTGCTGCTCCGACTTTGCCGCAGCCGGCAATAATGATTTTCATAAGATCTCCTGACCTTTTCCTTATTTTCTATACAGCCGGATGCTGCATTACTTCTGCAAACATCCGGCCTCAGCATCCTATTATAAAACCTGTTATCGGAAAAGCAATCATTATTTCCCGAGGGTCAGGTTTTTCTCTGTCGCGCGGATCACCGCCTGTGATACCGCTCCGCGGAATCCTTTCTCTTCCAGAGTTGTTACACCGACGATCGTCGAACCTCCCGGAGAGCATACATTATCTTTCAGAACGCCCGGGTGCAGCCCGGTCTCAAGAACCATTGCTGCTGCTCCCTGAACGGTTTTTGCTGCAAGCCTCAGCGCCTTATCCCGCGGGACACCAACCTGTACCGCTCCATCCGCCAGAGCTTCGATAAACATATAAGCGTATGCCGGAGCGCAGGAGCTGACGCCCGTGGTATAGTCGATCGCGTCTTCTGCGACACGCTCAAATTCACCGGCCGCTTTCAAAAGCCCTGTAAATTCATCAAAGATTTCTTCCGGAACCTCATCCGGCGCATCAGCATCTCCGGAAATCAGTATCATGCCCTCTCCGACCATAACCGGCGTATTCGGCATTATACGGATCACCGGGATCTTCGTTCCGATACTTTCTTTCACCGCACGCACCGGAACTCCGGCTGCGATCGTAACGACGATCTTTTTCTCATCGTTTGCGGCACATTCCGCAAGTACACCTGCAATGCTTTTTGCAACCGGACGGATCACATGCGGTTTTACCGCAAGCACAATGTATTCCGCCTCTTTTGCCAGATCTTCATTCGACTGCACTGCTCTGCATCCGTATTCCTGAGCCAGCGCTTCAGCCTTTTCCGCATTCAGATCCGCGATCAAAACCTGCGCAGGATCCATACTTTTGCAGGCTGCAGCGATCAGTGCGCCACCCATATTTCCGGTTCCGATAAATCCAATCTTAGCCATCTTACCATCCTCCGCTGTAATCGGAATTACAGCTCATCCTTTTCTTTTACTTTTTCTTTTTCGTTTACGATTTCTTTCGTCTTTTCTTTTGCTTTTTCTTCCGGTTTTGCTGCCGTTTTTTTCTTCTTAAACATATTGCGGATCATGTCGGAGTAATTCAGGGTCTTAGGAGCCTCATCCCTCTCAACCATACTGTACAATCCTTTCTGTTCCAGCCGGTTGTTGATGAACTCTTCCGCAATATGACCGATGACCGCCATAACCGGTACGCCGAACAGCATACCGAAAACGCCGCCGACCCAGCTGCCGATCGTAATTGCGAAAATGATCCAGATCGGACTGAGGCCTGTTGAGTTTCCGAGGATCTTCGGTCCGATGAGATTGCCGTCCAGCTGCTGAAGAACGATAATAAAGATCGTAAAGATCAGCGCTTCTTTCCAGCCAGTCATCAGCATGATCAAAATACTCGGGATCGCTCCGATAAACGGACCAAAGGTCGGGATGATATTCGTTACACCTACAAGCACGGAAACCAGCAGCGGATACGGCAGTTTTAAGATCAGCATACCGATGCCGCACAGGATTCCAATGATCAGGGAATCGAAGATCTTTCCGGTAAAGAAGTTGCTGAATATATTCGAACACTCTCTCGTCAGGCGGGATACATTTGCTGCCTTTTCCGGTTTCAGATAGGCGTAATAAACATTCCGCAGGTTCTTTTCCAGGTTCATTTTATCGGACAGGATATAAACAGAGATGATGATCGACAGAAGTGCTTTTATAACCCCTGAAATCACGCCGACTCCGGTTGAAACCAGTCCGCTCAGCAGACCTTCCCCCCACTCCTGCAGTTTGGCGATCAATTTCGGAACGATCGTTGCGATATTATCTGTCAGGAACGTCAGATTCAGTGTTTTAAAATGATCCTGAAGATTGTCAATCCATCCCTGAACGGTCACGGAAAACGTGCCGATCGTTTCTACCAGTGACTTGATACTAAGTACAAACTGCGGAACGATGACATAGATCAGGGTTACGATCAGACCAAAAACGATGATATAAGAGAGCAAAAGCGAAAGCGTTTTTCGCAATGTTCTCCTCTTTGTCATATGGAGCCATTTCCCGAAGAATGTAAAGTCAAAGAACTTATACATCGGGTTTATCAGATATGCGATGATCGTACCGACGATAAACGGACTCAGTACTCCGATGATGACTTTCACTGCTCCCCATACCTGAGAGAACTGAAAGATCACCTTGATCAGCAAAGCGCAGATTAAAAAAGCGACGATCGCATAGACTGTTATGGTAAAATATTTAGAGTTCTTCTCAAATTTATTTTTCCGCATATAGTTATTATACAAGAAAAAAGAGGCAATTCCAGCCTCTTTTCAATTCCTTAAAAGAAAAACATCAGATTTCAAGCAACTCGATCCCGTTTTCAGTAAGAATCTTTTCTGCTGCTTCATTATCATCTACTCTGGCTACGATATGCGCACGATCGGAATCCGATGTAATGATCGCGTACATATACTCTACGCTGATCCCTGCGTCCGCAAGAATCTGAAGGACTTTTGCAAGACCTCCGACTTCATCCGGTACGATAAACCCGCAGACTTCACGGACTTTCGCTGTCTGTCCCGCTCCGGAAAGAATCACCAGTGCTTTGTCCACATCATCAACGATCATCCGCGCAATTCCGAAATCTTTGGTATCTGCCACGGTCATTGCCTTTAAATTTACATTCCCTTCTGCCAGGATCTTCGCCAGATTGGCCAGGATCCCCGGTTTATTTTCCATAAATACAGATAACTGTCTTACTGCCATCCCAACATCCTCCTTCCATTAGTCTACAAGTTTTCTCTTATCCACAACACGAACGGCCTTGCCTTCGCTTCTTGTTATCGTCTTCGGTGCTACAAGATGTACATTCGGAACAATGCCGAGCATCGCCTTAATCGCTCCCTTCAGAGCCTTCTCGCGTTCCGAAATAGATTTAACGGTATCATCAAACTGTTCCGGAAGAAGTTCCACATAAAGATCAAATACATCTGTTGTGCCTTCACGTGAGACTTCGATCTGGTAATTCTCGGAATAGTTTTCTTTCAGCAGAACCGTCTCGATCTGGCTTGGGAATACATTGACGCCCTTGATGATCAGCATATCATCCGATCTGCCCGTCGGTTTCTTCATCTTGATAAAAGTTCTGCCGCAGGAACACTGTTCTCTTGTCAGGATACAGATATCTCTCGTACGGTAACGGAGCAGCGGGAACGCTTCCTTATCCAGGCAGGTGAAAACAAGTTCGCCCGGTGTTCCTTCCGGAAGGACTTCTCCCGTATCCGGATCGATGACTTCCGCAAGGAAGTGGTCCTCATTGATG
>CAZOHB010000209.1:0-4090 GCA_964579345.1 uncultured Parasporobacterium sp.
AAGAAAAGACAAGTAAAAAGGTAAAATAAAAGCGCCGCGCCGCGCGCCAGGGAGACAGGGCAGAAGTTCCCTGTCTCCTTTTTTTGAAAAAAATAAAAAGAATTAGCACTCACCTCTTGACATTGCTAATAATAGGTGCTATAACACAGTTAGAACAAAGGAACAGAGAAGATTCCAGAAAAAAGGATCCGAACCCTCCGTCCCAATGCTCATAGGAATTATCGTAAAACATACTTTTTATGAGAAGGAGGCATGACTTATGTTATTACCGAGTATTTTTGGAGAAAGTTTACTGGATGACTGGATGGATTTCCCGAGAATGAGGGATTTCGAGGACATTGACAAAAAGCTGTATGGCAAACACGCAGCCCATGTAATGAAGACCGATGTTCAGGAACATGAAGACTGCTACGAAGCAGCGATCGATCTTCCGGGCTTCAAGAAAGATGAAGTCACGATCACTCTTGAAGACGGCTATCTGGTAGTTGAGGCAGCAAAGGGCCTTGACAAAGACACCAAGGATAAGAAGGGCAAAGTAATCCGTCAGGAGCGTTACGCAGGTGCAATGCAGAGAAGCTTCTATGTTGGTGAAAACCTGACAGAAGAAGACATCAAAGCTAAAATGGAAGACGGTGTTCTGAAATTGACGATCCCGAAAAAGGAAGTCGCGAAAGTACCTGAGAAAAAGACGGTTCTGATTGAAGGCTGATGTAGGGATTGCGCGTAAAGGCCGAATCGAGATGAAAACCGATTTTAAGGATTCGCGTAAAGGCCGATTCAGAATCGCACATCTTTGAGTAAACAAAAAAGAAGCAATAGCGAAATACAAGTTTAAGAAAAAGTCCGCTGCGGCGGGCTTTTTCTTTGTTGCTGTTTCAAGATGATGGAAGCGCGGTATTCCTCCATCGTTTGAAAAATGGTGGAAAGAATCCCGCCGGAAGAGTATGATGGTTAAGATTTTGATATAGAAAAAACGCGCGCGATAAAGCACTTCTGTACACGTTGCATTCCCCGCGCTGCAAAACTTAATTTTTGGGAGAACAGCTATGGAACGAGCAGTAGCATTATTTAAAAGGGCATCCGAATTACAGTTTCAGGAAAAGAAGCCGGAGGCGGCATTTATTTTGTGCCGCCATATCTTAAAACACTATCCGGATTTTCAACATAAGACCATCATTTATCAGATGTTAGATAAGATGGGAGAAGAGGAGCTGGATTTCAGCAAGATTGTGATAGAGGACTTTCCGGAAGAGGAACGCTCGCTCTTTGCAGAAATCCTGGAGCAGCTTGGACTCAAAATCGACAGCAACCCGGCAGCAGCGTCCGACAATATCTCCGCTGCAGGTGAACCAGCAGCTGATGCCAACGTTCCTGCCGCAGACGATCCGCAGGCAGAGGCCGGCGCTCCACTTGTACAGTTTTCTGATGGTGGACAATGTGAAGAAATCCGCTTCATCACCTTAGAGCATGTGGACAGATACGCAGAAATCTACGCAAAAGCCTTTACCTGCGAACCATGGAATGACCCCTGGAAACCGGAAGATGCGCTGATCCATATCAGAGAGCTTATGGAGATTAAGCAGTCCTTCGGGCTGGAGTATCTTGTAGATGGGGAAGTCGCGGGATTCATTCTTGGAACATCGATGCTGTTCCACTACGGACGGACGTTTGAGATCAATGATCTTGCCGTGGATCCGGTTTACCAGCGCCGGGGAATCGCAAGGAAATTAATGAACACCTGTCTTTCGGAACTGAAAAAACAGGGCATCGTCGCAGTTCACCTGATCACAGCGGGCGAAAGTATCCTCCCGGCATTTTATGAGAGCTTCGGCTTTTCCAAAGAAAACGAAGTGATCCTGATGGGAGCGGAAATCTGAGAGATTCGTTCTGCCCGCGGCGCAGAAAAAGACATCATAGAAGGACGGAATTATGAAGAAACATTTTAAATGGATCCTCCCGCTGGGAGTATTAATGATACTGGTTGCAGCATTTCTGATATACACAGCCAACTATTACCAAGCAGATCCGGAAGCGGTCGAAGCACTGAAATCCGACGATTCCGTTTCTGTGACACAGACCGGTTACGGCTGGTTTTTTGATGGAATCTCGGAAGACGATGTTTTGATTTTTTACCCCGGAGCGAAAGTGGAGGAGACCGCTTATGCCCCGATGCTGCATCTTCTTGCGGAGGAAGGAATGGACGTGTGCCTTGTAAAGATGCCGTTCCATCTGGCATTTTTCGGAATGAGTAAGGCAGGCAGGATCCCGGAAATTGATACGTACGAAAACCGTTATATCGGCGGGCACTCTCTCGGCGGGGCGATGGCGGCGTATTATGCGGCACGGCACGGCAAAGAGCTAAGCGGAGTTATTCTGTTTGCAGCATATCCGACAAAAAAGCTCGACGACCATCTGAAACTACTCAGCGTTTACGGCTCGGAAGACGGTGTCCTGAATATGGAGAAAGTGGCGGAAGGAAGACAATTTTTTCCGGACCGGTTTCAGGAATTTAAAATCCCAGGTGGCAATCACGCCGGCTTTGGAAATTACGGAATTCAGAAGGGCGACGGCACTGCATCCATCTCTGCAGCAGAGCAGCAGAAGCTGACAGTCGAATTCATTCTCGGGCAGCTGGGAATTCGGTGAAAAAGGCAGCAGTCAGCCGGATGAATGGGCATGGGTTTTGAGCAATCATCCGATGATAAAAAAACAAGAGGACATTCCCTTGGCGGACCAAATATAGGAGTTGTGTATTGAAAATTAAAAAAATTTAAAAAATGTGCCAAATATAGGAGTTATGTATTCGTTCTTGACGTTCTGCAAAAAGCAAGTTCCTTTTGCAAAGGCCTAAAGCTTTGTATACAGTGAGATTCTATGCTGATAAGCAGGTATACATCTGAATAATTCTATATTTTTGTTAAGGTGAACTGGTTTTTGCTTTTTGATGTCAGGATGAAGAATACATATCTCTTATTTTTGGCACATTTTTTTTGGGAAAGAACTTTTCGAAAAACATATTGGGTGATTGAGGCAATAGTGATAAAATATGAAGCCGATGATTCTACTGAGGTAACGTACAATGTTAAGAGGTACAGGAATGAAGAAAACAAAGAAGATAATTGGAATTGTTGCCGGGCTGACAGTTATTCTTGCGATTGCTTTGACCGGCTGCGGAAGCGGCAATGGAAATACGCCGGCGCCGGCAGGCAGCGGTTCAGCGACTCCGGGCGGCAGCGTTACACCCGGCTCAGATCAGGGTGAAGCAGAGGAGACTTCCTTTGACATCAACGGACAGACCTGTGATGCGACGACGCAGAAGCTCGATCTTTCGGGAGTGACTTCGGAAGAGCTTGCGGAGATTCTGCCGAAGATTTCGAAACTCACCGGTCTTACCGAACTGGAACTGATGTCGGAGGACGGCAGCAGCACCCTTACCAAAGCAGATGTCAAACAGCTGATGGACGCGGCACCGAATGCAAAGGTTCACTACGAATTCGACCTGTTCGGCAAGCACATGACCACCGAGAAAAAACGGATGGAGTATGACGGCGCGGACATCGGAAACAAGGGCGTGAAGGAAATCCGCGAAGCACTGGATATCATGCCGAAATGCAAGTATGTACTCCTGGATGACTGCGGAATCAGCAATAACAAAATGGCAAAGCTGCGTGACGATTATCCGGATAGAAAAATCGTCTGGAGAATTTTCCTTAACACCGGCTATTCGTACGACTTCCTGACCGACGAGCAGGTTCTTCGTATTACATACGGACTGAATGATGAGAACTGCAAGGTTCTGAAATATTGCACGGACGTTGTCTATCTGGACATCGGACACAATGAGGCGCTGACGGATTTCAGTTTCCTCAGCAACATGACGGAGCTGGAATGCCTGGTTGCTTCGCTGGCATCGGTCACGGATCTTTCCCCGCTTACCAACTGCCAGAAGCTGATCTGGGTTGAGCTGATCGACTGCTACGAGCTCGAGGATATTTCTCCGCTGGCAGAGATTCCGTCCATCCGATTCCTCAGTGTGAGCGAGACCGACGTTACCGATATTTCGGCGACCGACTCGCTTCCGAATCTGGAA
>CAZOHB010000210.1:0-4040 GCA_964579345.1 uncultured Parasporobacterium sp.
TAATAATAGAAATATTTGTTAGGAAAAAGGGGTAATCATATGTTTATTTTAGATCAGGAACTTTGCATCCAGTGTGCGACTTGCGTAGGAGAATGTCCGAATGATTGTCTGAAGATCGAAGATGGTGTACTGAAACATGATCCGGCGAGATGCATGTGGTGCGGACACTGCCTTGCGGTATGTCCGAGAGATGCCATTATGATCGACGGCGACGGATATAATGTCGAGGACGTGGAGGAATTCCAGTTCTTCAAAAAATCCACCCCGGATATGGTTCGGAGAGATATCATGATGCGCAGAAGCGTCAGAAAATTCAACGACACCCCGGTGACTGACGAAGAGATCGGCCGTATCCTGGAAGCTGCAAAATATGCACCGACCGCGAAAAATGTTCAGCACAATGCGCTGATGGTCAAGAATGATCCGGAAGAGATCGCAGAACTCCGCAAAGATCTGTTTGAGCAGCTCGAACTCATCGGCAAGGGAATGATGAGGGAAATGCCGGATGTCGCAGCGTTCTTCCTGAAGAAATGCAGTGATTTTGTAAATGACGGAAAAGACGGTCTGTTTTATGATGCGCCGCTTGTGATCGGTGTATTTTCAGACAGTGATGTTGACGGCTCCTTATGTGCAGCATATATGGGTCAGGTGATCGAATCCCTCGGACTCGGATTTACCTACCTGCTTCTGCCGGTCGGCGCGATGAATACCGAAACGCTTCGGGCGAAATACCAGATCCCGGAGGACCGGAAATGCGTTTTATTCTTAACGATCGGTAATTATGATGCTGAGTATTTCTGCTCAGTTCCGAGAAAAGACGTGCCGCTGCTTTAATAAAACGAACCTACGGGCTTTTGAACAGGACCTCTTTCACGGCTCGGATGTAAATGACACTTGTTTGGCGAATGTATACGAAGAGAAGAGGTTTGCATGATATTTGTGACTGGCGACACGCACCGGCTGATGGATGTACAAAAGATCGACATCGATAATTTTCCGGAGCAGAAATTCCTGACCAGAAATGATTATCTGATCATTGCCGGCGATTTCGGCGGTGTCTGGAGCGGAGATGAAAAAGACAGTGATGTGCTGGATATGCATGAGGGACGTAATTATACGACGCTCTTTGTGGCAGGCAATCACGAAAATTATAATGTGCTGAATTCCTATCCGGTTGAGATCTGGAACGGTGGAAAGGTCCACAGGATCCGGGAGCATGTACTGCACCTGATGAACGGACAGGTGTATACGATCGACGGCACCCGCTTTTTTGTGATGGGCGGCGCGACGAGTGTGGATAAGATCTGGCGTGAGGAGAATGTCAGCTGGTGGCCGCAGGAAGAGCCCTCGGATGAAGAGTTCCGGGAAGCGTTCGATAATCTCGCTGCCGTACAGAATAACATCAATTACATCATTACCCATACCATGCCGGAAAAGGTGCGGGACAAAGTGTTCTCCCTGTACAGTGATTATCTGAATTATGACAGCGGAGTCGAGAAGTTCCTGAACCTGATCATGGAAAATATCTATTATGATAAATGGTACTGCGGACATATCCATATCGATCGCGATTATCCGGAATATAAGCTGCGGATCCTTTATAACGGCGTTGTAAAATTGAAATAAGCAAGAGGGAAACGGAACTGTTTTTACAGTGCGCGGTTCCCTTTTTTGCATATTGATTTAAAAGATTTTTTGGAGGGAAGTATGGAAATCAGAAGTAATAAGAATGTATGGAAGGTTCTGCTTTGCTGTCTGCTGTGCTGTACATTTCTTTTGAGTGTGCTGCAGATTTCTGCAAAGGCGGAGTCCTATAAGGCTGGCGGAGACTGCGGAAAAGATCTGAAATGGTCTCTGGATTATGACGGCAATCTCTACATTTACGGAGACGGCAAGATGTACGATTATGGCTTCTTTGATTATGGAAATCATCTGCCGTGGGAGGAGTATAAAGCAGAGATCAAAACCGTCACGATGGAAAAAGGCATTACCTATATCGGACGTGCTGCTTTTTATGGCTGTACTGCAATTGAGCGTGTAGCCCTTCCGAAAAGCGGGATCACACAAATTGCCAGCGATGCGTTCCGCGACTGCAGTTCCTTGTCGGATATTACGCTGCCAAAAGGACTTGAGAAAATCGGAAGCCATTCGTTTTTCGGATGTAAAGCCCTGACTTCGATCACTTTTCCTGATACACTGAAGAATCTTGGCGCGGATGGCGCGAATCAGTATGCGTTCGGCAGCTCGGGCCTGACTTCTGTAACGATTCCTTCAAACGTTACAGAAATGGGAGCCTATTGCTTTAAAGACTGCACGGATCTGAAATCTGTCTATATTGATGGAACAAATCTTGAGGTTGGTTATGAAGCGTTCATGGGATGCACCAGTCTGAACGTTGTAAAAATGGGAAACGGTGTCACGAAGATGAGACAGGAAGCGTTTCGGGGATGCGTGGAGCTGGAAGAAGTGACCCTTGGAAAAAATCTGACCGAACTGAAGGGACAGGATTTTCAGGACTGCATCAGCTTAAAAGAAATCGTCATTCCGGATAAAGTCCAGATCATCCAGTGTTATGAGTCATCCGGTGTTTTTAAAAATTGTACCGCACTGGAAAAGGTGACGCTCGGAGTTGGCGTCAGCGAAATCGGTGACTATGCATTTGACAACTGTACGGCATTGAAAGAAGTTTATTTCTGCGGAGAGGCGCCGACCTTTAACGGAACCAATACATTCAAAGGCTGCGGCATGCTGAACGGATATTATCCGGAAACGAGCAAGACCTGGGATCGTTCGACCCTGACCAGCCATGGAGCAGAGCGGATCGACTGGAACAAATGGCAGGTCCCGCTGACGCATTTTACGCCGGTTCTGAAATCGGTCAAATCAGTGAACAGCGGCGTCACTGTTACCTGGAAAAAACTTGCCGGAGCAAACGGATACGAAGTGTGGAAAAAGACCGGAAACGGCGCATGGACACTTGCACAGACGATCGCGAAAGCTGCGACTGTTTCATGGACGGATAAGGCGGTTGGAAACGGCAACCGCTATACCTATCGTGTGATTGCGATCAGCACTGATGAAAAGAGCAAGGTTTCCAATTCGCTTGCCCTGTATTATCTGACAAAGCCGACGCCAAAGGTTTCCGCAAAGGCTGCAGGTATTTTGGTGAAATGGAATAAGAATGCTTCTGCGAACGGATATCAGGTACAGTTTGCAACCAATAAAGGGTTCACGAAAAATAAAAAGACCGTGACCGTCAAAAAAGCCAAGACGGTATCCACAACCTGGAAGAAGGGTACCAAAGGAAAAACCTATTATGTCCGTGTGCGCACGTACAAGACGGTAAACGGAAAGAAATACTATTCTATCTGGAGTGTTGTGAAGAAAGTAAAGGCAAAATAATCCGGAACCGGCAAAACCACCGAAAAATGGAGATAAAAAAACTACCGCGATTTCCGCGGTAGTTTTTGTTTCGCAGCTCGTACGAGAATTGAACTCGTGATTCCGCCTTGAGAGGGCGGCGTCTTAACCACTTGACCAACGAGCCATATACAATACCTGCATAGTATATATGTTGTTTCACAAAATTTCAAGTGCTAATTTTTGAAATTGCAGCTAAGATTTTCCATTGTTCCATCATGAAAAGTTCTGAAAATTCATGATTGACGAAACAGGATGTTTTGATATATAATGCTCTAGTGTTTAAAATTATGCTTAAACATAAATAGGCAATTGGAGGGAGGTTAGGTTCCGGCATATGTCTAATGTAGTAGTAAAGGAAAATGAATCCTTAGACAGCGCATTAAGAAGATTCAAGAGAAACTGTGCGAAAGCAGGGATTCAGCAGGAAATCAGAAAAAGAGAACACTACGAGAAGCCTAGCGTAAGACGTAAGAAAAAGTCTGAAGCAGCCAGAAAACGTAAGTATAACTAATGAGTTAATAACAGGTCGTGGATCTTCCACGACCTGTTTTGTTTGAGTCAGGGGGACGGTTCCAATGCCGTTAAGTTAAGATTATTAGTCTAACAACAATTAAATA
>CAZOHB010000211.1:0-4035 GCA_964579345.1 uncultured Parasporobacterium sp.
AAAACGATATCGTTTTTATCAATGGCAATCATAAAGATCTCCCCGACCCGCGTCCGGTAGTTGGTCTCGATCACACGAAGTCCTTCTTCTTCCAGATACTCGCAGGCCATCTGCTCATATCTTCCGCCGACTTCTCTCTTATTCACTTTTTCATTCATAATCTGTTTCAGAGTGCGAGAAATATGGAGCTATTATATCGTAACATCCGAAAAAAGCAAAGCCGCCCGGCACTGTGTCCGGGCGGTTCGTTAAGAATCCTCTTTAGAGCAACGCAGGTATAAATCAATGCCTGGTCATTTAATGATACTTTCCTGCCATCAACTTTCTCAAAACAAATCAGTCATTATAAAGGAAACATCCGGAATAACACATTTTTCCGGGGCCGTAATTGTATGCGACGCCGTTCTGTTTGCAGACATCGGATACGAAAAGACCGAATGCTTCCATGGAAGACATGGATTTATCCGGGAAGCGGCACGGCTCATCCGGATAGGTACATTTTGCACAGAGCGTGCAGGCACCGTCCGCAAGCGGCAGAAGGTCGCCGATCACTTCTTTTAATTTGCCGACGCACTCACGGTATCTCTCATCATGTGTCTCTTTGACTTCCATGATGCCTTCAAAATCCAGACTGTCTTCGATATCGCCGACCGTCTGAACCAGAATGCCGTGTGCAAACTGTTTCATCTTTTTCTCGCACTCCTCGATTTCTCCGCATCCCGGAGGGCAGCTCCAGCAAGCGCCGTATTTTCCGCAGGTATTTACTGCGCACATCTCCCGGACTTCCGGAAGCGCTTTCAGTGTGCTGACATCAAGTTCCGCTACAGTCTCAAATCCACAGTCTCTTGCAATCTGTAATAATTGTTCCTTCTCCATGTTTCTTCTCCTTAATTCACTTATTACTAAAGCTGACGCACCGCTTCGCAGTACAGGATCTTTCCAGAAAGCTAACGCACCGCTTCGCACTTCGTGCTCCCGCGCTGCTAAAAACGCTCGAATTCCCGGCTGTCGCCTTCATTCTCGTGTTTTTGTGTCCTCGCAAGCACCAGAACAGTCGTCAGCTGGCTGCCTTCTTCTGCTGCTTGCTCAGACTTAGCTTTCAAACATTAAATTATCCACAAACGTATCCTGGAAATCCGGATGCGTTGCAAGCTCTAAGAATTCGACTTTCTCTGTGATTTTCTGCGCTCTGCGATATTCCGCAAAGTTCAGTGTCGCAATTTTGGATCCTTCTCCTGCTGCGTTTCCGATCATTTCGATTCTGTCTTCCAATTCGATTGGGATCATTCCGATCGCGCACGCACTGTGCGGATCCATATAGTTTCCGAATGCTCCTGCGATCAGGACTTTCTGAATGTCCGTCACTTTAATGCCAAGACGATCCGCCATCAGATCGATACCGGCAGCAATTGCTCCTTTTGCAAGCTGTACTTCACGAATATCTTTCTGTGAAAGGAAAACCTCATCTTTCAGCATGATCGCTTTTCCGCTCTCCACTTTCGTAAGACGATCCAGGTTTGCCTTCACAGCCTCGCTCGCATATTTCATATCATCTTTTTCCGGATCAAACAGTTTTCCGGCTTCATCAATAATCTCATTCTCGAGGCAGACGGCAACGGCATCCATCAGACCGGAACCGCAGATTCCCTCAGCCTTAATATCATCAATGACATGGCAGTCAAGACTCTTATCCTCAGCCAGTTTAATGTGATCGATCGCGCCGTCTCTTCCGCGCATACCGCACTCGATCTTCGCACCTTCGAACGCCGGTCCCGCCGCTGTAGAGCATGCGATCATGCGGTCTTTATTTCCCATGACCATCTCGCCGTTGGTTCCGATATCGATCGCGAGCGTCAGTTCTTCGATCTCATCAAATGCCGAAGCCAGAAGAACGCCCGCCGTATCTGCACCAACGAAGCCTGCAATATTCGGAAGCATCTGAAGTTTGGCAGCCGGGTTCACAAAGATATCCGCCTCTTTCGCCGGGATAATGATCTCGTCATTTACAGATGTATTGTAAGGCGCATGTACCAGCGGCTTCGGTGTAATTCCCATGAACAGATGGTGCATACAGGTATTGCCGACGATCGTGACCAGATAGATTTTCTCTTTTTCGATCTCTGTATTTCCTTCTTTTTTCGCAGTCTCAAGCGCCTCGTCGATCAGATCGTTCAGTGCCTTCCGGATGACAGAAGACAGTGCATCCACGCCATTTGCGATCGCATACTCGCTTCGTGCAATGACATCCGCTCCATACTGACTCTGCGGATTCAGCATGCTGGCATGGGAGATTTCTTTGCCTGTCGTAAGATCCAGAAGATAGCAGACAACCGAAGTCGTGCCAATATCAAAGGCCGCACCAAACGGCTTAAATGCCTCATCCGGTGCAAGGATATCAATGATCTCGTTATTATAAAGAACGGCTGTTACATGGTAATCGTTTTCTTCTAATGTATCGAATACCTTGTCCAGAATCTTCGGATTAACAGGAATGGCTGCAGGATCCAGACCGAATTTGGAAGAGACCGCCTCCTTAACGCGCTGCCAGTCTGACGAGTTGTCACCCATCTGGCACCGCTCAACTTCGATCACTCCGGAACGGACTGCCGGTGCAAGTTCAAACTGTCTCTGCATTCCGGTCTCTAAGAGATGGTGCTCCGTTTCCTCGCGCACGATCAGCGTAATATCATGATCGACCTCATGCTGGCAGGCTTTGACTGTAAGTGTTTTTGCAGCAGCTGCCTCATCTGCATTTAACAGACCGTCTGCAATATCAACCAGACATTTGCCACAGGTTCCGAGACCGCCGCAAGGCGCATCCGGATGAAGCCCCGCCTGAATCTGAGCATCCAGATAAGTCGTGCCCTTCTGTACCGTGATTGTTTTGTCGATTGGTAAAATTTTGACCTGAAATTCCATATCCTTCTCCTTCTTCCTTATCGGTAACCTGCGTTCAGCGCAAACGCTTCATGCGCTTGCCGGTAACCTTCTAAGCAAATTATAAAATTCCCCCGCTTTTAAGACAAGGTAATATCTATTGATTTTATGGAAAGATTATTGAACTGTCTTCGTCTGAAAGACTTTCCGCACCTGATCATTCATCCTCCGGATCGGACTCTTCAAATACGCGTTCCGGATCAACTAAAAAAGTGCAGACACCGCAGTCATATGCATGGATCTTCGTTCCATGACGTTCTTCTTCTCTTGGCTCCACTTCTCCATGCATCATGCTCTCACACGCATCAAAGCATTCGCCGATATGATCCGGCTCAACCTTCAGATCTGCATGGGAAGCATAAACCACATCAAAACGCTCTTCCATATCCTGCAGCTTTATCATGCTGGCCGGATAATCATCCAGATTCCTATGATTTCCGAACATAAAGATATCTCCGGTCTGAACGGAATCACCCGAGAATAATGCCCTCCGGTCAATATCAAGGATTGCGATACTTCCATATGTATGTCCGGGGATCTCAATGATCTCAAGAGGCCTTTCTCCAAGATCGAGAATTTCTCCATCTTTTACCGGCCGGATATCTGCGCCTTCACCGAATTGTCTTTGATAAAGCCCCCAGTCTGCTTCATGCATATAAAACCAGTCGAATTCCCGATTGCCGCAGCAATGATCACCGTCACCGTGCGTATTGATCAGCTCAATCGTCGGGATTCCATCCGGATACAATCCTGACTCCTGTAAAATCCCGGCCGCGATATCTTTTACGCCTTTCAGATCAACGCCGGAATCGATCAGAAGCGCTTTCTCCTTTCCTGCAAGAAGAAAGAATCGCACAAATCCATCTTCAATGCTCCATGTACTTTCATCAATTGAAATTACTTCATAATTCATATTATCATACCCTTCCTAATGTTCAATTTAACGTTTTAGCAGAATCTGCAGCTCAATTCATACACAATTCGTATATGTAAAATTCATTTTTTCCGTCTGGGCACGCGTTGCGATTGCCTGAATGTGAAGAAAACCCCTTCGCAGGCGGATTTCATGCAATTTCTTTACAAATAATTATAAAAGAA
>CAZOHB010000212.1:0-3967 GCA_964579345.1 uncultured Parasporobacterium sp.
GACGGAAGACGTCTGATCGAAGGCGGCGGAGTCCTCGTCAATGACGAAAAGATCACGGACGTAAAACGTACCCTTTTAGAGAGCGACCTGAAAGACGGCTGCCTGATCCTGAAAAAAGGAAAGAAAAAATCAATTAAGATCGAAGTAAAATAAAACAGACAAGAGGAAACTGAAAATGCATAAAGCATACGGAGTAAATGAATTAAGAAAGATGTTCCTGGAGTTCTTTGAGAGCAAGGAGCATCTGGTAATGAAAAGTTTTTCACTGGTACCGCATAACGACAAGAGCCTTCTGCTGATCAACGCAGGTATGGCTCCGCTGAAACCGTATTTCACGGGTCAGGAGATCCCTCCGAGAAGACGTGTAGCGACCTGTCAGAAATGTATCCGTACAGGCGATATCGAAAACGTCGGAAAGACCGCACGGCACGGTACGTTTTTCGAGATGCTGGGAAACTTTTCCTTTGGTGATTATTTCAAAAAAGAAGCGATTTCCTGGACATGGGAATTCTTAACGGAATGGGTTGGATTAGAGCCGGACAGGCTCTATCCGTCCGTTTATCTGGATGACGACGAAGCGTTCGATATCTGGAATAAAGAGATCGGAATCCCGAAAGAGCGGATCTTCCGTTTCGGAAAAGAAGACAACTTCTGGGAGCACGGCGCAGGTCCTTGCGGTCCATGTTCCGAAGTGTATTATGACAGAGGCGAGAAGTACGGCTGCGGAAAGCCGGACTGCACCGTCGGCTGCGACTGCGACCGTTATATGGAGATCTGGAATGACGTCTTCACTCAGTTTGATGGAGACGGAAAAGGCGGTTATGTAGAGCTTGAGAACAAAAATATCGATACAGGTATGGGTCTTGAGCGTCTTGCAGTTGTATCCCAGAACGTAGATTCCATCTTTGATGTCGATACGATCTGCGCGATCCGCCAGAAAGTCTGCGACGCTTCCGGTATCGAATACCATACGGATGAGAAGAAAGATATCTCGATCCGTCTGATCACTGACCACATCCGCAGCGCAACCTTCATGATCTCTGACGGCATCAACGCTTCCAATGAAGGAAGAGGCTATGTCCTTCGCCGTCTGATCCGAAGAGCTGCAAGACATATCCGTATGCTGGGCATCCCGGATCATTTCATGCCGCAGCTGAGCGAGACCGTAATCGAATGGTCCAAGGATGCATATCCGGAGCTCGAAGAAAAGAAAGCAATGATCTTAAAGACCCTGGCGGATGAAGAAGACCGTTTCTACAAAACGCTGGATCAGGGTATGAAGATCTTAAATGACATGATCGCAGCTGCAAAGGCAGAAGGCAAGACGGAACTTTCCGGCGCTGATGCGTTCAAGCTGTATGATACTTACGGATTCCCGCTGGATCTTACCGGAGATGTTCTCGAAGAAGAGGGCATGACGGTGGATACCGAAGGTTTTGAAGCCAACATGCAGAACCAGAGGGAAACGGCAAGAAAAGCAAGAAAGACGACGAACTACATGGGCGCGGACGCAACGGTTTACGAAGAGCTTCCGCAGACCCTGACAACAGAATTCACAGGATATGACACACTGTCAGATAATTCTGTTATCACAGCGCTTACAACGACCGAAGAGATCGCACAGACTCTTGCAGAAGGAGATGTGGGAACGATCATCGTTGAAAAGACTCCGTTCTATGCAACGAAGGGCGGTCAGGAAGCAGATAAAGGTACGATCACAACGGATTCCGCGGAATTCGAAGTAAAAGACGTGATCGCGCTTGCAAACGGCGTGACCGGACATATCGGTGTTGTCACAAAAGGCCAGCTGGTAATCGGTGACAAAGTGTCACTTACTGTCAACGAATCCATCCGCAGAGATACGGCGAAAAACCACAGTGCAACCCATCTGCTGCAGGCAGCGCTTCGCAGCGTACTTGGCGAGCATGTAGAGCAGGCCGGATCGAACGTCAATGCAGACGAGCTTCGTTTTGACTTTACGCATTTCTCCGCTATGAGCGCAGAAGAGATCAAAGCGGTCGAAGATATCGTGAATGCGAAGATCGCGGAGAACATCCCGGTCGCAACGGATATCATGGATATCGAAGAAGCGAAAAAGAGCGGAGCGATGGCTCTGTTCGGAGAAAAATACGGGGATAAAGTCCGCGTGGTTAAAATGGGAGACTTCTCAAAAGAACTTTGCGGAGGTACCCACGTTGCAAATACCGGAACGATCGGCATGTTCAAGATCCTTTCCGAGGGCAGTGTAGCAAGCGGTGTCCGCAGAATCACGGCGATCACAGGAAAGAAAGTGCTCGATTACTACGCAGCGGTTGAGAAGATCTACTTCGAGGCTGCAGCTCATGCAAAGACCGAACCGGAAAAACTTCCGCAGAGAATCGACGACCTGCTTGCACAGATCAAGGAACTCCAGGGAGAGATCGCGAAGATGAAGAGCGCTTCCGCAAAAGACGCACTTGGCGAGATCGAAGCGGAAGAAGTCGGCGGATACAAGCTGGTGACGCAGGCACTTTCGGGTGTCGGTATGGATCAGCTCCGTGAACTGGGCGACCAGATCAAAGAAAAAATCGGTGAGGGCGTGATCGTCCTGGCTTCTGAGAATGACGGCAAGGTCAGCCTTGTGGTCATGGCTACGGATGAAGCGCAGGCAAAAGGCGCTCATGCAGGAAATATTATTAAAGCAATCGCACCGCTCGTAGGCGGTGGCGGCGGCGGACGTCCGAATATGGCACAGGCCGGCGGCAAGAACGCGGCAGGTATCCCGGATGCGCTCGCAAAGGTGAAAGAATTATTGGCCTAAGACCCCGGAGCAGGAGATTAACGTATGCTTTGTAAGGAATGCGGATCAAATGTCAGCGCGAATGAAGTGTTCTGTCCACATTGCGGGGCACCTCTTCGCGTAACTGCAGATTACGACTATATCCAGGCGGAAATCGGCGTGAAAGTGGATCAGTTTTTAAACGATGAGACACAGGAACAGGTGGATTCCGCTCCGGCCGGTGATCTTTATGAGACAGATCCGGGCCTGAATATCATTGGTCAGCCGGAAACGCGCAAGAAAATGCCGCAGCCGGAGAAAAAGACGGCCCCGCAGCCGGAGAGGACGGTGAAACCGCAGCCGGATCCGGACCGCAAACATCTCGAAAACACGATCGCTGTTACAAGAACGCTGTATGTAAAGGACAGTATCTTTGCGGATGAGGATGCGCCGGACTTTGAAGAAGAGGAAGAACGGCGTGTGCGAAAGAGCAGACCGGTAAGGGAAACCGCCGATGTGCGAAACCGTGCGTCCAATGAGAAAGATAAGAAGAAAAAGAAGCGGACGATCGCGATCATCGTGATTGCCGCTGCAGTTGTTGTGGCAGCGATCCTCGCAATCATTATCGTGACTGCAGGAAAGAAAGAAAAAGAGAAGGAAATCACGGATGTGATCTCCTGCAGCGTGGAAGACGGCGGCTCTTATACAACGCCGATCGAGATCACGCTCTGGTCCGACCAGGACTACCGGATCGTTTACACACTCGACGGTTCTGAACCGTCGATCTCCAAGGGAACCAAATACGGACAGCCGATCCAGTTTACAAACAGCGATGTAAAGGGAGAAAGCAAAGAGGTTACGCTGACGGCTTACTCCTATACCAAACAGTCTTCCATCAAGGCAGGAGAGCTGAAGATCACGTTTACGCTTACCAAATCAGCCATTGCACCTCCGGTGATCAATCCGGGAAGCGGTGACTACCATGAAGCAGTGTTCATCACGATCTCCGCGGCGGAAGATACCACGATCTATTATACGTATGACGGCTCCACGCCGAGCGTCAATTCTGCGAAATATACCGGACCGATCGAGATGAAGCGCGGCAATTACGTGCTTTCCGCAATTGCGGTCGATGACAGCGGTGTCGTCAGCGAAGCGGCTTCTGCTGTATTCAATCTGACGATCGAATCCGCGATCTCCTATGATCAG
>CAZOHB010000213.1:0-3945 GCA_964579345.1 uncultured Parasporobacterium sp.
AGGCGTTGAGGCGGCCCGCTGAGCCTTCGGGTAGGTTGCGAAGAGCTTGCCGGTGACGGTAAGACAAGACAGATGACCATTCCAGACAGAACCCGGCTTACAGGCTCACTCATATCCTGAAAGGAAAAGAAAGAAGTAAGATGGCAAGAAAAAAGAAAGACAGCCTGAGAAATACAGATTTTATGAAATTTCTGAAAGGGCTCGGGATCAAGGACAGCAGGCAGATCGCGATCTTCCTGTATATCATGACAAATACGGATCCGACGACAAATCTTTTTATCGGCACATATAAACGGATCGCATTCGATGTAGGCTGCAGTGAAGCTACGATCGCAAAAGTAATGAAGACACTCCAGGAACATCAGTTTCTTACGAAACTGCAGAACGGTGTCTGGATGGTCGATCAGGAAAAGTTTTACGGAGACGAGCCGTCGTCAGCGGAAATGCTGGATGATAAGCTGAAAACACTGATCAACGGCATTGAAGTTTACCACTCGGTCGATGAGGACGGTCAGCTGAGTTTCAGAACAGGAGAAACAATGAATCAAGTGGAAAAGATCAAAATGGAAACGCCGATCGTCGAGATGGACGGCGACGAGATGACACGGATCATCTGGCAGATAGTAAAGGATGAACTGCTTCTTCCCTTTATTGAACTGCGGACAGAGTATTATGACCTGGGCCTCGAAAAAAGAGATGAGACCTCGGATCAGATCACCAAAGATGCTGCAAACGCGATCAAAAAATACGGTGTCGGCGTAAAGTGTGCGACGATCACCCCGAACAAGGCAAGGGTCGAAGAGTACAATCTGAAAGAGATGTATAAGAGCCCGAACGGAACGATCCGTGCGATCCTGGACGGAACCGTCTTCCGTACGCCGATCATGGTTAAGGGAATCGATCCTTATGTGAAAACATGGAAGAGCCCGATCACCATCGCCCGTCATGCATACGGCGATCTTTACAGCGCTTCGGAATTCCGCGTGCCGGGAGCAGGAAAAGCGGAGCTGGTCTTTACCGGAGCGGACGGAAAAGAAGAACGCAGACTGATCAAAGAGTTTGACCGTCCGGGTATCCTTCAGGGACAGCACAACCTGGATTCTTCGATTGAGAGCTTTGCAAGAAGCTGCTTTAATTACGCGCTTGAGTTGAAACAGGATCTCTGGTTTTCCGCAAAAGATACGATTTCCAAAGTCTATGACCATCATTTCAAAGATGTCTTCCAGGAGATTTTTGAAACAGAATACAAAGAAAAATTTGAAGAAGCAGGCATCACTTACTTCTATACATTGATCGACGACGCGGTTGCCCGCGTGATCAAGAGCGAAGGCGGCTTTATCTGGGCCTGCAAGAATTATGACGGCGATGTCATGAGCGATATGGTCGCAACAGCCTTCGGCGCACTTGCGATGATGACCTCAGTACTGGTTTCCCCGGAAGGAAATTATGAATTCGAGGCAGCACATGGAACTGTACAGCGCCATTTCTACAAATACCGGGAAGGCGAAACGACTTCAACCAATTCCGTTGCAACGATCTTCGCATGGACTGGCGCGCTGAACAAACGCGGACAGCTTGACGGCAATGAAGAGCTTTGCGGCTTTGCACATAAACTGGAAGAAGCCGTGATCGAGACGATCGAATCCGGATATATGACAAAGGACCTTTCTCTGATCACAACGATTAAGGATCCGAAGGTACTGAGCACCGAAGATTTTATTTTCGCAGTCAGAGATAAACTGAAAGAAAAGCTGTAAGGAGAATCGGCAGATGCGATTTGTGGACAATAATAAAAGAATCGTTTCTTTTGTCGGATACTCGGGTTCCGGCAAGACGACGTTTCTGGAGCAGCTGATCAAAGAGATCAAAAAAAGAGGCTTTTCGGTTGCAGTCATAAAGCATGACGCGCATCATTTCCAGATCGATTATGAGGGGAAGGACAGCTACCGCTTTTATGAAGCGGGAAGTGACTGCGTAGCGATCTGCTCGAATGAGAAAACAGCAGTGATCAAACGCAATGAGGAATGTCCGGATGTGATGGAGATGATCGGCAGCCTTCCGGGAGAGTATGATGTGATCCTTGTGGAAGGGTATCGGATGAGCAATCTTCCAAAGATCGGTGTCAGCAGAAAAGAGACAGGCAAAGGCCTCTCACTTCCGGTCTCGGAACTCTGCGCAGTGATCACGGATGAGGATATCCGGGAGATCCCGCGGTTCGATCTGGATGATTATGAAGCGGTTGCCGGATTTATCCTGGAAGGGGATTATCTGTAAACCGTTTGTATTTACGGGATTGTAATCTGCTTTTGAGTATGGCAAAATAAAGCGTCTTACAAATAGAAAAACAGTATCAACAGTTATTCATAGAAGGGAAAAAAGATGGAGATCAGATACAGAAGTACCAGAGGAAACGGCGAGACGATCACTGCTTCGCAGGCAATCTTAAAAGGTCTTGCAGACGACGGCGGTTTGTTTATGCCGACACAGATCCCCGCACTTGACACGGAGCTTGGAACACTTGCTTCCATGAACTACCGTCAGGTCGCATATCTTGTTATGAGTAAATTCTTCTCGGATTTTACGGAAGAGGAATTGAAACACTGCATTGAGAGTGCATATGACAGCAAGTTTGATACAGAAGAGATCGCTCCGTTAGTGACAGCAGGAACATATGAATTCCTTGAGCTGTTCCATGGCGCGACGATCGCGTTTAAAGATATGGCACTTTCGATCCTGCCTCACCTACTTACAACATCCGCGAAGAAAAATGCGATTCAGAACGACATCGTTATTTTAACAGCAACATCGGGAGATACCGGAAAGGCTGCACTTGCAGGCTTTGCCGATGTTCCTGGAACAAAGATCATCGTCTTCTATCCGAAGGGCGGCGTCAGCCGTGTGCAGGAACTGCAGATGGTGACACAAAAAGGCGACAATACATTTGTCGTAGGAGTCAACGGAAACTTTGATGACGCACAGACGGGCGTAAAGAAGATGTTCAACGATACAGCCCTGAAGGCGGAGCTGGAAGAGCATCATTTCCAGTTTTCTTCTGCAAACTCGATCAATATCGGACGCCTGATCCCGCAGGTTGCATATTATGTCTGGGCGTATGGTCAGATGTGCAAAAAGGGAAAAGTACAGGCAGGAGAGCCGATCAATTTTGTTGTACCGACCGGAAACTTCGGAAACATCCTTGCCGGATATTTCGCAAAACAGATGGGTATCCCGGTAGGCAAACTGATCTGTGCTTCCAACGACAACAAAGTTCTTTATGATTTCTTCCGTACCGGTGTTTACGACAGAAAGAGAGAATTCATTCTTACCAGCTCTCCGTCGATGGACATCCTGATCTCAAGCAATCTTGAGCGCCTGATCTACCTGATCGCGGGTGAAAACGAAGAAGAGAACCGCCGTTACATGAAGCAGCTGACGGAAGACGGACGTTATGAGATCAGTGAAGAAGAACGTGCAAAACTTTCTGACTTTTACGGCGGCTTTGCGACGGAGGCGGAAAATGCGGAAGGTATCCGCAGACACTTTGAAGAAGATCATTACATTACCGATACCCATACCGGCGTCGCGGCCTGCGTATATGATTCTTATGTTGCTGAGACCGGCGACAGGACTCCGGCGGTCATCGTTTCCACCGCAAGTCCGTATAAATTCTCACGCAGCGTTATGACAGCGATTGACGCGAAATATGACGCGGAGGATGATTTTGATCTGATCAAAGAGCTGAATGTGATCTCGGGGGTTGCGATCCCGAATGCAATCAAGGAGATCATGGATGCGGATATCCGCCATAATACGGTCTGTGATATTGATCAGATGGAAACGGAAGTAAAAAAATTCTTGAACATTAATTAAATATACAGCATTCCGCTTTCAGATAATTTTCAAACTGCTCGCAACGGCTCAACAAAGCCTCCGCTAACAGGTTCT
>CAZOHB010000214.1:0-3935 GCA_964579345.1 uncultured Parasporobacterium sp.
CGCAAAACCTGCAGTGTAATTAAATAATATTGAACTTACTGTCTTTCTTTTTTCTTCGGTACAGCGTGATCTTTCTGCCCATGACCTGCACGACCTGGGAATGGCTGCGCTCAGCCGCCATCTCCGCAAGCTCACGCGGATCGTCGAAGCAGTTTTTCAGCACGCCGATCTTGATCAGTTCACGCGCCTCAAGCGCCTCATCGATCGCGCCGACAACCTCTGCCGTCAGCGTCTCTTTTCCTATATGAACGATCGGCTCCAGGGAATGTGCCTGGCTCCGAAGAAAAGCCCGTTCCTTACCTGTCATAGTTATACCTCAAAGCTTAAAATGCTCATGTCTTACAAGACATGTCGACTAACGCTTTCCCTGCTGCGCAGGTGTTTAGTCCTCATAATAATCAAATTCATGTCCGTAAATCCGGACAGTGTCGCCTTCCTGAATGCCCTTGGCTGCAAGCTCCTCCAGGATGCCCTGCTCCCGCATAAACTTCTGGAAGAAGAGGAAGCCTTTCTCGGACTCCAGATTCGTGTATCCCAGCATACGCTCGATACGCGGGCCCTCGATGCTGTACGTCGTCTCGTCAACCTTTTCAACCGTAAACGGCTCAAGCACCTTGCTGTAATAATCCTTAACGTCAAACTCGCTTTCGAAAACGGAGTCTTCATCGCCGGCAGCCTTCACCATATCCTTGAGATGATACAAAAGCGCTTTCGTGCCTTCGCCGGTCGCTGCGGAGATCGGGAACACCGGGATCGCCGGGTCGATCGCCTCAAGACGGCTCAGAACTTCCTGCTTTTCCTCCTCATCAAAGATCAGATCCATCTTATTTGCGACAATGACCTGACGTTTTCTTGACAGTATGTCATTGTATTTCTCGAGTTCTTTGTTGATCGTTGCGATATCCTCGACCGGATCTCTGCCCTCGGTTCCGGCAGCGTCCACCAGATGCACCAGAACCTTGCAGCGCTCGATGTGCTTCAGGAACTCATGGCCAAGGCCTGCTCCATCCGCCGCGCCTTCGATCAGTCCCGGAATATCCGCGATGACAAAGCCGTCATCATCCAGATCGACAACGCCAAGGTTCGGATCCAGCGTCGTGAAATGGTAGTTCGCGATCTTCGGCTTCGCGTTCGTCACTCTCGAAAGGAAGGTCGATTTTCCGACATTCGGGAAACCGACAAGTCCGACATCCGCAATGCTCTTAAGCTCGAGGATGATCTCCAGCTCTTTTGCCTCACCGCCCGGCTGCGCATATTTCGGCGCCTGCATCGTCGGTGTTGCGTAATGCTGGTTGCCCTTGCCGCCGCGTCCGCCTGTCAGGATCACAAACGGCTCATCGGAATCCGACATATCGTGGATCACTTTGCCGGTCTGATATTCGCGGATCAGAGTGCCCTGCGGAACTCTCAGGACCAGATTCTCTCCGTTTGCCCCGTGCTTGTTCAGCTTTCCGCCTTCTTCGCCCGGCTGCGCCGCGAACTTTCTTTTATGGCGGTAATCTACCAGCGTGTTCATATTCCGGTCAGCAACAAAAATCACGTCGCCGCCTTTGCCGCCGTCGCCGCCGTTCGGACCTCCGTCCGGCACATATTTTTCACGGCGGAAGCTCACATGCCCGTCGCCGCCCTTACCGGATTTAATTGTAATTCTAGCGTAATCTATTAACATAATCGTATTTCTTTAGTTAAAACAGGCTCCAAACCATTGCGATTTGGAGCCCGTTCATTGTGCTTATTCTTCTACCGGAAGGACAGAGACCTGTTTTTTGTCTCTTCCAAGTCTGTGGAAGCTTACTTTGCCATCAGCCAGAGCAAATAATGTATCGTCTTTACCACGTCCTACATTCTCGCCCGGATGAATCTTCGTTCCACGCTGTCTGTATAAGATGTTTCCGGCTTTAACAAACTGTCCGTCAGCTCTCTTTGCGCCTAATCGTTTTGACTCGGAATCTCTTCCGTTTCGTGTTGATCCAACACCCTTCTTATGTGCCATTTATCTCAACTCCTTTACAAATCGAATTCCTGTGTGCTTCTTAACCAACAATGCTTGTGATCTCAAGCTCTGTGTAGTACTGTCTGTGACCATTCTTTTTGTGATAACCGCTCTTCGGTTTATACTTGTAAACGATCACTTTCTTACCCTTGTCCTGAGCAACCACTTTGGCTTCAACCTTAGCGCCTTCAACTGTCGGGTTTCCAACCTTAACAGCTTCGCCGCCGATCATCAGCACTTTGTCAATAACTACTGTGGAATCAACTTCCGCGTCGAGCTTCTCAACTCTGACTTTGTCGCCTTCGGAAACCTTGTACTGTTTTCCGCCGGTTTCGATAATTGCGTACATACACGCACCTCCTAAAATATACTCGCCAATTTCGGTGTTATGAAAAAAAGCATAAACTTAAAAACCTCATTGTGCGGTCAACTATTGGAATATATCAGAGAAACCTGTAAATGTCAACGAAATTTCTACTTCATTATACAGATAAATGAAATCATTCCGTTTTCCCATTTCGCATCGATCGATCCACGGTACTGGCGGGTGATGCTTTCGGCGATGGACAGACCGATGCCGTAGCCTCCCTTATCCTGATTGTGGGACTGATCTTCTCTGTAAAACCGGTCAAAGAACCGGGAATAATCGGTCGTCGCGCCGTCAGCATAATCATTAGAAACCGTCAGCCGGATCCCGCCGGACTTAAATCCGGACTTCTGATTTTCCAAAAATACCCGGATCTTTCCGCCCTCATCACAGTATTTGATCGCATTATCGATCAGGATCGTCGCGAGCTGGCGGATCTTGCTCTCGTCCGCCGTCAGCATGATATCCGGCGTGATATTGCGTTCGATCGTCCTTCCGGTCTGTGATGCCAGAAGTTCGTACGGGTCGATGGATTCGTTCACGGCCTTGGACACGTTGATCGACGAAAGCTCGCTTTTATTTTCCTTTTCCTGCGATTTGGTGATCATGACCAGGTTCTGGATCAGCCCGTTCAGATGATCCACCTGGCGGAGCGTGGACTGGGTCCACTCATTCTCGCCGCTAAGAACCTCCTGCATCTCCGTGTTCGCACGGATGACCGCCAGCGGCGTCTTCAGTTCATGGCTCGCATTGGTAATAAATTCTTTCTGACGCATGCTTGCCTCGATCTCCGGACGGATCGCCGCCTCAGAAAAATGTCTGACCAGGAAAAACGTGATCAGCAAACCGAAGAAACCAAGGGCAAGCGTAATATAAAACATTCGATATTCGGAAGCCAGGATTGCGGATCCCTCCAGCATCGCAACGATGGTCTGATTATCGATTTTCGCCCGCTTATAGAAAAAGTTCTTTTCATGACCGGTTCCGCCGCGCTTGGTAAGGATCTCATCCGCCACCTCAGAAACCGCGGAAATATACTTCTTGTTCTGAACACTGGATTTTCCCTCAACCAGCTTATTTTCCGCGTCAAAAATAAACAGGAAAAACTGATTGTATTCAAACTCCGGCGCAAAAATATCGGCAGCAGAAGGTACGTCTCCCTTATACTTATCATAATCTTCGTAGTCGGAATCCCAGTTCTCAACCATGACATCCAACACCCGGTTCACGGAGCCGCGGGTAATGAGCAGCGTCGTGATATTAACAGCCAGACCGATAAACAGCATCGCGGCAAAGATCGATATCAAGGCGATCAGGATGAACTTGTTTTTCAGCTTTCGTATTTCACGGGCATTCATAATCAGCTCTCCTCTGAAACTGCGCCGACAAGGCGGAAGCTGCCACCCTTCTGACCTTCGATCAGCGCTTTCGATCCGACGGAACCCAGCTTTCCGTTCAGATAGGAAACATACAGCCAGACCGTATCTTCCATCGCTCCCTGCTCATGTCTCCAGACTTTTTCAATCAGCGTTTCCGTGGAAAACTCCAGATCCGGATTCGACATAAAGACTTTCA
>CAZOHB010000215.1:0-3926 GCA_964579345.1 uncultured Parasporobacterium sp.
CTTTATCTCCAAGATTCAGACGGATCTCACCGTCTACGATCTGTCCCTGCGGACGCTGTACCAGCTGCATCAGGGAAAGACTGGTAACGGACTTTCCGCATCCTGACTCGCCTACGACACCAACTGTTTTACCGATCGGCACGTCGAACGATACGCCGTCAACGCTTTTTACGGTACCTGCATCCGTAAAGAAGTAGGTATGCAGATTGTCGAATTCAACAGCGTTTGCCGGATCGTGCATCGTTGTCAGATACTCTTCTTCAGGTACATTTTTTCTTTTTCTTTTTTTCTCAAGCGCGTTCGTGATCTTACGGTTATGCCGTGAGATCTCTCTCGCTTCTTTCGCAGTAAGGTAACCTTCTGCTTTTGTCTTTTTTGCCATCTGAAAGGTCCCTCCTTACCGCTTCATCTTCGGGTCAAATGCATCCCGCAATCCATCGCCGACGAGGTTGAACGCAAGAACGGTTGCAACCAGGCAGACACCGGCCGGGATCCAGATAAACCAATAGTTTGTAAGTACAAATGTGTTATTAACGTCGTTGATAATATTTCCCCATGACGCGAACGGGAACTTAACACCCAGACCTAAGAACGAAAGCGTTGCTTCGATCAGGATCGTCGAACCGAGCGACATCGTCATGGTAACGATCAGCTGCGGGATAACGTTCGGGATCAGGTGTCGGAAGATTCTCCGGCTTACCTTCAGACCCGTAGCCTCCGTCGCTGTCATGAATTCCTGCTCTCTCAGAGACAGGATCTGTCCACGGACCAGACGCGCGATGCCGGCCCAGCCCAGGAACCCGAGGATCAGCATCAGCCAGATCATTCGGACCTGAGGATCCATTCTCATTGCATCCATTGCCGCACCGAGGATGATGATGATCGGCATCGACGGGATACAGTAGAAGATATCGACGATACGCATGATCAGGTTGTCGACCCAGCCTCCGAAATAACCGGAAATACCGCCAAGTACAACACCGATCACAGATTCAATAATAACTACGATGAAGCCGATATAGAGGGATACACGACCGCCGTACATCAGACGTGTCAGCATATCCATACCGTTTCTGTCAGTACCGAGCCAATGCTTGCCGCTCGGTGTGCCGTAGGTATCGAATACTCGTGTCGATACGCTCTGAAGAACCGAATACTCTTTGGTTGCAGCGTTATAAGTGATCTTATATTCCGCTGTTTTTCCATCTTCATCTGTAAACGTAAAGGTGTCAGCACCTTTGCCGATCTCAGCAACCAGCTCATCACGGAAGGAACGGGTAAGGAATACGTCGCTCATGATCGCGTTAACGATATATCTTCCGGCATAAGCAATGACTTCACCGCCTTTTGACAGGGAACCATCTTCCGCAATGTCGTACGTTTCGCCTTTATACTCAAACGACTTCTTGCCTTCGTTGATATTTTTCAGCAGCTGGTACTGAAGATCGAAGTCCACTTTGTCATTGTCTGTCGCAGAGGAAACAATATCTTTTGACGCAAACGCAACAAGGTTCTGTCCGTTGTCTGTGTACATCGAATAGAAATCTTCGCCTTCTTCTTTAAATGTGTAATCCACACCCTGCGCTGAGAAGGAGTTATTTCCCTTTGACAAAGCCAGATAAAACTGTGCCTGTGCCAGGTTCGGGAAAGCACCCTTTTTGCTTTCCACATACCGAAGCTCGGTATTTTCCAGAACTGCCGCATACTGTTTGCTCTGTGAGTCCTCTCTGTAGAAGAGCTGATCTTCCTTGTAAGGAGAGATCACGCCTCCCAGGAAGGAGAACACAAACATAAATGCCAAAATGGCAAGACCGGTAACCGCAACTTTATTCCGGAAGAATCTCTTAAGGACGAGTCTTCCCGGGGATAATGTTTTGACACGGCGGTCGTCATTTAACGAATATTCTTCCTGACCATTCGTATTGTTATTCGCATTCAAAGGGGTTTTGTTTTCTTTTTCTTTGCTCATTCGTCTTTCCCCCTTTCTACGCGATTCTTACACGCGGGTCAACGACCGCGTAAAGTATATCTGATATCAGGTTTCCAAGCAGGGTCAGGATCGCAAGGAAGACCAGATAAAACATCGAAAACGGAATATCACCGGATACCATGGATTGGTACGAAACAAAGCCGATACCCGGTATCGAGAACAAGGTCTCTGTGATCAACGCTCCGGAGAACAGTCCCGGGAGCGAGCCTCCGACGATCGTAACGATCGGGATCAATGTATTGCGGAACGCATGGTGATAAATGACCTTCCGTTCGGAAAGGCCTTTCGCCCGTGCGGTTCTGATGTAGTCGGAGTTAAGCACTTCCAGCATGTTCGTTCTCGTATAACGCATCAGTGAACCGATACTGATGACGACGAGAACTACAATCGGCAAGACGAGATGGGCTGCCCTGTCCCAGAACTGTCCCGCAGGGGATAGCTGTTCATAGTTTCGTCCGATCAGTCCGCCCAGATCAAACCATTTCAGTTTTACTGAAAATACCAGTTTCATCAACGACGCAAAGAAGAACGTTGGAAGTGAAAAGCAGGTCAGGGCTATGATCGTTATCGCATAGTCCGTCTTACTGTACTGCTTTGTCGCTGAAATAATACCGAGAGGGATTGCAATGACCAGCTCAAGGATAAATGCGATACCGCCCATAATAAAGGAAATCCAGACAGAGTCTTTGAATTTCTCCACGACCGGAACCGTCCATTTCCAGCTGTCGCCGAAGTTTCCGACGATTGCTTTTCCGCACCAGGAGATGAATCCGGGGATAATACCCTTATCCATTCCGTAGGTTGCGCTCAGCTGCGCCATCCATTCCTCGAAACTCTTAGAACCCGGCTGCATGGATTTTGCTCTTGCAACCTGTTCCAGATAAGACGTCGGAAGACATCTCATAAGAATATAAATAATAAATGCAACGAATATCAGGATCACGATTGAGATCAGTATTCGTTTAATAATGAATTTTCTCACCTTAACCACCTATGCCTTGTACTATGATGAAAAGCCGTCCCGGGACCGAACGTCCCGGGACGGCCGCAATGTCGTCTAACTGCCTGTTTACGTCAGGCGACCGTTCTTAAAATTATTTAAGAACAGTGTTCTCGATCTCGCTCATCCAGCCATATAAGGTTGTAATGTCCGGAGTTACCGTATCCATATTTACACGCTGGGTGCTGAATACGATAGCGTTCTGTCTCTGATATACCGGAACTTCGCAAGCCCAGTCAATGATCGTGTCAAGGCATGCTTTGTAGACAGATTTACGATAGGTCTGATCTGTAGACTCACGAGCTGCAAGGATCATTTCATCAAGATCTTTGTCCTCGATCTGATACATGTAGTTGGATCCGCCTGCTGCTTTTCCGCCGTTAGCAACGTCAGAGTAGTATACCTGGTACATATCCGGGTCAACAGTTGCGCCCCAAGCTGCACACCAGATCTCGCCCTGGCCAGCTTCAAGAGCTGTCCAAAGGTCAGAGGAGTTCGTAAGGTCAGTAACGATCAGGTTCATGCCCATTTCTTTCAGAGCTTCGCTTGCAAGTGTCAGGATCATGAAGGACGGGTGATCTCCAGTACCATCGCCAGGGATCAGAGCTTCATATTCCATCTTTGCTCCGTCCGGAGCTGCAGTGATCTTGCCGTCTTTTACAGTGTAGCCAGCTGCCTCGAAGAATCCGAGAGCTGCTGTCTTTGCTGCTGCATATTTTGCATCAGCATCCATATCGGATGTGTAGATCTCTTTTCCGTCTTTATCCTTGGAGAAAGCGATTGAATAGCCGTCGTCTGTCGGCTGCGGAGCTGCCCAAGAGGTATTGGAGATCGGATAGTTGATAACGGATGCACGCTCTCCATAGTAGGAGTCGATAGCTACATCACGATATACAGAGAAGATCGTTGCGAATGCACGTCTTAAGTTCTTGGAAG
>CAZOHB010000216.1:0-3925 GCA_964579345.1 uncultured Parasporobacterium sp.
AGCTATCCTAATATAAATCATATCAAAAACAGAGAAACAGGAAGCATTGCAAAATATTTGCAGTGCTTTTTTTGTGTTGGAATTTCATTATTTTGTAACATCTTGGTAATATTTAATAGAAATGAAGCAGAATTGTCACTGAATTGAAACACAATTGCAATAGTTAACATTTTTGTAACATTTCAGTAGGGCAGAGAGACAAGGGAGAGAAGTCAACAGAGATCATCCGGCAGATTGATCTGTCCATCCACTTTTTCGATGACCAATTGCTTAGAGCATCGACTATAATAAATTCGAAAGAAAGGAGGAATTTGGAATGAGTAAAGTAAATGATTTTTTAAATGAAGCCGGCAAATTCTTTTTAGCAACCGTCGATGGAGACCAGCCGAAGATGAGACCTTTAGGATTGCATTTCGAGATGGAAGGTTATGAGCGTTTCGGTATTGGATCTTTTAAAGAAGTATACAAACAGCTTCAGGCAAATCCCAAGTGCGAGATCGTTGCCTGCAAAGCAGATGCGCATTGGATGCGTTATACAGGTAAAGCGGTCTTTGATACCGATCCGAAATTTGTGGAAGCAGCTTTTGAGCATAGCCCGAACCTGAAAAAGATTTATAACGAGGAAACCGGCTATAAGCTAGCAATTTTCCATCTGGAAGATGCTACAGCTGTAGACATCGCTTTGATGGGAGCCGGAGAAGATCTCTTGGCATAAACGATTACAATTTAATTTCCCTTTAAGTCCATTTTTTATCATAATAGCGTTCCAGGCACGGATATATGCTTAGAACAATAATTCGACTCATGTGACGTTAATTTGTCTCCGGAACAGATTTAACGCTCATGAGTCAATTATTTTACAATTGAGACAGATTTTCTGATATAGCAGTACTATTCCGGTAACATATAACTATGGAAAAAAGTCAACTTTTTCGCAGAGATAGTATGTTAAAATCAGAGATAGAAGTGGTCAGGACGCACGCGGCGTTTTTCCTTATATATCAAGGGTTTTCAGCATTTTGAGATTAAAAAATCACCTATAAGACTCTTACAGATGATTTCATTTCATTTAAAGTAACTCTGTATGTTTTTTTAATTTACAAAAAGCCTCTGTATGCGTTATTCAGAAAGTTTTAACGATAAAATCTACTTTGCGAGTTTCTCCAGAAGCATTTCGAAATATGCCGGACGCGGCGCTGTGAATTCCATATACTTTCCGCTTACCGGATGTTCAAACCCGAGGATCTTTGCGTGCAGCGTCTGTCCCTGCAATTCCTCGCCGTTTAATTTGTACGCAGCCATTTTCCCGCCGTAAATTTCGTCGCCTAATAACGGATGATGAATGCTTGTCAGATGCACACGGATCTGATGCGTTCTTCCGGTTTCCAGTTCGCATTCCACGTAGGCGTGTTTTGCAAATTGTTGGATCACGCGATAATGTGTAACGGCGCGTTTTCCGTTCGGAACGATGCCCATGAGCTTGCGGTCGTTCGGTTTGCGTCCGATCGGCGCGTCAACCGTTCCGGAAAGCTCTTTGAAACGCCCTAAAGTAATTGCTTCATATTTTCGCGTTATTGAATGATCTTTCAGCTGTTCTGCAAGCGATCTGTGCGAAAAATCGTTTTTTGCGCAGACAATCACTCCGGATGTGTCTTTATCGATGCGATGAACGATTCCCGGTCTTAACACACCGTTAATACCGGAAAGATCCTTGCAATGAAACATCAGCGCGTTTACAACGGTTCCGCTGTAATGACCGGCAGCCGGATGAACAACCATGCCTTTCGGTTTATTGATCACGATCAGATCGGAATCTTCATATAGAATGTCTAAAGGAATATCTTCCGGAAGGATCTCCGGATAAATGTTTTCCGGAACTTCCAGCAAAATTTCGTCATCAGTCTGAACGCGATAACTGGACTTGCAAACCTTTCCGTTTACAAGCAAATTACCGTCTTTGATCAGCTTCTGGATATAGCTTCTGGAAAGATTTTCAGACTGCTCTGCCAAAAATCGGTCAATTCTCAGGTCGTCGTATTCATCTTGTATATTGTATACAATCTTACTCATTCGCCTTTTTTGCTTCCGAAAATCTTGAAATTCTTATCTTCTTTATAGATAAACAGAAAGAAAACGACGATCAGAACTGCCGATACCGACACACAGATATCCGCAAAATTAAAAATCGGGAAATTGATCAGCCGGATGTAAATGAAATCGATTACATAATGCAGATGGATACGGTCGATCAGGTTTCCGATGGCACCTGCTGCTAGAAGCATCAGGATGTAATTCAGAAACACGCCGTTCTTAAAAGTCTTCGGCCGGAATATTTCTGCATCCGTTTCAAAAGCAGAGTATTTTTTCAAAGAGAGCACTACTCTCCCCCAAAGCCCGAAAACCACGATCAGGACGATCGCCGTGATGATATAAAACATCCACTGTTTGTTCTGGAACATGCTGAAAGCGGCGCCTGCATTCTCCAAATACCGAAATTCAAGAACATTCGGAATCAGGGAAACCGGCTCCTGATCTTTCAGATTGATCAGAGCCAGATACTTCGTCCACTGATCGACCGCGATCAGGATCAGGAAAAAGATGATCTGTATGCAGCTGTGAGTCGCAACTTTTTTCTTCATAAAGGTCTCTAAAATTTCTTGTAGTTCATGACATCTTTGATCTCATCCATCGTAACGTCATTAAGGATCAAAGTGTGCCCCGGTTTATCGATCGTAACAAATTGCTGCAGTGTTCCGTTTTCAGAAACGATTCCGTCAGATTCAACGGCTGCACAGATGGCTTCGATCAGTTCGTCAGTAAAATTCATGCTGACAGACAGTCCGTTGGTCACCATCATCTTCGCAATACGGAAATTCTCATCATCCTTGAGGAGACCGCGTTTTGCAGCAATACTGTTTGCAACGACCATACCGATTCCTGCCGCCTGGCCGTGCGGAATAATATAGTTGGTGCATTTTTCAAGACCGCGTGCCAGCGTGTATCCGTAAATTGCAGAAGCTTCTGCCGGTTTCTTTTTCGCGGCAAGATGCTTGTTGGTTGTAATGCAGTTCATGATCAGGTTCAAAAGAAACTCGGAAAAGCTCTCCGGTTTTCTGCCGATATTTTCTTCCAGATAAACCAGCATCGAACGGTTATCCGCGACAGATCGGCGCAGGATCTCACCCATACCGCTGAGTCTTTCATCCTGTGAAAGATATTTAAATGCAAATAAATTGATATAAACAAGCGACGGCGCATAAGCCGGCACATCTTTCGTATTGATCTCAAGGATCGGCTCATTTTCCGCAAACGGAAGGACCTGGCTCGTAAGCGTTACCGGCAGGAATACATATTTGATTCCCTCGAAATACCGGGAAGCAAAGATCCTGGTTACAGCGTCTGCAACATGGCCGCCTAACGCTACGATACAGTCATCCGTCGTCAGACCGACCGGCTCAACAGCCTTTGCGAGCTTTTCCGCTTCTTCCGCAAAATCTTTTACCTCACCGATGATCTCATAAAGATCAAAGGATTTTCCTGCAGCGCGAAAGATATCGGACAGGTCGTTGGAATAAAAAGCGGAATAATGTTTTTCTGCGATCAGAACGATCCGGCGTTCTTTCATTGCAAGATCTTTCGCCGCTTCTTCAAATGCCTGAAAGGAATCTGATACAAAACAATCATACGGAGTGCTGTCCGTATAAGTCATATGAATCCGTTGTTTAAAGTCTTTTTGATAGGTATATTTGTTCATAAAAAATCTCTTATATCAGCAATGCGACACATGCAGAACATGTGTCGCTATGGTTTCTAATTAGTTCAATTTTGTATTCCATGCGTCAACAAGACCGCAGCCTTAAAAGCTGCCTTGCTGACCGAAAACAGGACTGCCTTACAGCAGCGGAGACTTGAATCCGGAAAGATC
>CAZOHB010000217.1:0-3908 GCA_964579345.1 uncultured Parasporobacterium sp.
ATCCGATATTTCCCCAGTTATGGTGGGAACCGGTCGATGCGAAGATCGCACCCGGGCCGTAAGTCTGACGGATACGGATCATTTCCTTAGATACGATGTCAAGCGCTTCCTCCCAGCTGATTCTCTCATAGCCGGAGATGCCTCGGTTTTCATAATGGCGGTCTCCGTCCGGGTCAAAGTCTACTCTCTTCATCGGGTACAGACATCTGTTCGGAGAATAAACCATCTGTTTCCACCCCTGCGCATAAGGTGCAACCGTGGTTCTTCTCGGAGGCGTCAGTTTCTGTCCCTTTGCTTCAATGGTCCACATTTCCGCATCTTCTTTTTCAAAGTCGATCGGAGTGACGCGGACGATCTTGTCATCCTTTACATAAACAAATAACGGACCGCCGTTTGTTCCGGTCGTGTAACGGGTCTCGCCGTTTGCCATTTTCGTTCCATAGTTATTCAGATACAGAACATCAAATGCGAAGACCTTAAGGAGTAATGAGGAAAACCACATTGCTTCCTCATCCGGTCCGTTCAGAACAAGCTGTCCCTGTTTTGCGGCGTTAACGAAGTCGAACTGGCTTCTGATCAGTGCTGTGACACGACGTGCGACAGCTTCATCCTCGAAGATCATATTTACGACCGCATCCGGGTTGATTCCATCATGACCGGTTACATAACCATTATCAAACTTGAACCAGCGTCCGTAGCTGTTGTCACGAATTTTCAACTGAACAGTAATATTATGCTCGGCAAGCTCTGCCTTGAATTTAGCAGAAAGTCCGCCAAGAACATTGAGGAGCTTATCCAATGTGAATAAGGTTCCTCCCAAAACTGTCTTGTTGAAGATACTCAATGACTTATCCAATGCTTCCTGAGATAATGTCGTCATTTACGATTACCTTCCTTTCCTGTTTTCTTCCCTTGTGAGTTTCGTGCGCTTTAGGAAAAATGGGCGCACTACGCCCTATTATTTACTTTGGTATACCAAGAAGTATACCATAAAAAAAGCACAAAGGCAATTTTGTGCCTTTGTGCAATTTAAACAAAATATCGTTTTTTTAAATAGGAAAGCTGTTGCTAACTCTTAGCGGGACTGTTTTGCTCTCCGAGCGCTCATTCCGGTTTTTCCATAGACCCGGCGCTCTGCGACTCTGCCTCTTCCTTTCAGGCCGCCTCTTCCGTACTCTTTTGCGGCTCTTCTGGCATATGCTCCGCAGCCGTAAGCGCTTTGGATGACATTCGCAGAGATGAGCTCTCTTTTTGAAAGCTTCTCAACTCCTGTTTCCGCAGAAACTGCTGCCGGTACTTCCTCCACCGGATCCGCCTCTTTCTTTACGGTATAGCGTTCCCAGGAAGATGCATCCTTCTTCTCTTCTCCATGCGTTTCCCTGTACTGCTCTGCTTTCTCTGCTTTTCTTCCCTTCTTGCGTGCTTCCGCAAAAGCGGCAGTTCCTGGCGCGCCGTCCGGCAGAACAAGAGAAAACTCCGGCTGCCATGCCTTACTGTTGATCCGGATACGATTGATGATCAGGATCGCCAGAGCTCCGGCGAACAGACCGACGGAAAGGAGCTGGGAAATTGCGATATTGGAATGTCCGATATAAAGCGCATCGGTACGAAGGCCCTCGATCCAGGCACGGCCGAGTGCATAGCCGCCGATATACCACAGCCCGACTTCCCCGTTGTACTGCTGGAATTTCCGGAAAACCAGGATCAGTACGAAAACAACGAGACACCAGAGCGACTCATATAAGAAGGTCGGAGAGACCTGCACATACTGTTCTCCATTGAGTGTCACCATATGCTCACGCATCAGATCCGTAATGCTGGACGGATTGACTTCCGCCGCACGGATCTGCATCGCAAACAGAGAATCCGTATATTCACCGAACGCCTCGCGGTTTACAAAGTTTGCCCAACGGCCGATTGCCTGCCCGAGCAGAACGCCCGGAAGGGCCGTGTCCATCAGCCGCAGGAATTTCAGTTTCTTAATCCTGCAGACTACAAAGCCGGCAATAAATGCGCCGATCAGGCCGCCGTAGACTGCCAGACCACCTCCGCGGATATTCAGGATTTCCGAGGGGTTCGCCGCATAATAGTCGAGGCTGAACAGAACATAATAGATCCTCGCTCCGATAATTCCGAAGATGATCGCAACGATCGCCAGATCCACATATTCATCCTTGCTCTGGTTGGTCTTGCCTGCAAGTTTTAAGATCACAAGCACTGCAACGATCATGGCGATCGCAATGATCACACCGTAAAAGGCAATGCTGAAATTTCCAATTGAAAAACTGTTCGGAAAATATCCGATCTCAATCCCCAAATGAGGGAAAATAATACTTGGTACTGAATCCATTTATAAATTTCTCCTTTAAGAAAGTCCTGGATTGCTTCGCTTCGCTCCCGCAATCCATAAAAGGCATTCGCACTCCCGCCTGACGGCTTCGTGCTCATGTCTTTTAGCCCGTCCGATGTCTGAATCATTCCGGATGCAAGCATCCGTTTGATTCATCCACCGTCCGGGACTTTCATTACACGTTGAACCGGAATACGATGATATCGTTTTCCTGTACTACATATTCCTTGCCTTCCATGCGGATCAGGCCCTTCTCTCTTGCTGCCGCATACGAGCCAAGAGAGATCAGATCATCATAATTAACGACCTCGGCTTTAATAAATCCTTTTTCAAAATCCGTATGGATCTTGCCTGCTGCCTGAGGCGCTTTCATTCCCTTCGTGATCGTCCATGCACGGACCTCTTTTTCGCCAGCGGTCAGGAAACTGGTAAGTCCGAGGATCGAATAGCTTGCCTTGATCAGTTTATCCAGGCAGGATTCCGTAAGTCCCATATCTTCCAGGAACATTGCCTTCTCTTCGTCATCCAGTTCGGAAAGCTCCGCTTCCATTTTTGCAGAAACGACAAATACTTCCGAATTTTCATTTGCAGCATATTCGCGGACCTGCTGAACAAATGCATTCGAAGCGCCGTCGTCTGCAAGATCATCTTCTGAAACATTTGCCGCATAGATCACCGGCTTATCTGTCAGCAGATTAAAAGTTTTGGAAAGCTCCTTCTCATCGTCAGAAAGTTCCAGCGTCTTCGCAAGCTGTCCCTGCTCTAAATGAGCTTTGATCTTTTCAAGAAGTGCAAGCTCTTCTGCAAGCGCCTTGTCATTTCTTGCTCCGCGCGCAGTCTTGGAAATCCTCCGCTCCAAGATCTCAAGATCGGAAAAGATCAGCTCAAGGTTGATCGTTTCGATATCTCTGACCGGATCAACACTGCCATCTACATGGACAACATTCGAATCTTCAAAGCAGCGAACAACATGAACGATCGCATCCACTTCGCGGATATTGGCAAGGAACTGGTTGCCGAGGCCTTCACCTTTGGATGCCCCTTTTACCAGGCCGGCAATGTCCACAAACTCCACCGTTGCAGGTACGATCTTCTGTGTATGATAAAAATCAGCAAGCACCTGCAGGCGCGGATCAGGAACGAAAGCGATGCCGATATTCGAATCGATCGTACAGAACGGATAGTTCGCGCTTTCCGCTCCTGCTTTTGTTAATGCATTGAACAATGTACTCTTTCCGACATTCGGAAGTCCCACGATACCTAATTTCATTTATCTTTCTTTCCTTTCGGGATTCTTTACTAAACAATATAAAAAAGCAGTAATGTTTATAACCTGTGAATTATAACACCACTGCTCTTTTCTCTCAATAGTTACATTTATTTACAGACTCTTTCCCAATTGATAAGCCTCTTTCGGATATCTGCTTCTCCTGTTTGCCTCAGTCTTCTTTCCATACTTCTTTTGCAAGACGAAAGACTGCCCAGCCCTTTGGCCAACCGACATACATCGTCGCATGTGTAATGATCGCTGCGATTTCTTCTTTCGTTACGCCATGTG
>CAZOHB010000218.1:0-3870 GCA_964579345.1 uncultured Parasporobacterium sp.
GGCGGCCAGGTGGTCAACTGCTACGCGGCCGGTTCCATCGAGATCGGCGGCGAGGGTCAGATAGATCGTATGGGTCTGACCCGCTTTCCCTTTGCTGTCAGTCGGAGTAAACACGATTTCATGTGCAGAGGGTTCTTCATAGTTAATCGTATACTGTCCGGCTACGGTTTCCGGATCCTCTCCGTCAATGGAGACCGTAAAGGTCATGTCATCTCCATCCGGGTCAAAAAAGAGATCCGTCATTTTTAAGCTATAATCTTTTTTCTCCCGCAGATTTAAGTATTTCTCCGGACTGACGCCGTATTTGAGCTGCGGCGCGAAGTTGATGCCTTCCGGTGTGTAGTTTGCAAAAGTAAACGCACCGATACAGTTCCCCTGTCCATCCATTATCAGGAGTGCTTTGCTGTCTTTGCTCCAGGAGGAAGGTTCCAGGCTGATCAAATCTCCGCTCTTCGAAACGATTTCATCAGTCTGTACGACCTGATTTGTTTCATAATCCCAATACCATGCATGCAGGCTGTCGGAAAGATTTGGCCATTCGATGGATACAGATTCTGTTCCATAAGGTACGGAAACATGATAATGATCGGTATCCGGAATATCTTCGAGCCGTTCGATCCGTGGAAGTGTTTTTCCATTCTGATCGGTAACCCTGCTGAATGGATATTTCACAAAGGAATCGGTGACGGTAACCGTCGCCGTTGCAGGTGCTTTATGAGAATCCTTCGTGCCAGCATTTATTTCTCTTCCAACCAGATAATACGTACCCGGCGTATCAAAAGTATAACCAAAAACAGGAGTTTCACTATTCAGTGTATCAATTCTGTTCCAGTGCTCATCATATACATCTGTCACCAATCCGGAGATTGGCTTTAATTCACCGCTGCCAAATGAAGAACTGCTTGCGTACTCCGTATAAAACAGAAGTATCTGTCCTGAGCCAATCTGATACTCTTCCTGATTGAAACAGCAGAACGCTCCGCCGTTATAAAAGGACCAGTCCGTAAACATTCCCACATCAAAGGTATCTCCGTCAGAAAGCAGCTGATAATCGGAGGTGGAGCCCCATCCCGGGCTCATCAGAGGGAAGAAATGATTGCGATAATACATCAGGTTTTCATCATGTCCCCAAAGATTATTCATGTAGGTGGAAGTAGGACCGCCGCTCAGTGCATAGGCTTTTTTTGTTCCTTCATAGGCGATGTTTCCAAACAGATTCCGCACCGTTGTCGGAACGATATAATCTGAGATTCCGGAAGTTCCCTGACAGCATTTTTCTTCTGGAATGCCCATATAGTACCGCTCGGTCAGATAGATAAACAAATGCATACCGGTCGGACGTTCAACAACTTCATCATCGATGTATATACCTCTGCCGTTCTTGGTATGATAGCGGTAATACTGTTCCAGACCGTAAAGAGCAAGATCAAAGTATGGAACTGTAACCTTCAGATGTGCGATTGCTGTGTTATCTGCATCATTTCCAACCAGCGGTACACCATCGCTCGACATCGTTACATAGACCGTTACTTCCTCTGCCGGAGTTTCGTCATACCCATACTGCGCAGGGTTCCCCTCGTCTTCCGATTCCACGATATTCACAGGAAGCGTAAGATGTGCTTTTTCTCCATTGCTGCACGTGGCTGTGATCTTTACTACAAACTCACCAACCTCCAGAGGGTTTAAAAGCAGTATCTGATCAGATACCCTTGCTTTCAGGCTTTCGTCTGCCTCCTCTACAGTAAAGGTCAGAGTATGCCCATCACTGTCCGTGAAATACTGATCCAGTTCAATTTGCTCTCCTCCACCTTTCGTGGCCTCGATGGTTGTCACATTTGGTGAAGTCTGGATCGTGCAATTGCCTTCCGCAAACGCCGGAAAGGCAAGCAGAACCATCGCAAAGATTGACAAAATAAATGATATAAAGCCTTTTCTACTCATTATTTCTCCTTCTGATTCCTTCCCTTATTTCTTCACCGTAATCGTTATCTTCTTTGTTGCCTTTTTATAGTTTCCGGTTGCCTTGCTGGTTACCGTAATGGCAGCCTTGCCCTTCTTAAGGCCCTGGATATAATACTTTTTACCCTTCTTGATTACCTTGATATTCTTCTTGCCTTTTGTAATCTTGAATGTCAGCTTGCCTCCGGAGGGGTTCGTGATCTTAAGCTGAACTTTTTTCTTGACCTTGACCGTCTTCTTTGCAGGTTTTGCTGTCAGCTTATTAGCCGCTTTATTGATCGTGAACGTACAGGAAGCCTTGCCGGTATAGTTGCCGATTCCCTTCGCCGTTACGGTATAGGTTCCCGCATCAACAGTCTTCTTTGGCCAGCTCAAGGTATAATCCACATTTTCCATAATCGCTTCATTGCCGTTTACTGCAATAACAACCGGTCGCTGCGACTTTCCGTTGAAGGTAAAGGAAAGCGGCGCAAGTTCAAGCTTTGTAAGCTCTGCCGGCTCGATCGTATATTCCGCAGAGACACTTCCGGTATAATCGCCTCTGCCGGTCAGTGTCACCGTATAGGTTCCCGCATTGACGGATGTTTCCGGCCAGTCAATGACATAATCCACATCTTCTTCCAGATCAAAGCTTTCATTAACCTGACTGATCTTTGGCCGCTGATCTTTCCCGTTATAGGTAAAGGAAGCCTTCGTAAGCCTTACGTGATAGAGTTCCACCGGTTCTTTCGGTTCATGGATCGTATACGATGCGGATACTGTCCCGGTAAAGTCCCCGATACCGATAACAGTCACGGTATAAGTTCCGGCATCAACCGACTCCGCAGGCCAGGTCACTTCATAATCTCTTCCTTCCACAAGAGCCGTACTTCCATTGATCTTTCGGACCTGCGGACGCTGGGTCTCACCATTGTAATAGAACTCAGTCTGGGATAATTCGAGGCTCGTAAGTACGATCTTTTCCTGTGTTTCCACGATCGTATAGTCCGCAGAAACGGAGCCTGTATAATCTCCGATTCCGGTCACAGTAAGCGTATAAGTTCCCGGCTGTACGGATTCCTCCGGCCAAATGACCGTATAATCAACGCCCTCTTTCAGCTTATCCGTTCCATTGATCAAAGTAATGAGCGGGTGCTGCTCTTTTCCGTTGAAGACAAATTCTGTCGGACTGATCACGATCTCCGTGATCAGCTCCGGCTCTTTGGTCTGTTTGATCGTATATTCAGCAGAAGCTGTTCCACGGTACTTTCCGATACCTGTAACAGTGACCGTATAGGTTCCCGGCTCGATCGATGTTTCCGGCCAGGTCACTTCATAGTCTTCGCCCTCTTTGAGCTCTTCGCTGCCATTGACACTGGCAATCTCCGGCCGAAGCTCCTCACCTGTATATTCGAGTTCCTCTGCGGAAAGCTCTAAACTGCTGATCAGTTCCGGAATAAATCCCGCATCAGTCACCTTGATGCTGACGAGCGTTTGCGGTACAAAGTATCGGACACCTGCCTCGCCTTCATGATTCTGATACATGTTCATATTGGAGCCAAGATCAAAGATCAGATCGATCTCGGTATCGTCTTTGGTCAGCGGCTCATCCGTAAACTTGACATATTCTGTTACATCCCGGGTCACGCCGTTTGCATAGGTTGCTGTCACTTCCATGCCTGTCGGGTCGAAGAGTTCACCGATAATATAATCCGTCTTTTTCGGCTTCTTTGTAACTTTCAGCTCGGTGATCTTTGCGCCAAGCATCATCATGTGTGCGGAATCGTTTTTGAAATAGATGTTTCCGTATTCGTCAGCAATCGGGCTGCAGATCGCATACTGCGCATGCTCACCGTAAGGCGTAAATACTGCCTTTGCCACATCACAGGTCATATCTCTTCCCGAAAGCTCATATTCTTCCGTATCGAGGGT
>CAZOHB010000219.1:0-3835 GCA_964579345.1 uncultured Parasporobacterium sp.
CTGAGCAACTCCGTCATCGCGGTCGACCACGACAACCTCGACGGATTCGAGAAGTTCACGGTCGAGCGTAGACGAGCAGGAACTGTTCGATCAGGTGGACGCGATCCTGGATGGACTGATCACCGATGATATGTCCGCGAAGGATAAAGCATATGCGATTTTCCAGTATGTACAGAATCATATGGGATTTACGAATGATTCTGTAAAAGGAGACTACGTCAAATCCGCGCTTCGGGCTCTGACCTGGGGTAACGGGGACTGCTATGTATATTTCAGTCTGGCGAAAGTCATGCTGACACGGGCAGGCATCCCGAATATGGATATCGAACGGATCCCGGACGGCGATGAGATGCATTACTGGAATCTTATCGATATCGGCGACGGAAATGGCTGGTACCATTTTGACTGTACGCCGTTCGAGCCTTACTATGTAGGCTTCCTTATGACAGACAGCGAAGCGATGAGCCACAACAGTTTTGGTCAGTACAACTATGACCATTCCAAATACCCAAAAATTAACTAACGATGAACAGACCACCAAAGAAAAGGTACGAAGTACCGACAAGTTCATATCGCGGTCAGGAATCCGGGCAGAGAAGACCGGAACAGGGACGCGTTTCCTCGCGTAACAGTTCCTATCCGGAAGGCAGCAGAGCCCGCACGGCGAGCGGTATTTCTATGGATACCAGGCCGAGGATCCCGAGAGGCGTAACCGAGGAGACACGGCATCGCAGTCGGACCGGCTCTTCGCAGACAGCTGCAGAGCGCACGCGCCGTGAAAGCGCACAAAACAGCGCCGCATATATACGCAGGGAAAGTGCACAGGAAAGTCCTGTACGCACCCGCCGCGAAACCTCACAGGCAGGAGCGGCGCGTACCCGCAGTGAACGTACACAGGGAAATGCAGAGCGCACAAGGCGCGAACCTTCACAGGGGATCACTGTTCGTACCCGCAATGAGCGTACACAGGGAAGTGCAGAGCGCACAAGACGCGAACCTTCACAGGGAATCACAGCCCGCACCCGTGGTGAATCAGCACAGAGAAATACAGCCCGCACCAGGACCGGCTCTTCGCAGGGAAGCCGGAACACTTCCGCCCGCAGACAGGGAAACGGTCGCAAGGCTTATCCGGCAGGTCAGTCGTATTCCAGAGATCAGGTTTATTTAAGAAGCAAAGCCTATGCAGGCGGCAGAACCCATCCGACAGACAGAGCAGCTGCAAGAAATAAGGCGTATGCAGGAAAACGGAAAAAGAGAACCGCACAGCTTCTGAAGAGAATTGTTGTGATTGCTGCGGCGGTATTCCTTTTTGTGTTCCTGATCCTTGAAATTTTCCCTGTCCGGACATCCGCGACCGTGGAAGCAGGTTCCGAATCCTCCATTAAAGATTTCATGCGATTCGGATTTATGGACGGCAGCTTTACGGAGAAGAGCGAAGCGTATGATACGAATGTTCCGGGAACCTATCAGCTTGAGATCAAGGCCGGAATATTCAAACACCGCTGCAAACTGACCGTCGAAGATACAACAGCTCCGGTTGTTGAGACGAAGGAACTTGAAGTAGGTCTGAATGAAACCTGTGAAGCAAAGGATTTTATCGTCTCGGCAAAAGATGTGACGGAAGTTTCCGCAAGATTTGAGACTGAGCCTGACTATACGATTCAGGGCAAGGAACAGAACTTAACGATTATCGTTTCTGATACCTCCGGAAACGAGACCCGCAAAGATGTCGTCATGAAGGTCGTTCCTGTCTTCTCACGAATCACGGTAGAAGTCGGATCGAAAGCGCCGACGCTGGAAAAATTCCTGCCGAAGAAGGCGGAGATCGGTGAAGAAGATCATATCATTACAGATATGAGCGGCTTTGATTTCAAGACGCTTGGTGAGCATCAGGTTGAGATCTATTATAAAGGAATTACATACCCGTCGACGATCGAGGTCAACGATACCAAGGCTCCGGTCTTTGAATTCGCGGAGAATTTTGAGGCCTTCATCGGAGAAGGCATTCGGTATAAAGCACAGGTCACCGTTCGTGATAACAGCGGATCTTATGATCTGGATATCGATACGTCCGATGTCAATCCGGATAAGGCAGGAACGTATAAGGTCAAGTATACAGCTACAGACCCGAGCGGCAATTCGAGCAGCAAGACGATCAAGATCACTTTAAGCAAAAAGACGGCAAACGAAAAAGAGCTGTTCGAAAAAGTGGACAAGATCCTCGATGACATCATCAAAGACGGTATGACTACGAGGGAAAAGGCACGTGCGATCTTTGAATATACAAACTGGAGTTACTCGTTTGTCAATGATTCGGAAAAGGGTGACTATGTAAAAGCCGCTCTGGAAATGATCAAGCGGGGACACGGCGACTGCTATTCCTTCTTCAGTCTTGCGAAGGCGCTGCTTACCCGTGCCGGAATCAAGAACATGGATATTGATTACGTCAACCGCCCGGTGAACGAGCATTATTGGAACCTGGTCGATATTGAAGACGGTCACGGCTGGTACCATTTCGATACGACACCGACCGTGAGCGGAGATGAAATTTATCTCTGGACCGAGGACCAGATTCAGAGCATCAACAAGGACGGAAGATACAGTTATGACCACTCCAAATATCCGAATATTAAGTAAGTGTTAAATTTGAGATTTCTGTTTGCAATATCCGGCATTATGTCTATAATAAATTAGTTACGAATGAGCAGATGAGGAGAAAAAAGATGAAAAAAATTTTACTGGTTTTATTAGCAGCTTTAATGGTTACAGGACTTTGCGCATGCGGCGGTGGAAACCCTGAATCCAACGGCGGCGGCGATAATGCAGGTGCTGATGTAAGCGCTCCGACTTCCGGTGCAGGCGGATACATCTTCGTATCTGACGGCGTAAATGTTGAAATTGATACAAAAATGGCAGATATCGAATCAGACCTTGGTGAGCCGAAATCTTATTTCGAGTCTCAGAGCTGCGCGTTCGGTGAACTGGATAAAGTTTATACTTACAGCGGATTCCGTATTGATACCTACCAGATCGGCGGCGTAGACTATATCTCTGATGTTATCTTCACAGATGATACGATCAGCACTCCGGAAGGAGCAGCTATCGGTGACAGCGCAGACCGCATCAAAGAGCTTTACGGAGAGCCGACAACAGAAGACGATAACCGTCTTGTTTATGCTTCCGGCGATATGAAACTGGCATTTCTTTTAGACGACGGCACTGTAACAACGATCGAATATCTTACAACGATCCTGGACGAATAATTAATGGAACAGATGATCCGCGGACAATATATCAATCAGGGGGAAGACCTTACACCGGTACTTAAGATCCGGGAAGCGGTCTTCGGAACAGCTTCCGATGAAAAAGATCAGGAAGCTGTGAATCTTCTTGTCAGCCTTGTGGAACATGCGCAGGATGAAGGCGTTGCGGTCGGCTGCGGAAGATTAAACCTTGATATCGAGAATTTCCGTTTTACCATCGATCGTCTGGGAATCCTGGATACGTTCCGCAAAAAAGGCTACGGCGAATTTGCATTGAGAGCGCTGGTGGATAAAGCGTCCCAATGCGGAGCGGATCGGGTCTATATTGAAAAAGAAAAGATTCTGACACAGGAGGCTCAGGACTTCTTCCGACGGATGTTTTTCCTTCCGTCGGAGGAAGAAAACGGCCGTTTCCTTACCGCAGAAATCGCATCATTTCATACATGCTGTCACTAAGCCTGCTGATCCATAAGCAGGTTTTCTGTTAATGTTGAATTAAAAAAGAGGATTTCCCTCTGCCGCCAGCTATGTCCCAGCTCTCATTGGCCCCGCTGGCGCTAAAACGCGCACGG
>CAZOHB010000220.1:0-3708 GCA_964579345.1 uncultured Parasporobacterium sp.
GACTACTGTCGGCTTTTTGAGGGGAGTATAAATAAATAATAAGGGATTATAAGTGGACTTTTTCGTCCACACACAAAGTTTAACCTTAGAGGAAAAAAAAAGCAATCTATTTTTCCTTAAACGGGGATTCTGTTTTTGTATATAAGATTTACCGGGAGATTTTTAACGGACAATGAACTATGAACTGGTTGCTCCATGTCACTTCGGACTGGAAGCGGTTTTGAAAAAAGAATTGATACAGCTGGGGTTTGAAATTCTTCAGACGGAAGACGGAAGAGTTACTTTCTCCGCGGATGAAACAGGTCTTGCCAGAGCGAATATCTTCCTTCGCAGCTGTGAACGCATCCTGCTGAAAGTGGGTTCTTTTCCGGCAGCCACTTTTGACGAACTGTTTGAAGGCACCAAGGCGCTGCCCTGGGAAAACTTTATTCCTGAGGACGGACGCTTCTGGGTCAAGAAAGCGGCTTCTGTCAATTCGAAACTGTTCAGCCCGTCAGATATTCAGCGGATCGTGAAAAAGGCGGCTGTGGAGCGTTTAAAGACGAAATACAGCAAAGAGTGGTTTGAAGAGAGCGGCTGTGACTATCCGATTCGTGTGTTCATCCAGAAAGATCAGGTCCTGATCACGATCGACACAACCGGTGAATCGCTCCATAAACGCGGCTACCGAAAACTCGGTTCCGCAGCTCCTATTTCGGAAACCCTTGCAGCGGCATTGATCAGTCTGACACCGTGGAAGCGGGACCGGATCCTTGTTGATCCGTTCTGCGGCAGCGGCACGATCCCGATCGAGGCGGCGCTGATGGCGGCGGATATCGCACCCGGAATGAACCGCGACTTTATCAGCCAGGAATGGGAGAACCTGATTCCGAAAAAAGCATGGTATCAGGCGATCGATGAAGCACACGACAGAGTCAGAACAGATGTCACCTGTGATATTCAGGGATATGACATTGATGATAAAGTAATTAAGATCGCGCGGCATAACGCGAAAGTCGCCGGTGTGGAAAACCTGATCCATTTCCAGCGACGGGATGTCAGCGAACTCAGCCACCCGAAAAAATACGGCTTTATTATTACGAATCCGCCGTATGGAGAGCGGCTGGAAAACGAGAAAACACTTCCGCAGCTTTACCGGACGTTCGGGGAACGCTACCGGGCGCTTGACAGCTGGTCGGCATTTATTATTTCCGCTTACGAGGATACGCAGAAATATTTCGGCGGAAAAGCGACCAGAAACCGGAAGATTTATAACGGAATGATCAAGACTTATTTCTATCAGTATTTGGGACCGAAGCCTCAATGAAAAGAATCTTTTTCTCCATTGTTATCACGTTTATTGCGGGAATAGCCGTTGTGCTCGGAATCGGCTTTATTAAGAAAACCGATTATATCGCGAAAACGCATTCCTCGGTCGAAGTGAACCGCACCTGGCGGGTCGCTCTGGCCAATTACGTGAATGAAACCGGTGTGACGGTTTCCGTGGATGGCGAGACGATTGACCGGAACGTTTCCGGCAATGCATACATGAATTCGGATATGGAACTGATGCTGGAGAAAGATGTTGTTACAGAGGCATTTGACTGTTCGGTGAATCTTTATGAAGATTCCGAGCTGACGATCTCCAGAGGCTATACCAATATTATCGTTCCTGTGGATCATGCCAAGGAAATGAATGTGAACGGGCGGAATGTTACGATTGAACATTCTCCTGTCAAGGACGGAAAAGAGGTCTATATTCCGGCGGAGATCCTCAGCACAGGCATTGGCTATTCTTATGAATGGAATACGGATGACCGGACGGTGACTATGAACTGTGAGGATCCGGATGCACCGAAACTCCCCTCATATTACCATTACGCGGATGTTGGTAAGCTGAGCCATGCAAGAGACCAGGGAAGCCTGGGTACCTGCTGGGCGTTTGCGGCTCTGACCGCAATGGAGAGCAGTCTGATGCCTGAAGAGAGCTGTGATTTTTCGGAAGACCATATGCTCCATCACAACGGATTCGGTCTTGATCTGGAAGACGGCGGAGACTATATCATGGCTCTTGCGTACCTGTCTTCATGGAAAGGACCGGTGTTCGAAGAAGACGATCCTTACGGCGATGATGAAACGGATCCGGATCTGAAAGCAGTCAAGCATGTGCAGGAAGTCCGGATCCTGGAAAACAAAGATTATGAAACCGTGAAGGAAATGATCTTCAAGTACGGTCCGGTGGAAAGCTCGATCTATATTTCTTTGCAGGATGCCAATACGATCGACCCGGCGTACTATGATTCCGAGAATTATTCCTATTGCTATCCGTATTCTTCGGTGCCGAATCATGAGATCGTGATCATCGGCTGGGATGACAATTACCCGGCAGAGAATTTCAAGGCGGATGTAAAAAAAGACGGTGCTTTCATCTGCCGCAACAGCTGGGGCAGCAACTTCGGTTATGACGGAATCTTCTTTGTTTCCTATCAGGACAGCGTGATCGCGAGCGGCGGCGAAGTTTATACGAAAATCGAAGACAGCGACAATTTCGACAATATCTATCAGTATGATCCCTGCGGATGGATCGGACGGGTAGGCTATAACAAGAACCATGCCTTTTTTGCAAATATCTTTACAGCGGAAGGGGATGAGGATCTGAAAGCTGTCAGCTTTTATGCGACCGGGCCGGATACCTCCTATAAAGTTTATGTAGAGACAGAGGTCGGGCCGAATGATTCTTCGATCATATCTTTGGATCATAAACCGCGGGCGGAAGGAAAACTGAAAAATGCCGGTTATTATACCGTCCGGCTTCCGGCGTCGGTACCGCTTGCTGCCGGCAGTGATTATGCGGTGATCATCGAGATCGACACACCGGAAAGTTCCCATCCGATCGCCATCGAGATCAATGCGGATGATCTGCGGACCAAGCCGGTCGTTCTGGATGGAAAGCGCAGTTATATCAGCAATTACGGAGATGTCTGGGAAAAGACGCAGGAGACGGCAAACTGCAATGTCTGTCTGAAAGCGTTTACGGATAACAGATAAGAACAGGAGTGAACCTGAGATGAAGATTATTATGGCCACCGGAAATATGGCAAAAGTAAAAGAGATCCGTCAGATGCTCGAAGGGACGGAGATCGAAGTCGTCTCTCTGAAAGAGGCCGGGATCAGCGCGGACATCGAAGAAAACGGAAAAAGCTTTGAAGAAAATGCGGCGATCAAGGCAGAGGCGATCCGCGACCTGACCGGGCACATTGTTATGGCGGATGATTCCGGTCTGGAGATCGATGCCCTGAACGGAGCGCCGGGGATCTACTCCGCACGTTTTATGGGAGAAGATACCTCTTACGATATTAAGAACGCGGCGATCCTGAAACAGCTGGAGGAGGTTCCGGAAGAAAAGCGCGGAGCGAGATTCGTATGCGCAGTAGCGATCGCGTATCCGGATGCACAAACGGAGATCTTCCGCGGAACATTCGAAGGCAGGATCGCATATGAGATCAAGGGAGAAAACGGTTTCGGATATGACCCGATCTTTTATGTTCCGGAAAGAGGATGCACGTCAGCTCAGCTGCGTCCGGAAGAGAAAAACGCGATGAGCCATCGGGGCAAGGCGCTGGCACAGGCGGTCGAAGCTTTGAAACGGCATAAATAGGGAAGCAGACGAATTTCAGCTTTTGATTGACATTGAATTTTCGCTAAGATATAATAACGCTTGCGTCTTGA
>CAZOHB010000221.1:0-3698 GCA_964579345.1 uncultured Parasporobacterium sp.
TCTTTGACATTTCCGGAGTGATGCTCTTGTCATTGTCCGGATAAGCACCGCACTGCTCCGGATACTCTTTCAGGAAGATTGCGCAGATCAGGATGCCTACAACGTCCATAATGATCCACGGGAGCCAGCAAAGGAGCTGGTTTCCACCGGTTGATCCAAGCATCGCACCAAATACATTCAGTACAATACCATTAATGATCGGGAATGCCAGCGTGGCAACACCCATTACCACACCTTTACGTCTCGGAAACCATTGACCGACAATTGTTGAGCAGACAAAGGTTGCACCTACAACTGATGTGAAGACCGCAAGGCCCCAGATGATCAGCCATAATGCTTCACTTGTATGGATCGTTGCCATTCCGATCGTAAAAACAGCAGCAAGGGAAAGAAGTGTAATTGACGTTCCCTTTAAATGTCCGGAGTTTGCAACATATTTTCCAAATGCAAACTGAAGGACAATTGCAACTACAGATGCGATTGTGTAAACAGTTGAGATCAATGTGCCATTCCAGCCATAGCCGGCATTCAGTGTCGGATAAAGATTCTGACCGATCTGATTGATCACACAGTACATACCAAATCCGATGAACTGATAGATGACCAGCAGAGTTCCGCGAGCACCGAAACCAACGGATTTACTTTGATTCATTCTGATACCTCTCTTTCAAATGTAACCATTTTTTTCGTATGATAATTTCGAATTCTATTTTGCTGTCTTATAGGTTCTGTACGAGAACAGCGGTTCCGAATTCACTTCATAATTGTTCAACCTCCTCATCATCTTTATTCATAGCTACTCTTTTTCTTCTTGAAAAAGTTTTGCTTTTGGAAATACTTTATCCTGGGTTCTTCTCCTGCCTCTATGCAGCTAAAAATCCCGGCTGTTACAATTTGATTATATACATGGTGCGAACAAGCGCCCATGTATTTAGTGTAAAAAACAGATTTACTATTTTCTTTTCAAATTGTATACTTTATACAAATTAGATATCATAGGAGAAATATCATGAGAATCAGCATGTGGATCGTAAATGACTGGTTGGCGAAATATTCCCCGAAAGCCAGCATTAATAATGGTAAAATGACGATTACCGGCGTCCGGTATATTGCTGATAATTTGGAAATGAACAAGGATTATCTCTATATCGGTTATGCAGATTCCCCTTCCGATTCTGATCCGAATAATATTATTTGTGTAAACAATACAGATTTAATCAGTTTAAAAGCAGATGATATCTATACGATCTTCAATGAGATCCAGCAGATGCTCGAATACTATAATAACTGGGAGACAAACGTTTTACATGCAATCAGCTGCGAAACAGAGATCAGTGAGATTCTTAAGCTGACCGTTCCGGTTCTGAAGACCGGAGTTGCTCTGACTGACCTGTCTCACAAAGTACTGGGTGATGCCCATTACAAGAATTCGGAAGGCCATGAACTGATTAACGGGTTTTTAAGTGTCGACGAACTGAAGATCATCAACGAGCAACTCCGTAAAAATGTGAACAGGAAGAGTCCTTATGTGATCGACTCGATCAATACAAAGGATATCATTCGGAATTTTTATTCCAAAGACGCTCAGCTGATCGGTTGGTTTGTTTCTTTAGATGGTGGAAAAGAAGAACAGCTCCGCTCCCGCATGCAGCTTTCGGAAGCCTTCTGTTCTCTGCTTGATCTCTGGTTCAAGATCCATACAAATGAGCCGATCTATGCAAATCTGTTTTCTGACATTCTGGAAAACCGTGAGAATGATCCGACTTCTGCACGAATGCGGATGGAAGGGCTCGGATGGGGATCATCTGCGCAACTTCAGATGGCTATTTTTAAATCCTGTTCGGAAGATGACATTGGCGTAACGCTGGTCAGCCGGATCCTGGAAAACAGTTTCAGCGGCATCTCGTGCTTTCTTTTCCGCGAACAGTTTATTATGGTCGTCAACTGGAACATCTGTCAGAGAGAAACATTCCTTCCGGAACTATCAAGACTTCTGGAAATGCAAAATGCCTGCTGCGGATTCAGTTATGAATTTACAGACATTTTATCCCTCCAGCAATACTACCTCCAGGCTCAGTCTGCTTTGGAATACGGGGATACAAAGAAGGGTTCTATCAACTTCTGTGAAGACTATGCGTTAGATTACATGCGTTCTCGCTTTCACGCAACTTTAGAGATTGATATGACCTCACCGGTTCTTGAAGAATTAAAGAAGCATGATCAGAAAAACGGAACTGATTATTACAATACTTTAAGAGTCTATCTGATGTGTGAAAGAGATCAGACGCTTGCTGCAAAAGTGCTCTGTATTCATAGAAATTCTCTGGTTTATCGCGTGAATCGTTTAAAAGAAATGCTGGATGTGGATCTGGATGATCCGGATGAGAGGCTCTACCTGATCCTGTCATATTTTGTCAGTGAGTAAACACCTTATTATTGGGACAAGTCTGCCTATACTCTGCGATGGCTGATCAGGGTATCGCCGCCACAGATCTTTGTGCTGTCCCTCGGAACAAGGATCTCCCCGCCCCGCTGGATCGCCATAATATCACTGTTGGTCTTCTTCTCCAGTTCAATCACCGTAAGCCCGATATAAGGGCTGCCATCGCTGACATACTCGCACAGCGTATGGCGCGCATTCGGATCCACAGAAGAAGCTTTTGCCATTTCCGTATACTCTTCTACAAATCCGGCGGAAATAATACCGGTCGGGATTGCAACAGCTCCGACACCCAGAAAGGTGATAACGACTGTCATGACCCGTCCAAGGGCAGTGACCGGATAGATATCCCCATATCCCACGGTAAAGATCGTGGACAGACTCCACCAGATTCCGGAAAACGCGTTTTGATAAAGTTCCGGCTGCGCTTCATGCTCTGCACTGTAAATACACAGGGAGGAAACAAGCATCAGTATTAAAATCAGGAATACGGATGAAAAAATCTGATTTTTTTTCTTTTTAAAAACATTCGCGATCACATTAAAGGAATCGTTCGTCGCGTTGACCTTAAACAGCCGGAAGATACGGATCACACGAAGGATACGGAAACCGACAAATCCGGACAGGAAGAAGAATGGCAGGATTGTAAGCAGGTCGATGATCCCGTCAAACGAAATGATAAAACGACCGGCCGCCTTAATCCTGGAATACTGCGGATAGAGAAAATCCGCGGTCCACAGACGCAGAATATATTCAATGATGAAAATGCCGATCGTAACTGCTTCGAGGACATTCAGCGCCATTTCATACGGGGCAAAGACCTCAAAAGTCTCCATAAAAAGGACAGCAATATTCACGAAGATGACTGCCACGATAAAATAATCAAAAAAGCGGCTCAGCGCATCTCCCCGGTTTCCGATCTGAATAATTTCAAATATTCTCTGCCTGTGTTTCTTCATATCTGGTTTCCGGTAACTGCTTTATCGAACGGAGGAAAACTTCTTGATCAGTTTCTTGGAAGAATCTTTATTCAGACAGGTGATCGTTATGGAATACATATAATCGCCTGCGCCTTTGACAAACTGATACTGCGTCACCTTTACATCGTTCAGCTTCATAGTGATTTTAAGCGCGGCATAATCTTCCAGCGGGAATTCCCGGTCTACGCTCTTTACTTTGATTTTCTTTGCTCCGACCTCTTTCAGTGAATCTTTGACGGAGTCTTTCATATCCGCAACAATATTTTTGATGCCTTTGG
>CAZOHB010000222.1:0-920 GCA_964579345.1 uncultured Parasporobacterium sp.
AGAACGGTTTTAGAGTAAACTAGTGAACGTATATTTTTTATACAGTTTAGCTGTTTAGTGTAATAAAGTGCAATTTACTTAAAGATTCACTAATCAATAAAGAAAGAGGGTAAAAAAATGGCAAGAGTTTATAATTTCGCAGCCGGACCGGCTGTGCTGCCGGAAGAGGTATTGCAGGAAGCAGCAGATGAGATGCTGGATTATCGCGGCGCAGGCCTCGGTGTTATGGAAATGTCCCATAGAAGCAAAGAATTCGAGAAGATCATTAACGAAGCAAAACAGGATCTGATCGACCTGATGGGCATTCCGGAAGACTATGAAGTCCTTTTTGTACAGGGCGGAGCTTCCCAGCAGTTTGCAGCAATCCCGATGAACCTGATGCAGAACCGTGTTGCGGATTATATTGTTACCGGTCAGTGGGCGAAAAAAGCTTTTGCAGAAGCAAAGATCTTTGGTCAGGCAAATAAGATCGCTTCCAGCGAAGATAAGACATTCTCTTATATTCCGGATTGCTCCGATCTTCCGATCAGTGACAATGCTGACTACGTATATATTTGCGAGAACAATACGATCTACGGAACGAAGTTCCACCAGCTTCCGAATACAAAGGGCAAGATCCTGGTAGCAGACCAGAGTTCCTGCTTCCTTTCCGAGCCTGTCGATGTAACGAAATATGGTCTGATCTTTGCAGGCGCACAGAAGAACATCGGACCAGCAGGTGTCGTCGTTGTGATCGTTCGTAAGGACCTGATCCGTGAGGATGTTTTAGAAGGCACACCGACCATGCTGAAATATAAGACGCAGGCGGACAATAACTCCCTTTATAATACGCCTCCGGCATATGGAATCTATATGTGTGGAAAAGTCTTGCTGCGTGACTGGTAAAATCGAAACCATAAATAAACAGATTGGCAGGGAAG
>CAZOHB010000222.1:930-1767 GCA_964579345.1 uncultured Parasporobacterium sp.
GTAGTGATCATCCGTAAAGACCTCATCAGAGAAGATGTATTGGAAGGCACTCCGACCCTGCGGAAATATAAGACCCAGGCAGACAACAATTCCCTTTACAATACACCTCCGGCATATGGTATCTATATGTGCGGCAAGGTCTTCAAATGGCTGAAGAAGATGGGCGGCCTTGAAGTTATGAAGGAAAGAAATGAGAAGAAAGCAAAACTGCTTTATGATTTCCTGGATCAGAGTACGATGTTCAAGGGCACGGTAGAGCCGGGCAGCAGATCTCTCATGAACGTTCCGTTCGTAACCGGTGATGATGATCTGAATGCGAAATTTATCGCAGAAGCAACCGCAAATGGTCTGGTACAGCTGAAAGGTCACAGAACGGTTGGCGGCATGAGAGCTTCGATCTACAATGCGATGCCGTACGAAGGCGTAGAAGCACTGGTCAAGTTTATGACGCAGTTTGAGGCTGACAATAAATAATTACGGAACAGAAACAGATCCTGTATGCCGGCCGCGGGAACCGTCTTCGGCATACGAATAACACATAAAAGAGGTTGATAACATGTACAAGTATAAATGCTTAAATCCAATTGCAGCAGTCGGTCTGAATAATTTTTCTGACCAGTATACCAAGGTGGAAGAAGGCGATGCTGCAGAAATCATTCTTGTAAGAAGCGCGAAAATGCATGAAATGGAGTTTGATCCGGAACTGCTTGCAATTGCAAGAGCCGGTGCCGGTGTCAACAATATTCCGTTAGACCGCTGCGCAGAGCAGGGTATCGTTGTCTTCAATACCCCGGGTGCAAATGCAAACGGTGTAAAAGAGCTCTTTATCTTTGCGGC
>CAZOHB010000222.1:1777-3628 GCA_964579345.1 uncultured Parasporobacterium sp.
AACGTTTGTGATACACTAACTCCCATAGATCATAGCGGCAATCGCAAGTATCCGTGATATCATCGGAGGAACTCTTTGGACAAAGACCCGTGCAGAGGATCCGGATATCACAGCTCTTACAGAAAAAGAGAAAAAACGTTTTGTAGGCCATGAGATCTATGGTAAGAAACTGGCCGTGATCGGACTTGGCGCGATCGGCGTAAAAGTTGCAAATGCAGCATGTGATCTCGGTATGGAAGTCAGCGGCTATGATGCGTTCTTAAGCGATGCGATGAGAGCACAGCTCAATGACAATGTTACGGTCGTTGACAGCATCGAAGAGATGATCCAGGATGCAGATATGATCACCGTACATGTACCGGCACTCGAATCCACCAAAGGCATGATCAACAAAGATCTTCTTGCAAAATGCAAGGATGGTGTTGTTGTGATCAACCTTGCTAGAGATACGCTGGTCAATGAGCCGGATATGGCAGCAGCTCTTGAATCCGGAAAGGCAGCAAAATATGTCTGCGATTTCCCGACACCAGGCAATGTAAACATGAAGAATGCGATCATCATCCCGCACCTTGGAGCTTCTACCGAAGAAAGCGAAGACAATTGTGCGATCATGGCTGTTAAGGAAGTCTCTGACTTTATTGAAAACGGAAATATCAAAAACTCCGTAAACTATCCGGCAGCAGATCTCGGCGCTGCAGAAGGAACCAGAATCTGTGTGGCACACAAGGCATCTGTAAAGGCTGCTGATATTCTGAAGGCTGCTGACCTTGCAGCAGGTAACATGATCAGCAAGGAGCGCGGCGATTTCGCGTATTCCATGTTCGATGTCGCACAGGCAGACGGAGCAGCGGAAAAAATTGCTGCTCTCGACGGCGTATTAAAAGTTCGTGTGATCTGTAAATAATAAGTTGAAATAAGGATGCAGGTGTATTCTGTCCGGAATACACCTGTATTATTTTTAAACAGGAGAGAAGGGGAGAACCGCTTCTTTCGCTTTATCGTTCTCGGAGGAATTCATGGCAAAGATCAAACCGTTTCAGGCGATCCGCCCGCAGGAAAAATATGTAGAAAAAGTATCGACGCTTCCGTATGATGTGTATTCGCAGAAAGAAGCGCGTGACATCGTCGCACGAAATCCGATGTCATTTCTTAAGATCGTACGTCCGGAGACGGCGTTCCCGAAAAATGTGAATATGTACAGTGAACAGGTCTATGAAAAGGCCAGAGCACTGATCGCGGAAAATATTAAGAAAGGCATTTTTATACAGGAAGATAAACCCTGCTACTATATTTACCGGCAGATCATGAATGGAAGAACGCAGACAGGTCTGGTTGCCTGCTTTGCTGTAGACGACTATCTGAACAATGTCATCAAAAAGCATGAATTCACCCGTCCGGAGAAAGAGGCGGACCGTACCCGCCATATCGACATCTGTTCAGCCCAGACAGGCCTTGTCTTTTTAGCTTATCGCGATACGGATGAGTCACACCGGATCTTAGAGCAGGCAACCCACAAGGAGCCGCTTTATGATTTCATCGCCATGGACAACGTTCGTCAGATCGTCTGGAAGATTGACGATCCGGGGAAAGTGGAGAAGATCACACAGGCTTTTCAGAACATTCCGAATCTCTATATCGCAGACGGACATCACAGAGCCGCGAGCTCGGCAACGGTCTGCAAGCGCAGAAGAGAGCTTCATCCGGATTATAAAGGGACGGAGGAATTCAATTATTTTCTCGCGGTAGCTTTTTCCATGGACCAGCTGATGGTACTTCCGTACTATCGCGTGGTGAAGGATCTGAACGGTTTAAAACCGAAAGAGTTTTTAGCCGCAATTGAAAATGCCGGAT
>CAZOHB010000223.1:0-3605 GCA_964579345.1 uncultured Parasporobacterium sp.
GTCGGCCTTTTATTGAAACATAAGGAACAGTATTCTGTGATCCACAGCGTCGCATCAAACGGGCTATCCCAGCATCGTCTTTTCACCTGGGAAGTTACAAAAAACAACATTATCAGGGAAGAAAAGCTTACGAAAGCAGGCGAAAACTATCGGGAAAATATTAGCGAATGGATTGATTCCATGAGCTATGAAGAAAAACAGCAGCTGATCAAAGTTGTTTACGGTCTGGTGGATGACTACAAAACAACCGGTGAGTTGTTTTCTGCGAAAAACCTTTGGGCAATCGTAAAAGAATACCGGACAATGTCTGACGAGAATAAGAAAATCGTTACAGGTGCAGTCGGCGATCTGAAAGATACCGTTCTCGGAAATATCAGAGAGAAAATGGATAGGCTGGCCCGGGAAGTACAGAGCAGCAAGCCGGCGGAGATTATTCGAAAAGGGAAGGGGATCTTTGATTCTTATCACCAGGAGGGATAAAAGAACAGCCGCGTCAAAAGTAAAAATCCTTTAATATACGGTGTTAATCCGGCTCTCGTTCTTGATTTTATCTGTTTATCCATATTATAATATTTCAGTTTATGGAGTCTTTGCATAAGCCTTGCCGGAGGGCGTGATGAAAGCGAAAAAAATCATCCAGATTATTTTACCGATCTGCCTGTTTGCGGCCATCCTTGTGATGGTTGTGGTTTTAGCGCTGAACGGCAAAAAAAAGGAGGCTCCGGAGCCTTCTTCGATTCCGGTTGTTATACCGGAAACAACGGAACCGGAGACGTTCCCCGAATGGTATACAGGAAATAAAAATCCTCTGACCGGAATTATGGACCTTCCGGATGAAGCAGTGGGGAAAAAGCCGGTCGCAGTCATGATCAACAATGTCATTGATGCGATGCCGCAGTACGGAATTGAAGATGCGGATATTATGTTTGAGATTCCGGTGGAGTCAGATCTGACGCGTATGATGGCGATCTTTCCGGATTACAAGGCGCTGAAAGATATCTGCTCCGTACGAAGCTGCAGATATTATTTCCCTGCGATGGCAGCAGGCTTCGATGCCCTTTATATTCACTGGGGTCTGGATGTTACGATTGCCGATTATCTGTATTCTCTCGACATTCCGAAGTATGATCTGAACGCGGAGTTCTATCAGGGAAATCTTGCGGGAAGGGATCAGGACCGTCTGGATAAAGGATATCTTTTAGAACACACATCGGTCTTCCACGGCAAGCAGCTTCCAAAGTTCCTGAAGCAGGATGGCGTGAAGATGAAGATCAAGAAAAAACGCGCCGGGGATGCTTTTAAATTTACAGACAGCGAGGAACCAATCAATCCTTCGAAGAAAAGCTGTACGAAAGTCGAGATCAATTTCGGCGGACAGAGTACACAGTTTAAATACGATCCGGAAACAAAGACCTATAAAAAGAAAAACTGCGGCAAGAAACAGATCGATGAGAAAACCGGAAACCAGCTTGCCTTTACAAATCTGTTTGTTCTGGAAACGGAGATCTGGATCCGGGAAGACGGATACCATAAAGGCGTCGACTGGAACGGCGGAAAGAAAGCCAAAGGGTATTATATTTCAAACGGCTATATCCGGGAGATCCGCTGGTCGAAAAAAGATGAATACTCCAAACTGAAGATCCTGACGAAAAAAGGAAATGAAGTTGCGGTCAATAAAGGAAAATCCTATATTGCCATGACGTATCCGGGATCAGCAACCTTTAAGGGAAAGAAAACGCAGGATGCGGCGGCGGAACCATCCGCAGAAAACAATCCATGATTAATACGGCTGATATGCCGAATGATAAACCAACAAAAAGAAGGACAGGAAAAAATTATGAACAAAGAATTGATAGAACAGAAATTACAGCAATATGATCAGATGCAGCTTCTGCGGTTTTATGATGAACTTTCCGATGAGGAAAAAGATGTTCTTTTAAATGAAATCGATAAGATCGATTTCGATATGCTTCGTACCGATCAGGAGCCGGAAGCTGCCGGCAAGATCGAGCCGCTTGGCGCTATGACACTGGAGGAGATCGCGCAGAAAAAAGACGAGCTGGAAACCGCAGGCCTTCAGGCAATCAGAGAATGTAAGGAAGCAGCCGTTCTGCTTGCGGGCGGACAGGGAACCCGCTTAGGACTCGATGGTCCAAAGGGAACACTGAATGTCGGCGAGACAAGAGAACTCTACATCTTCCAGTGCCTGATCAATAATCTGATGCAGGTAAAAGAGAAAGCAGATGCCTGGATCCCGCTGCTGGTCATGACTTCGGATAAGAATGATGCTGCAACCAGAGCATTCTTTGAAGAACACGATTATTTCGGATATAACAAAGACTATGTCTTCTTCTTTGTACAGGAGATGGCGCCGTCTACCGATTATGACGGCAAGGTTTATCTGGAAGCGAAAAACCATATCTCACTTTCTCCGAACGGAAACGGCGGCTGGTTCATTTCCCTCAAGAAAGCCGGACTCCTGGATAAGATCAAGGAACTGGGCGTGGAATGGCTGAACGTATTTGCAGTTGACAACGTCCTTCAGAAAATGTGCGATCCGATGTTCCTCGGGGCAACGATCCTTTCCGGTCAGCCAATCGGAGCCAAAGTCGTCCGGAAAAATGCACCGGATGAAAAGGTCGGTGTTATGTGTCTGCGTGACGGCCATCCTTCGATCGTCGAGTATTATGAACTGACGGATGAGATGATGACAGAGAAAAATGCTGACGGTGAACTGGCTTATAACTTTGGCGTGATCTTAAATTATCTGTTCCGTGTAAAGGAACTGGAAGAAACACTGGATAAAAATCTTCCGCTGCATATTGTAAAGAAAAAGATTCCGCACCTGGATGAGCAGGGAACACTGATCAAGCCGGAGGAGCCGAACGGATATAAATTTGAAACGCTGGTTCTCGATATGATCCAGATGATGGACGGATGTCTGGTCTTTGAAGTAGACCGCAGCAAAGAATTTGCACCGATCAAAAACATGCACGGCGTGGATTCTCTCGACAGTGCGAGAGAGATGCTGAAAGCAAACGGAGTGGAACTGTAATCGGTCTTTTGCATCCTGTCTGACAGAACGAATCAAAAATATACGGAGAAAACTTATATGAAAAAAATACTGGAATTAATCACGGCGGAACTGAAAACTGCATTTGCAGAAGCCGGTTATCCGACAGAGAAAATCACGGCGGCGATCTCGAACCGCCCGGACCTTTGCGAATATCAGTGCAACGGCGCGATGCCGCTTGCAAAGGAGGCGCATAAAGCTCCTCTCGTGATTGCTGAAGAGGTTTGCGAACACTTAAAAAACAGCAGAATGTTCTCTCTTGCAGAGGCTGTAAAGCCGGGCTTTATCAATATGAATATTACGGGCGAGTTCCTTTCTGATTACGTGAACGGAATGGCAGGAGCTGAGAAGTTCGGTTATGAAGAAGTGGAAAATCCTGTTAAGATCCTGGTTGATTATGGCGGACCGAATGTTGCGAAACCGCTTCATATCGGACATCTCCGTGCGGCGATCATCGGAGAAAGTATCAAGCGGATCTGTCGTTTCACGGGACATGAGACCTTAGGCGATGTCCACCTTGGTGACTGGGGTC
>CAZOHB010000224.1:0-3604 GCA_964579345.1 uncultured Parasporobacterium sp.
CCATCGGTGAACCAGGCTTTATCAGTTTCCCGGTTCGTATACACGATGACTGTTACACTGTCTTTCGTTCCGCCTTCTTCTCCCTCTGCAAAGGCGACCGTCGGAACCAGGGTGATCAGCATCGCAAGCGCGACCAGCCAGACCACCAGTTTCTTTGAAATTTGTTTCACCTTCTCCATTTCTGTCCTCTTTCCTTTTGTAAAAACCTTTAACAAACTATAAACTACATCCTACATACAACAGCGCTCCAAAAAGCGATCATTCACATATGCGCAAGTGTAAAAAAAACATTACAGCTTAACTGTTATTATAGAATAATTTAATAATAAAAAGAAGGGAAAAAGCATTTTTCCCCTTCAAATCTCCCCCTTCAGAGCAGAATTGTCCCTGCTTCCGCACTGGTCTTCGCTAATAGAAGCTCCTCCTCACTTTTGGTCAAACGAAGTCTGCCTTCCAGATAATCATTGACCGCCTCGATCGCTTTCTGCGCGATATCCGCGTCCCGGTAGATATCGAAGTTTTTAAACGAAAGCGCGCCGCTCTGGCGGATTCCCATAAACTCTCCCGGACCTCGCAGTTCCAGATCTTTCGCAGCAATCTCAAATCCGTTATTGGAAGTTTTCAGCACTTCCAGCCGTTCCATCGCTTCCTTCGAAGAATTGTTGCAGACAAAGATACAGTAGCTTTGATCTTTTCCTCTTCCGACACGGCCGCGCAGCTGATGAAGCGCTGCCAGTCCGAAGCGGTTCGCGTCCTCCACCATCATAACGGTCGCATTCGGAACATCGACGCCAACCTCGATGACCGTCGTGGATACCAGCACCTGAATCTTGCCTTCCGCAAAACGCGCCATGATCTCATTCTTCTTTGCCGGCGTCATCTGGCCATGAAGCATACCGACGGTAATACTATCATCCAGAACATCCCGCAGCATTTCAGAATAATCCGTTACATTCTGCGCGTCCACGCCCTCGGAATATTCGATCAGCGGACAGATCACATAGACCTGATGCCCCTTGGCAACTTCCTTTTCAATAAACCGGAACGCCTGCTCTTTGTAAGAATCATCCACGACTGCATTTTTGATCGGCAGCCTGCCGCCCGGAAGTTCGTCGATCACAGAGACATCCATGTTTCCGTAAATGATCAGCGCCAGCGTCCGCGGGATTGGAGTTGCGCTCATTACGATCATATGCGGCTGGACCTCGCTGCCGTCAGCAGAAGCTTTTCCCGCCAGGGCTTCCCTCTGTTTGATGCCGAAACGGTGCTGCTCATCCGTTACAACAAGGCCTAAATTTTTATATTTTACTTTCTCCTGAAACAGTGCATGTGTGCCGATCAGAATATCGATTTTTCCATCTTCCAGCGCATTGTAGACAACGCGTTTTTCCAATGCGGTCATCGAACCGGTCAGCAGCGCCTCGTTCAGCCCGATCCCCATCTCTTTCAAATATGCCGTCAGCTTTTCATAATGCTGCGTGGCAAGAACCTCTGTCGGAGCCATCAGCGCTCCCTGATAGCCGGCGAAAGCCGCGTCCATCAAAGCCGCAAATGCCACGATCGTTTTTCCGGATCCGACATCTCCCTGGATCAGCCGGTTCATGGCATAGCCGGAGACCATGTCCTTACTGATCTCATCAATCACTTTCTTCTGCGCACCGGTCAGGGAAAACGGCAGCGCATCCAGAAAGGCCTCTGTCCGCGGATCCTTTGGAATTCGGATCTCCGACCGGCTCCGGATCCCGCTTTCGCTCCGTTTCATGGAGAGAATAAACAAAAAGATCTCTTCAAACGACATCCGGACGGCACCTGCCATATACGCCGCCTGCGACTCCGGAAAATGAAGGTTGCTCACCGCATAGCTTTTTTTGCACAGGCCGTATTTCACACGGATTTCGCCCGGGATCGGATCCTCCGCATCCAGCTTAAAGAAGGCTTCGCCCTGCATCGCCTGCTTAACCGCGTTTGCGATCAGGTTGCCGGAAAGCCCTTTCGTCAGCGGATAGACCGGCTGCATGCTGTTCATCAGTTTTGCGTACTCCTCCGGTTTGTAGACCTTCGGCTGATTCAGCTGCAGAACGCCGTATTTGCGGCTCACTCTTCCCCGCAGGATATAAAGCTCGCCCGGATGGACGGCATCTTTCATAAACGGCGCATTGAACCAGGTGACCTTGATGGTCTTGCCGATCTCATCTTTAAACTGCGCCGTCGTGATCGTCAGTTTCTTAACACGCCTCTGAAACAGGTCCTGCGTAAAGACACCGCGTACCGAAACAAACGTCTTGTATCCAATCTCTCCAACCGTTACAGGTGGAAAAAAGAGTTCATAATCGCGGGGGAAAAACTCCAGTAATTCCTCCTGCGTATGAACTCCTATTTTTTCAAAATATTCTTTTGTCTTCTCGCCGATGCCCTTCAGCGCTGTCAGTTCCATCTTACTCCACAGAAATAATGTAATAGTAGACCGGCTGTCCTCCCCGGGTCACTTCGATGTCTGCGTCCCCAAGCTCCGGCTCCAGACGTTCCGCAAGCGCCTGCGCATCTTCTTCCGAAACTTCGCCGCCGTAATAAACGGTGATCAGTTCGGACCATTCATCCATCATCGCCTTGACGGTCTCAATCGTCACTTCCTCGAGATCCGGACCGGTTGCAAGAAGCGTTCCGTCGCCGATGCCCATATAGTCATCCTTTCGGATCTTCGTTCCGTCAATTTCCGTATCGCGGATCGAATATGTAATTTCTGCTGTTTTGATCTCTTCTGCAGCCTCCGTCAGCTGGGTCGTATTGTCCTCGATCGAAAGCGCCGGCACATAGTTGATCACGGCATTGATTCCCTGGCAGACGGTCTGCGTCGGGATCACGATCACATTCTTATCCTCATACAAGGATGCGGCCTGTTTCGCTGCCATCACGATATTCTTATTATTTGGAAGGACAAAGACATTATCCGCATTGACGCGGTCAATTGCCTCGAGAATATCATCGGTACTCGGATTCATCGTCTGTCCGCCTTCGATGACTTCATCCACGCTCATGCCCTTAAAGATCTGGGTCAGACCATCGCCGGAACAGACGGCAACAAAACCGACTTCCTTCCGAAGCGGCGCAAGGAATTTTTCCGTTACATCTGCTTTTGCAGAAAAATCAGATCCGCGCTCTTCCTTCTGTGCAGCAAGCGCTCTGTCTGCTTCCTTGATAACTTTTTCATGATGCTCAAACCGCATGTTGTCGATCTTCATGCTTGTCAGAGCGCCGAAGGTCAGCGCCTTTTCGATCACGGTTCCCGGATGATTGGTATGGACATGGACCTTGACGATCGTATCCATGCTGACACAGACAATGGAATCACCCATGGAAGAAAGGAATTCCTTGAAGCCGAGTTCCTCTTCTTCAGAAAGTTCTTTCTCAAGTTCGATGATGAATTCCGTGCAGTATCCGAATTTAATATCGGAAGTCTCAAGATTTGTGGAATCCACTTTCCGCGGGGCATCCGAAGCAGCCGGCATCTTTACAAATTCGCCGGGCATTGCCGCAGTCTCTCTTCCGCAGTGATGCATGATGTATTCGGCATCAAGCTGACGTCCAGACAGCAGATGATCGTGGC
>CAZOHB010000225.1:0-3604 GCA_964579345.1 uncultured Parasporobacterium sp.
CGGTGCTTCCATCTGCGCAGTTGACGGAGGAAAATCTGTTGAAACTTCCATGGGTCTTACACCGCTGATGGGTCTTGTTATGGGAACCCGTTCCGGCGAGATCGACCCGGGTGTTATGGAATATCTTGGAAAGAAAGAAAACATGTCCTTTGAAGAGATCATGACCATGCTGAACAAGCGCTCCGGCGTTCTTGGAATCAGTGGTGTTTCTTCTGACTTCCGTGATGTGGATGATGCAATCGAATCCGGCAATGAGCAGGCACTTCTTGCAATGAACGTATATGTTCACCGTGTAAAATCCTATATCGGAGCTTATATCGCAATCATGAACGGTGTTGATGCGATCGTCTTCACTGCAGGTGTTGGTGAGAATGATGCGAAAGCAAGAGCAGCGATCATGAAGGACTTTGACTTCATCGGCGCGAAACTGGATGAAGAAAAGAACAACGTTCGCGGAAAAGAAGCAATCATCTCCACCGATGATTCCAAGGTCAAGATCCTTGTTGTTCCGACAAACGAAGAGCTGATGATCGCAAGAGATACTCTGCGTATCGTAAGCGAGAACAAATAATATACGAAAATCCCTTTAAATATAAGGTTTTTTGCATTTATTTTCAAAAAAAGCTTGCAAATAAAGGATTTTGATAGTATAGTGATTCAAGATTTATTGAAACTTATTAACCCGAGCGGACCGAAAGGTCCGCTCGAATTACTGTAAAAGGAAATTTATGAGCGCAATGAAGAGTTCTTCGATCGAAGAACGAACAGAAAAACTGCTGGAGCCGATCCTGACAGAACTGAGCAGCAAGGCAGACGAGAATGGACAGACAGCCGCGTTTGAATGTGTGGATGTGGAATATGTAAAAGAAGGCAGCAATTATTACCTTCGCATCTACGCAGACAAAGAAGGTGGGATCGGGATCAATGACTGTGAAGTGATCAGCCGGAGAATTGAAGCGGAGCTCGACAGGGAAGATTTTATCCCGGAGGCCTATATTCTCGAGGTCAGCTCACCGGGACTTACAAGAGCGTTAAAGAAAGAAAAAGATTTTATCCGGAATCTGAATAAACCGGTCGAAGCACACCTGTATAAGCCGGTTGCGATCGGAAAAGATAAGATCAAGATCTTTATCGGGGATCTGAAAGCTTATGACGATACAACCGTTACGCTGGATATCGGAGAGAAGCAGGAAGAACTGATCACGATCGAACGGTCCAATTTATCGGTCATCAAACAATACGTGGAGTTTTAACGGAGCGGCGAAACGCCGCCAGCCGAATGAAAATAAAGGAGATTTACTATGGCAAGTGAATTAATGGAAGCACTGGAAATACTGGAAAAAGAAAAAGACATCAGCCGTTCATCCATCATCGGCGCGATCGAAAACGCGCTGGTAACGGCTTACAAAAACCAGTACAAGAAAAAGGACAGCATCCTTGCAGCGGAAAATGTATTTGCTAAGGTCGATGAGGAGACCGGAGAATTCTTTGTTTATGCAGAGAAGACGGTCGTTGATGAAGTGGAGAATTCCCTTCTTGAAATCTCTCTGGATGATGCACGTACGATCTATCCGCAGTGCCAGGTTGGCGACGTAGTTCGTCTTGCTGCGGAATCCAAAGAATTCAGCCGTATCGCAACACAGAACGCGAAAAACGTGCTGATGCAGAACCTTCGTGAAAGAGAAAAAGACAACGTTTACGAAGAATTCCTTGCAAAAGAAAAGAATATTGCGACAGGTGTCGTTCAGCGTTTCAATGATCAGAATATTACGATCAACTTAGGAAAGGCAGACGGAATCCTGAACGAGAACGAACAGGTAAAGGGCGAGCGTCTGCGTCAGGGCGAGCGTATCAAAGTTTATGTCCTTGAAGTACGCAACACCAAGAAATCCTTACGTATCCTTGTTTCCAGAACGCATCCGGAACTGGTTCGCAAGCTCTTCGAATCCGAAGTTGCAGAAGTAAAAGACGGAACCGTTGAGATCAAAGCGATCGCAAGAGAAGCGGGAAGCCGTACAAAGATTGCCGTCTGGTCCAATGATCCGGATGTCGATCCGGTTGGCGCATGCGTCGGAATGAACGGTATGCGTGTTAACGCCGTTGTTTCTGAACTCAAGGGTGAGAAAATCGATATCATCAACTGGTCAGAGAACCCGGCGATCCTGATCGAAAATGCGCTGAGTCCGGCCAAGGTCATCTCCGTACTTGCAGATGATGAAGAGAAAACCGCAACGGTCATCGTTCCGGATTATCAGCTCTCTCTGGCAATCGGAAAAGAAGGACAGAACGCAAGACTGGCAGCAAGACTGACAGGCTTTAAGATCGATATCCTGAACGAGACGCAGGCTGCGGATATTCTGGATGAGATCTATGAAGGCGGTATCGGAGAAGAAGAGGAAGAGTTTGAAGAACTTGAAGATACCGAAGAGATCATTGCAGATGAGACAGAAGCTGATGAGCTTTCTGAAACGGAAGAATAAATGATGGATCCGATTTTAGGTCAGCTCGGGCTGGCCGCGAAAGCGGGGAAAGTCGTAAGCGGAGAATTTTCCGTTGATAAGGCGATACAGGAAAGAAAAGCCTTTCTTGTGATCCTTGCGGAGGACGCTTCAGAAAATACAAAAAAGCATTTCCGCGATAAATGCAGCTACCGGGAGATCCCGCTCCGATATTACGGGAGAAAAGAAGAACTCGGAAGATGTATCGGAAAAGAGTTTCGGGTAAATGTAGCCCTGACGGACGCGGGATTTGCAGAGAGTATAAGGAAAAAAATTGACGGGATCAATTAGGAGGATAACAGTTTGAGAATTCACGAAATAGCAAAAGAGATCGGCGTAGACAACAAGGCGGTTGTTGAATATCTCCGGAAAGCAGGAGTGGAAGTAAAGAGCCATATGAGCGTTTGCCCGGATGATATGATCGAAAAGGTGCGGAGCCGGTTTTCAAAATCGAGTGAAGAAAAGAATCCGGCAGGAGAAGCTCCGAAGGCAGGCGGAATCAAGGCAGTCGCAGTGCCTGATTTTATTGCAAAAGAGCAGCCGAAGACCGTTCCGACCCGTACAGCAGACGGGGAAAAAGTAGAGGACGGCGGAAAGCAGATCGCAAAACTCGAGGCGAAAAAGGCAGCGCAGGAAAAAGCAAAAACACAGGAAGAAGCGCCGAAAAAGAAAAAGAAGATCATTGCGGTCTTTAACCCTCAGAATTCCAATACGGAAAAGGGCCGCGCGATCGCGAAAGCGCAGCGTGAAGATCAGAAAAAGACGGCAGAGAAACCGAAACGTCCTCTGCCGAGTGAAGTGCGCCCTGCAAGAGACCGCGTGCCTGACGGAGAGCAGAAAGCAACGAAAAAGATCCTCCCGAGCCAGCTCAGACCGGCTCGAGACAGAATCCCGGATGATGTGCTTGCTGAAATGAAGGCTGCGGAAGAAGCAAAGAAGGCGGAAGAAGCAAGACTGGCAGCAGAAGCAGCGGAAAAGAAAGCGGCGGAAGAAGCTGCTTTGAAAGAGGCTGCGCAGAAAGCGGAAGAAGAAAAGAAAGCAGCGGAAGCAAAACAGGCTGCTGAGGCAGAAAAGAAGGCAGAAGAAAAGACTGCGGCTGAACCTGC
>CAZOHB010000226.1:0-3589 GCA_964579345.1 uncultured Parasporobacterium sp.
CCAGAAGGCTGACCCGGTATTCCGACTCGTCCGCACGATAGACATTTCCCATCGAGTCCGTCAGCGTAATGTCTGCGCTGATATTGGTCCCGTTTTGCATCGGTTTGATCGTTACTTTGCATTTTTCCTGATGGATCCATGACTCATACTTCTCATATGCTGCGTTCAGGTTTTCGCACAGCGTCTTTGCCTTAGCTGCATTTGCAGTCGGCAGTGCCTCGATTGCTGCTGCATATGCTTTTTTGACCGGACTGTATTTTCTGACTGCTTCCTCTTTCTGCTCATGTTCCGCAAGCAGTTTCACAAGCGCAAGATGGTCATCCGTGATCTCTGCATCGGCCGGGCCAAACATCAGGGCTTTTTTGATCTCCGTAGCAGGAAGGTCGAAGTTGTATGCGCCTCCGTCGTAGATCCGGATGTAATTGTCTGTATGTCCGTCGATCGTATAGATCCAGTCTGCATCAAGATCATAGAACTCATGTCCGCTGTTTTTCAGCGCGTCTTTGATTGTCTCCCCTTCTGCATAGCTGACCAGGCAGGGTTCGATCACGATCCCTTCACTGTCGATCGCAGCCATCGCAAAACTTCCGGCGCTCTCTGCGGCCGGCTCATCTGCGGCACGGACCGCACACGGCACAAACAGAAGCGTAAGTGCGATGATCATATAAGCGGCAATGGTTTTGAAAAGTTTCATATTCCTTCTCCTCTAGTAAATACAGCGTATCAGCCAATCCCGGATCTTGCGCGGGCGACTGTTCTTATTCTTGTAGATCTGCAGACAGGAATCTTTAAAAGCAAGCACCGCATTCCGCTGTTCTTCACTTGCCTGTCCGTTTCCATAGCGGATATCTTCGTTGATCGTGATGCACTGCTCCATCTGCGCTTTGGCCTTCTCATCCAGCTCCGGAAGAGACAGCGACTCCCGCAGGAGAGTGCTGTTGATCTTCAGACCTGCCGCCTTCAGCATCGCGATCGCGTATGCAAAAGCATTCGAGACCGCCAGGTTCCGGTCAGGTCCGCGGAATGTTTTTAAGAATTTGCGAAGCCGCACACGGCGCAGGATAAATATCAGAAGAAGCGCAAGCACAATAGCTCCGATGCAGCCGATCAGCAGAGGCAGATTTAAAACGAAGATGTAGCCGTGCCGGTTCATCGGGTTTTCCGTTTCTTTCTGATTTTTCTTCTTGTTTTCCTGTTTTTCTTTTCCGCCGGTCTGTTCCGTGCCGCTTCCCTTTCCGCTTGTCTGATACTTTGGAACGGTCTCAAACGGAAGCCAGCCTACCCCGTCCAGATAATATTCTGCCCAGGCATGAGCGTACCGCATCGTAACTGAAATCGAAGACATCTCTGCTGCATCCCGGTACAGAGTCTCCGGGACGATAAAGCCTTCGGCATATCTTGCAGGAACGCCGAAGTAGCGCATCATCATAACGGCTGCGCTCGCATACTGGATCGCATAGCCTTTTTTTGAATCCGTCAGGAACTTCACAATAAAGTCCTGATTTCCGGCTTTTGCAGCTTTTTCGCTGTAACGGAGATTGCTGTTCATATATTCGAGGATCCGCTCCATCGCCTCTGCCGGCTGGAGATTTTCCTGCTCTCCAAGGCACCCCGCGATCGCTTCTTTGACATCCTCCGGGATATTCAGATATCTTCTGCGACAGTATTTGCGGTAGGTCTCCTCTTTATCCAGATAGCTGCTGACCAGAGGATCCGCTTCCTGTTCATTCAGACTGCGCTGCAAAGAACGGCTGCTGCCTTCCGCTCCGCTTACGACCGGAAAGATGTTATCCGCAGAAAGCTCCGGATCCGCAACTTTGATATTAAGATCTCCGATATCTTTCTCATCCAAAAGCGAGGTGTCCTGCATATTGACGCCGTACGGAACATAGCAGTAATTTCTGCAGGCTCTGAGATTGGTGACTGATACAAAACCGTCGGCTCCATTCCCGGCAGCTTCATACGCAGCTCCCGTCTGGTCCTGTCCGTAAAATCCGTTTTCGTGCAGCCAGTAAAACATGTCCGCATCTTCTGCTATTTCTTCATCCCGGATCCGCACCCAGGCTTTTCCGTCATAGTCTTCCCCGACAAAGCCCTTCAGATACGTTGTTTCCCAGACAGCCTCGGAAACTTCCAAAGCCGGCGAAGTGTCCGCATCTAGCGCGCCTGCTGCTGCAACTTTTCCTTCCGGCATCGGATTTTTATGCGTCTCATATTGTTTTTTGTGAAGATAGTCTTCGGCTTTGGTTTTGATGCCCGATAGATCCGGCATCCTGTCAGAAATGGTAAAAGCAAACAGGACGGCAAACAGAGCCGTCAGGATTCCGGTTCCCAGCGCAAGGATGGCCGCGTTGCGGTAATGCTTCCGGCATGCGCTTTCCCGATATGCTTTATAGATGGCCGCCAGAACGATCACTGCAAAGTAGATGATCGTCCAGACGTTGAACGGCAGGATCCCTGTCAACGCGCCCGCGACTCCGATCAGTGCAAAGACGATCCAGAGCGCCCAGTTTTTAAAGCGGATCGAAAGATAAGCAAGAACTGCGCTGATGACGATCATCAGAGGCGTAAACACGGTATCAATAAAGGAGCCGGATCCTTCGACTCCGCTATGGATCTTCAGGGTCAGAATCGTCAGCCGGTCCATAAACCGGTCCGCAAGAACCGGAAGACCGCCCGTCAGCCAGGATGTCCCGGTCTTTTCAAGCCCTAAGCCGTGATAGATCATCAGCCAGAGCGCGGCAGCGATCAGGATCGCCGCGACGATATCCGCGATGATCCTTCCGACTCTTCCCGTTTTCTCCTGCCGGTCAATATGAATTTGAACGCCGTTTTTTTCTTTCTTCAATGAACTGTTTTTCCTGTTTTATGCTTCTTCCGGTGAAATCTGCCTTCGCTTAAGTACTTTCTTCCGGTACTAATAAAGCAGGATCTCCCTGTATTCGCTCCGGTAATCTTTCACCCGGGCATCGAGATCGGTGACATTGCAGTCCGCAAGAACGCCGAGTGTTTTTCCCTGTACGCCGCAGGAGATATATATCACATGTGTCGAATTGATATTTCCGACAGTCTGCAGATAAAGCTCTGCGCACGATTTGTCTGTATTGCTGACCGGTCCTGTCAGGAAATGCGGAATCGCTTCTGCCAGGTCGCTTTCAAACTGTACTGCCTTGCTCATGCACTGCTCTGCTGCCGGATCGTTCCAGACAAGCTGATAGTCCATGCCTTCATCGGAAAGGCTTCGACAGACCGAGACGGTAAGAGAAGCCAAAGCTTCGCTCTGTTCTGGAGTGCAACTGCCTTCGCTCATTCCCTTATCCATGATGACCATCATAGACCGGTCAAGCGGGAAGCTTGCGTCTTTCACCATCAGGTCGTCGCTTCTTCCGGAGAGTTTCCAGTGGATATGTTTGATATTGTCTCCCGGCACATATTCCCGGACCTGGAAGATCTCGGAATAGTCCTGCCCTTTTCTGTGTGGGGAATAGGTCTCGCAGTCGTAGATATCGCTTTCGTGAAGGTTGTATTCCACACGCGTCGAAAACAGTTCCGGCAGGATCGTAAAATTGCAGAAAGCTTCTTTCTTTTT
>CAZOHB010000227.1:0-3564 GCA_964579345.1 uncultured Parasporobacterium sp.
TCATGTCTCCAGACTTTTTCAATCAGCGTTTCCGTGGAAAACTCCAGATCCGGAATCGACATAAAGACTTTCATCAGCTCGAACTCTTTGATGGAAAGCCGGAGCGAGTTGCGGGCTTCCAGCGTAAACGCAGACGAATTCAGCGAAAGGTCGCCGAAGCTCAAAACCTGTTCTTCATAAGTATCCGCCCGGCGGATCATAGAACGGATCCGTGCCAGCAGTTCCTTCATGGCAAACGGTTTCGGAAGATAATCATCCGCGCCTGCGTCCAGACCGGCCACACGGTCATCGACTTCGGCTTTGGCTGTCAGCATCAGAACCGGCGTCAGGATATGGCGCTCCCGGATTTCCTTCAGCACTTCCATCCCGTCTTTTTTCGGCATCATGATATCCAGGATGATGCCGTCATAGCTTCCTTTTTTAATAAACTCCAGCGCCTCTTCTCCGTCGAATGCGCTGTCTACCATATATCCTTCGTGATCTAAAAGCGCAGATACCGCTCGGTTCAGATCCCGCGTGTCCTCCGCCAGTAAAAGCTTCATTCGTTGTTACCTCCTACGATCATGTCCCTCAGCGTCTGCATAGAGACGTCTGTTGAAGCCAGTTCTTCCGCGCAGCGTTTGAGTTCGCCCACGATCAGATCCTGGTTTCCGTCCAGACTCTTTTTGTATTTCAGATGGTGCTCGAGCGCGGCCCACGTATCCATAGATATCGTTCGGAGCTGGAACTCAATAAAATATCCGGAATCCGTCCGCACGATCATATGATAACTTCGATATCCGTTTGGCTTTGCGTTACGGATATAATCTTTCTCTTTGATAATTTCCAGATCCGGCGAACCAGCAAGATAATCGCGGATCAGATACACATCGCTTAAGAAAGCACAGACGATCCGCAGTCCGATCGCATCGTGGATGACTTCAAGCGCGCTTTCCGTTGTTTCCGGTATCCCCTGACGGCGGCATTTTTCCCGCATGCTTTCTTCGTCCTTGATCCGGCCGAGGCTGTGCTCCACAGGATCCAGCCCGCTTTGGGCTGTAATCTCTTTTCTCAGAGACTCAATCCGCGCGAGCATGTTGTTAAGGACATCTTCCATTTCCGGCCTGCGGCTTCCATAAATACTTTCCGGCATATTTGCTCCATTCCATAAAAGACACGACAGAAAAGTTGTCCAAAATCAAGGTTTCTGTATAAAACTAATATTTCTGTCGAGCTAAGTGTCAAATAATAACGTTTGTGTATGAAATTTTTGTGTAAACACCCCTCTGACCTTGTGTTTACATCCGTAATTTCATTTATTATATAAATTTCGCAACATCTTCTACTCGAAAATGTTGCGAAACTGTAGCTTCTCTCTTAACTGTCCGGTTCAAAACGATACACAATCGTTAAAATTTGACACCGGACTTTCAATGTCCGCTAAAACAACGGGTAAATGTGCGCATTGAACCAGGAATATCCGAGATCAATATCCGGAAGGATGCCCAGGTTGACCAGCAGGCCGCCCAGGAACCACAGCAGGATCAGGATCAGGATAATGTTCAGGATAATGCAGAAGATGAACAGGCCTTTGTTGCGCGGTTTCTTCTTCTCTTCATAATCGTCGTCATCGTAATCCTCGTCGTAAGACTCTTCGAAGTCGTCATCGCTTTCTTTCAGAGCGTAGACATCGACATCTTTCGCCTTGCGGCTGCGCGGAGCTTCCTCAACCTCTTCCTGAGGACGTCTGCGGCGTCCGCCGGAGCGGCGTTTCGCACGCATCTCTTCCTGCTCTTCTTCGATCGCAACCGGATCGATTCTTAAAGTATCGTAACCACCCTTCGGAATGTAAACTTCATCGCGGTCCGCATCTTTTTCACGTTGCGGCGGAACGAAGTCGTCATCTTCTTCCTCATAGGTCTCTTCATACTCATCGTATTCGTCCTCGACCTGAGCCGCCTGAGCTGCGCGTCTTTCCGCTCTTCTCTGCTGGTACGGCTCAACAAACGCAGGCTCTGCAGGGCCAGCCGGCTCCTCAACTGCCTCTTCCACTTCCTCAGCCGGAATGGACTGCGTTCTCATGATCGCAGGCTCCTCCTTCGGAGCTGCCATCTTATATGCCTCGTCATACGCCAGTTTCAGGGCAGCCGTACGAAGGTTTGCCGGCTCGTCCCCGTTCTGAATATTTTTAAATAATGTAAGGAAGGTCTTCTTCGTTGCTGCAAGAGCGCTGTCATGATCTCCCGTAATGGATTTCGCGAAATTATAAACATCTTTCGCATACTCCTGGTATACGGCTTTCACAGCGTCTTTGTTTCCCGATCTGATTTCCTGAATAATATCGCTCATGTATTTCACCTCTGAATTATACAAAAGTTATTTGCATTTAGTTATTTTATCAAATAAATGTCTCTATTTCAATAAAATACTTTTATTTACCAGTTCATGGAGCGGTCTGCGCCCCTTTTTTCGTGTTAATTCGACCAGATTCAGCTTTGTCATGTCTACCAAAGTCGTTTTGATCGGGTCAGCTGCAAGCTCTTCTTCGAACTCCCGGATCAGCAGTTCCCGGCTCTCCTGCGCCTGCATATTGATAAAATCAACGATGATGATGCCGGAAAGGTTCCGCAGCCGGATCTGGCGCGCGATCTCCTTCGCCGCCTCCCGGTTGATCTTCAGGTACTCCTTTTGCGCTTCCTTTTTGGATACGTATTTTCCGGAGTTTACATCGATCGCGACGAGCGCCTCCGTAGGCTGAATTATAATATATCCCCCGGATTTCAGCCATACTTTTTCGCTCAGCGCATCGGAAAGGTCTCCATCGATATTATAAAGAACTTTCAGCGGCGTCACGCGGTTGTCGTAAAGCTGAAGCTTGTTGATGTCATCCGGCTGGTAAACTTCAAGATAGTCAAGGATCTCGTTGTAGATGTCCTCGCAGTCGGTCACGATCTTTCCGACCTCGGTGTGGTAGCCATCGCGGATGCTGGAAATGTACGAACTCGGAGCCTGGTACAGGAGCGTGAAACATTTTCGGTAGATCCGCAGGTCGCTGATCGCCGTCCAGAGGTTTTTGTAGAACTCGATCTCCTCGAAAATGCTGTCGATGCTGGCATGCATGGCATTTGTCCGGATGATGAATCCGAAGCCCTGGTAGCCGAGCGAATCGTAACGGGTCTGGATCGCTTCCTTGAACTCCGGCCATTTGATCTTGTTGGAAAACAGCAGATTGTTCTTGCTCAGCGTAAAGACTACATATTTCCCGGCGAAGGAAATGTCCGAAGTCAGGACCGGCTCTTTGTTGCCGACGGACTCCTTCGACACCTGAACGATCACTTCGTCCCCGATCCGCAGCGGTCCGGGCTTGCGCTCAAGGTCGACATAGACCGGCGCATCCGTCGCGCTGATTGGATAGTACCCCATCCGGTCCTTGGAAAATTCAATAAAAGCAGCATTTATATTCGGCATCAGGTTGTGGACCCGGCCGATATAAATGTTGCTCATAATGTTCTGCTTGCCGCCGTCACAACTGATCTGAATCAGATTATTGCCGTTGTCATACAGCAGCGAAAACACATATTCCTG
>CAZOHB010000228.1:0-3537 GCA_964579345.1 uncultured Parasporobacterium sp.
TTAAAAAAAGAGCTCCGTCATCACGAAGCGCTTGTTAGTATTATTTCGAATTTGTATTCTTACGAATCTATTTTATGTAGCTGAGATCACTATCTTTTGTAGTAGATCACAACGCGGCGGTTCGGCTCTTCACCTTCGCTCTTGGTTGTGATGTTTTTCTCTGCCTGCAGATAAGAATGGATCACTCTTCTTTCGTACGGATTCATCGGCTCGAGTACAACTTTGCGGCGGGTGCGCTTTACTTTGGAAGCGACATTCTTTGCAAGGTTTTCCAGAGTCTTCTGTCTTCTTTCGCGGAAGTTCTTGGTGTCGAGCTTGACGCGGTAGTAATCTTCTTTATCCTTATTTGCAACGATGCTGATCAGGTACTGCAGTGCATCGAGGGTTGCGCCGCGCTTTCCGATCAGATCGCCGGTGTCTTCGCCTTCAAGATTGATGCTGATGACTTTTTCTTCCTCATCGATCTCGATGACCGGTTCAGCCGGCATATCCATTTTTTCTAAGACTTCGCAGATGAATGCGCGCAGGGTGTCTTCCGGAGTGTCTTTGCATTTTGCGCGGATCACCGCGTTTTTGGAAAACAGTCCGAGCAGTCCAGTGCTGCCTTCTTCTACAACTTCATATTCTATTTTATCGCTGGTAGTTCCGAACGCGACCAGAGCTTCTGTGATGGCGTCGTCTACCGTTTTTCCGGTAAATTCTCTAAATTCCATAATGTCCTCCTGATCTACTTCTTGTATTTTTTACGAGCGGTCTTTCCGCTTCCGGTCGTATCCTGCACTTCGCCATGTTCTTCATTGTACTGCTGAACCATAGCTGCCTTTGCGGCGAGAGAGTTTGCCGGAGGAGGAGTTTTCTTGCCGTCCGTTTCCGCAACATTCAGGTTTGCTCTTGCTGCAATGGAATTCGGATTCTGATTTGCCGGAGCCTGATCGATGTTCTTTGTGCTGGTGTTTGCTGCCTGATACAGCGTGTTTGCACTGACACCTTTCTTCTCACGTTTCTTCTTTGCTTTTTCTTCCGCTTTTTCCAGATTCTTCTTTACGAACTCTTCCATATCGATCTTGCGGTAATGGCGGTTGATGAAGATCTGAAGTACGACCTGGAACAGGGAACTTGCTGCCCAGTAAAGGCCGATGCCTGCATTAAAGGTAAAGCAGAAGAATACGGAGATCAGCGGCATAACATAACTCATGGAATTCATGGTTGCTGCTGTGGTATCTCCCGGTGTGTTGCCGCCCTTTGCCTGGGTCAGTTTCATGGAAAGCCACTGGGAAGCACCTGCGATCAGCGGGATCAGAACTGCAATGATTCCGATACCTCCTGCAAGCATTAAGTTCCACGGCGTCTGGCTAAGATCGAAACCGAGGAAGGAGTTTGCCTGCTGCATCTGAACATGTGCTTCGGTGATCGCTGTCGCATCGGCACCGCTGAACATCGCAGTCAGCGCGTCCCAACTCTTCAGCGGAAGAGAGTAGAGCGTTGTCATCTGCGTTGTCGTTGCAACAGTTTTATCTCCAAGGCCTGTCGCGATCTTGGAAAAATCAAGTCCGCTGCCATTCAGGATGTTGACGATCTTTTCCAACGGAACGGAAAGAGAGTCAATTAAAGTCGGCAGCTGACGGATCGCGCCATAAAGAGCGATGATGATCGGCATCTGGATAAATGTCTGGAGACAGCCGCCCATCTGGGAAACACCATACTTGGCATAGACTGCTTTGGTCTCTTCCTGCATTGCCTGCATGGAATAGTTGTCGCGTCTGCCTTCGTATTTTTTCTGGATCGCTTTGATCTCCGGCTGCATGATCGAAGTCAGCTTGGAGAATTTCTGCTGCTTGATCGTCAGCGGTAACAGAATAAATTTGACAATAAGGGTAAATAAAATAATGACCAGACCGATGTTGGCGATGCCGATCGTATCCAGAAACTTGTAGATGATGTCGATTGCCCATCCGAAAGCGATAACGATCTGCTTAATTACCGGCCAGTCATAACATCCTGCGCCACCAGCGGAACCGCCGGCACAGCTGGATGCTGCCAATAGAAAATTAAACACTGATAGATTCCCTCCTTAAGGTACCGGGTCGTAACCACCCTTAGAGAACGGATTGCATCTTAAGATTCGCCAGATTGCAAGGCCGAGTCCTTTAAGCGGACCATACTTCTCGATTGCCTCGATGGCATACTGAGAACAGGTAGGGTAATATTTACAATGAGAATATCTTTTTAACCCGGAAAGATACTTCCTATAAAACCTGATTCCAGCTATTAAAAACTTTTTAATCATTGTTTTATGAGTTTGTGGAGCCCGCATAAATGGAGCAGGGCTTCTTCCACTTCGGGTTGCTTTTTTCCGGCTATCGCAGGTCTGGCAACTGCCACAAGTCTGCAATCATCCGGAAGACGGTCTTTCACCGCCACATAACTTTCTCTGATCAAACGGGCTGTCCTGTGCCGAACGACGCTGTTTCCTATTTTTTTGCTCGCGGAAATTCCTAGCTTTTTTCCGCCTTCTTTTTTCAGTACATAAAGTACCAGTAATTTGTTCGCTTTGGACGATCCGTTTTCATAGACTTCTTTAAATTCGGAAGTATTTTTTAAACTGTCAATATTACGCATTTAAAAATCCTCCCTGAATCATAAAGAAAGAAAGACCACCTTTCTTTTGAATGGTGGTCTTAAGCTGATAAAACTTTTCTTCCTTTTGCTCTTCTGGCTGATAAAACTTTTCTTCCGCCAGCAGTGCTCATTCTTGCTCTAAAACCATGAACTTTTGCTCTTGATCTTTTTTTCGGCTGAAATGTCATCTTACTCATAAGACTTCCACCTCCTTTTCTTTTCTGTAAAAAACAGCAAAAATATTATATGCGAAGGGGCCTGACTCGTCAAGCCCCTAATTTTTTCCGGAAGTTATCCACATATGATGGTGATTTTACTTCTTTATTATCACTTTTTTCCACGCTGACCAACCGGAATAATATTTCTTTCCGTTCACGGTTTTAAATTAATAATCGATATTTAATCAACGAAATGGTATTTGCAGATATCACTTGGTTGATAAACGATTAATTGCTGTGAATAATTCGTAGATAAGACGTGAAAAAGGATTCCAAATCCCTGAATTTAAGAGAAAAATAAGTCGAAAAAAGTTATCCACAGAGTGTTAATAAAATGTGTAAATCTTTTTTGTGTTACATTTATTCACAATGGAATCCACAGGTTATCCACATCATTTTGGGGACTGTTTTTATTGAATTCTTTCCTTATATATATTATAATATCTCCAGATTATTCATGCGGCATTTGATACCGCTTAATTTTTTGTATGTGGAGAATTTTTTATGTTAGAGACCATTAAAGAAAAATGGCCTGCGATCTTAGAGCACTTAAAGCAGGAACACGATATTTCTGATGTATCGTTCAAAACCTGGCTTTTACCTCTGGAAGTAGTCTCTCTGGAAAACAATACCATAATCATCGTCTTTCCGGAAGAATCCATCGGTCTTCAATATATCAAAAAGAAATACTATCTTCCTT
>CAZOHB010000229.1:0-3524 GCA_964579345.1 uncultured Parasporobacterium sp.
ATAGAGCAACGGCCTTCTAAGCCGTGGGTCGGGGGTTCGAATCCCTTCAGGCACGGTTAGACCGGCAGGGTCTCAGATATTTACATATGGTGGGTGTGGCGCAGTTGGCTAGCGCGCCAGATTGTGGCTCTGGAGGCCGTGGGTTCGAGTCCCATCACCCACCCTCAAGCAACGGCCGGCACCTTACCTGATAGTTTTAGGGCTATCGCCAAGCGGTAAGGCACAGGACTTTGACTCCTGCATTCGCAAGTTCGAATCTTGCTAGCCCTGCTTGCTTAACCTCGGTTAAGAAATTGATAATTAAATACGGGCGTGTAGCTCAGTTGGTAGAGCACTTGACTTTTAATCAAGTTGTCCGGGGTTCGAATCCCCGCACGCTCACTAAAGGGGCTGTCGTATTCTTGAAATACGGCGGTCTTTTTATTTTGTCTGAAAGATGCGCGGTTGCAATGAAACTGAGAAATCGGTATACTTTTTAGAAAACCGGCAGTCAGTCGGGAGTACTGTCGAAAGAGAGTAAGGTATGTTAAAGATCAAAAAGCTGTGTGCAGCAATATTGGTTCTGGTGATCATCGGCGCAACTCTGAGCGGGCCGGTTTCTGCAGCGAATGTGAAAACCGACAAGCCGAAACAGAGCTATCTCTTCATCGGAACGAGCGGTGTCTATTACAACTCCATGCCGGAGATGCTGGAATATATGATCGAAAAGCAGAACGGGGTCAAGGTCGGCGTGAAAACGCTTCTTTTCAGTTCCCGGAGTCTGAAGCAGCATCTTGCGGCGATCAAGGCTGTGATCCGTACGCAGGGAGATCCTTCCAAACTGACACGAAAAGAGAAGCCGTATTTTCTGAAAGTCAAACAGAATGCAGTTCCGGAAACTTCCAAAACGTATGATGAAAGAATCTACAACGGATACCGGGATGCGATCTTTGCGACCAGCGGAAAGCTCAGAAATTATGACGGGATCATTCTGCAGGAACATTCCACAACCCTGCGCAATTATGTAAAAAACGGGACTTCAAAGAACTATTATACGGGTGTGTATGCGGATCTGCTGGAAGCAATGCAGGCCAGCAGGAAATCCAAGGTCATCGTGCTTTCTATGGCATCCCAGTATCTTGGAACGAAAAACAAGACCCGGAAGGAACAGCTGAAGCTGGACCGGGAAGCGGAAAACGCCGTAAAGCTGCTCAATGACGAAACCCCTTATGATGCGGAAATTGCGTATGCCGGAATGTCCTGGATCAATTATATGTATTATTACGGGGAAAAGAGCGCGGAAAGTTTTGAATCTTCCCTGAAGAACTACCGTCATCTGAATGATCTTTATAATTATGACAGCAAACATCCGACACAGATCGGCTCTATGATTTATGCGAATGTTCTGTATATGGCAATCTTCGGAAAAACACCGAACAAGCCGGATATCGTTTACCGCGGTGCCGTGAAATACGGAACCGACAATCTCTTTAACGGCAGACTTGGTCCGCTGCTGAATAACAAAAATGCGCTCGCGAGCAAAAAGACAGTAAAGCATTGCCGGACGATCGCGGTTATGACGCAGCTGAAAGGCATGCGGCTGAAATAAGTTTCCGGCTTAATAAAAACTTAATATTGTACACTCTTGTCACAGGCGTTATTTCCATGTATCATAACGCCTGTCTTTTATTTTTGAGCACGTAGTTCTATACGTGAACCTCAGCTTTTTTACATCGAAAAAGTATATCAATCCGATTCATGCGCCTCCTGATGCTGTATACACAGGATTTTTCAGTATGCAGTAAAACGAACAATCAGGAGGATGAATACATGAGAACAATCACAAAAAAACTGGCTGCCATCGGCCTTACCGGAATCTTAACTGCAGGAGGTCTGCTTTCCGCACTTCCGGCCCTTGCCGACGGCACGAACTACACACCGGTAGAAGGAACCTCGTTTACCTTTAACAAGTATCTGGTCATGGAAGCAGGCGCAACGACGCCTTCCGCTGTCTTTCACTATACCGTGGCGAAGGGAACCGCGCGAAGTGCGGACACCTCGGATAACTCCGTGATGCAGGTCCTTGAAGGGATCGGCACGCCGACCGTTTCTGATTCGGTCTTTCGGGTCGGACAGGCGGTCTCAAACGCTGCAGGAACGTCTCAGATCGATGTGCAGAGAACGGACCGCACCAAAGTGAAATGGGAACTGGCAAAGGGAGAAAAGTTTGCGGTTTCCACATCTACGGTCAGCTTCTCCGGGATCAGCTTCGATGAACCCGGCATTTATCGTTATGTGATTACGGAAACCGCGTCCGCAGAGGATGAGGCAAAAGGAATCATCCATGACGATGATAAAGACCGGATCCTGGATGTTTATGTCACGGATGACGGAAAGGGGAACCTGGTCATCTCCGCCTATGTGCTTCATAAAAATGAGAGCGATGTCGTGATCAGCGGAGCGATGGGAAGCGCGGATGTTGCTTCCGACGGTGTCGCACTTGTGGACAAAACGGACGGGTTTACAAACGAGTACGTTTCTTCTGACATTTCATTGAAAAAAGAAGTCTCCGGAAATCAGGCGTCCAGAGATAAGTATTTCGCGCTGACGCTGGAGCTGGAGAATCTGACAGCAGGAAACAAATATGTCGTGTCTCTTGCGGCCGACAATAATGCAAATACAACAGACGGAAATGCGGATGCTGCTTCCAAATCTAACAGCGCGACCATTGCGGAAAATGCAGGAAAGACCAATGTTACGGAACTCACCGCAGATGCGAGCGGAAAGATCCGTCAGACATTTTATCTGCAGCACGGACAGGAGATCGCTGTGCGCGGACTTCCGTTGAATGCGTCATACTCTGTGACAGAAAATGCGGAAGATTATAAGCCGCATGCAGCCGGGGTCACGGGTTATCAGGATCCTGTTTCCGGAAATATGGCAGCGGATGTAAAGACCTCTTATCTGAATGAAAGAGACGGTATCATCCCGACGGGAATCGCGCTTTCGGCCTTCCCGGGAATGATGATCCTTTTTGGCGCTGCAGCAGGCGTGTTCCTGATCCTTTTCCGTTTCCGCAGAAGAAGAGAGGAGCATGAATAGACCGGCAAAAAAGGCATGGGCTGCACTTCTGATCCGGCTGGGTATCAGTGCACTTCTTTGTCTGATCCTGTTTCTGTTTCTGATCACTGTCCGCATCGTGCGCGGAAATGAGATGGGAAAAGCGATCCGTGAGGGACAGCTGATCCTGGTCAGCAGAGTCGCGGGACGCTACAGCGATTCCGTTGTTTTATACCGGAATCAGGAAAAGGAAGAACACCTCGGAAGGATCGTCGGATTTGACGAGCAGGGAGAACGGTTCTTTCTGTTGGATGAAAAAGAGGAGCAGAATGCGGTCCGGGATGAAGACATTATCGGGACAGTCGTTTTTGCGGTGCAATACAGGGATTTTTAAGGGAAAGTTATTATGAAGATGGAATTTGTGCTTCGAAAAATAATACGGATTTTTGATAACTGTATGATCGGATTTTTTCTGCTGCTGTTTC
>CAZOHB010000230.1:0-3516 GCA_964579345.1 uncultured Parasporobacterium sp.
GTTCTTTTTAGAAGTTTTTCCCTTCCGGCAGCTATATCCAAACAGACGCTGCCCTCGTTGGCGCTACCAACGCGCACTCGGGCAGGTCTGCTTTGGCGCTGTCGGCAGCAAGGAAAGAAAAACTCTTATAATAATTTAAGATAGCCCATGATGCGAGCCTGATGATTATAACACTAATTGCTAAATACGACAAATTCGCTTATACTGTTATCAATTATGGACATTACAATCAGAAAATATATAAAGAAAATATCGGCTACTAATCTTATATTTCCCGCGATCGTGCTGATCATCGCCATCGCGCTGCTCCTTCTGATCCCGTTTGGTCAGATCTTCCATCCGCAGAAGGCCTCTTCGATCGAAGAACTCCGAAAGCTCTATGAAAGCGGCAGCAAGTATGTTGAGTTCACGATGAAGGATCTGCACTACACGACCTATGACTATTACACAGGAAACCAGAACAACGTTTCCTGCTATTATTATATTCTCGATGAAGAAAACGGCCCGTCCTGCGTCTTTTTCCTGATCCCGCAGGAATACACCAACGACCGTGCGGAAGTGCTTGAAACCTATACGGCAAAGGCGAAATTTGTTTCCGGCGGAAGCCGTTTCAACACCTTTCTGTCCGGTTTTGCGACCGATATCGGCTGGAACAGCGACGCGCTTTCGGAAATCAGCGGGCATTTTGCCGTCAGCCAGTATGACTACCGCCCCGGCGCGATGCTGGCCATACAGATCCTGTTATTCGCACTGGCCATCGCCTGCTTCGGCTACATGATTTCAAATGTGATCTTTATCCTGGCACCCCATCTCCACCCTTCCTGCCGAAGACTGAAGCGCTTCGGACTGGATGGAAAGGATTTCACGGAAATCGACCGGGAGCTCTCCGAAGCTCTTCTGATCCGTGCCGGACAGATCTATGTTACAGAAAACTATCTGATCGTACTTGGAAAGCGCAGCCTCTGGATGGTTCCGCTCTTCAATATTGTCTGGGCATACAAATTTTCGAATTGGAAACCTTTTGTTCGCAAAAATAAACTGACCTACTCTCTGATCATCATAACCAGTCCGAAAGACCGGATCGTGATCAGTGGAAATAAAAAAGCACATACCGATCGGATCCTGCATTTCCTTGAGGAGAATTTCTCCCATATCATGGTTGGTTACAGCGACGAGATCCGGGAAAAGATGGAAGCATTATTATGAAACAAAAACGTGTAAAACAGATCCTTGCGATCATCGGCCTTGTCATCATCGCCGGCTTATACATCACAACACTTGTTCTCGCTCTTATAGGAAGCGAAAGCACGAAACAGCTCTTTCTGGTCAGCATTATCTGTACCATAGTTGTTCCGCTGATCATTTATATTTTTTCCTGGGCGTTCAAACTTGCGAAAGGCAATACAGAAAATATCCCGGACGAGGAGTCCGGGAATGATCATCAGGAATAATCCGCTTTTCTAGATTCTCTTTTTGGTCTTTTTATAAATATGTCTTACCGGGGAAATGATCGTTCCCACAAGCACGACGATCGGGAAGATTTCAAGACGCCCGATCAGCATGTCCATGATAAAGACGATCCTGCTCCACCATGCATAATTGCCGAAGCCTGCCGCTGCGGCATTTTTAAATTCGATTCCATTATTATTGATCGCGGTAGCCACAGAAGCAAACGCCGTTCCGAAATCCATGGACGGTTCCGTCGTTACCACCAGCATCGAGAATGCATAGATGATCGCAAAGGCGCTGAAATAGATCAGGATGCCTCTCATGATCTCATCATTGACCTCTTTCCGGTTGAAAAAGATCGTCGTTACACTGCGGGGATGCATTTTTTCTTTGATATAATGTTTCACCGCTTTGAAGATCAGTACAATTCGGGATACCTTAATACCGCCGCCGGTACTTCCGGCACAGCCGCCGATAAACATCAGAAGCAGCATCAGACCCTGCGAGAAGAGCGGCCACTGGTTATAATCGAACGCGCCGAATCCCGTCGAAGTCATGGCAGAGACTGAGGCAAACGCGCTCTGCTTCAGTGTTTCCCCAAAGGTTGGAAATGCATTTCCTGTCATATAAAGGTTGGCAGTGATCATCGCGATGCCCGCCACCATGATGATCGTATACCAGATAAACTCCGTATCCGCCAGTGCTTTCCGGGTCCTTTTGGTGACGACCAGGAAAAACAGACTGAAGTTGATACCGGCCAGATACATAAACACGGTGACAATGATCATCTGTGCGGAGGTAAAGGTCGCCAGCGAAGTATTCAGGAAGGAGAAACCACCGGTAGCCAGTGTTCCGAACGAGATGATAAACGATTCAAAAACCGGCAGTTTTGCGATCACAAGAGCAATCACTTCCGCCAGTGTCAGGACAATATACGCAATATAAAGGAATTTCGCCGTATCGGTGATCTTTGGTACGACTTTATCGGTTGTCGGGCCCGGCGCTTCCGCGCGCATAATGTACATCGACGCGCCACCTGCGACCGGCATCAGCGCCAGTACAAATACCAGTACTCCCATACCTCCGATCCAGTGTGTCAGGCTTCGCCAGAAAAGCATGGCATGACTTGCCGCTTCGACATCCGGCAGGATCGAGATACCGGAAGTCGTAAAACCGGAGACCGACTCAAAAACAGCATTGATATAATCCGGGATCAGACCCGAGATACAGAACGGAACCGCACCGGCCAGTCCCATGACGATCCAAGCGAGGGCCACGATCAGGAAGCCGTCTTTTGCGAAGAATCGCTCGGAGTCGGATTTGATCAGCATGAGCGGAACACCGATCACTGCGAGGCCTGCGATCGTGATCAGAAACCAGACCCAGTCAGATTCTCCGTAAATAAAGGCAACGATCATAGGCAGGAGCATAAAAGCCCCTGTCACCAGCATGATAAATCCTAATATTTTTAAGATACGTTTCCAGTTCATCTATGCAAAAATGTCAGCAAATTTGCTGAGTCCATTCAGTGTCGTTACTACAAGTAAAGTGTCACCCGGTTCAAAGGTATCGGAGCCGTGCGGGATAAAGCTGTACGATCCTCTGCGGATCCCCGTGATCAGAAGGTTCTTTTTAAAAGTAATATCCTGCAGTTTCTCTCCGATATGCGGACAGTTCTCGTTAATGATAAACTCCAGAACCTCGACCTTATTGTCAATGATATGGCTCATCGACTGGAACTCGCCTTCTGCGGCGTTTCCGATCGCACGCACATAACGGACGATCCGGTCTACTGCAATATATTTTGCGTTATACACACTGCCGAAGCCGAGGTTAAACAGCATATCTTCAAAGTCCGATTTCTTGATCTTCGAAATGACCTTTGTATTCGGCGCATTACGGGAAATGAACATGGAAATCAGCGTATTTGTTGCGTCATCTCCGGTCAGGCAGGCGACTGCGGAAGAGTTTAAGATGTTTTCTTCCTGCAGAAGATTCGTGTCCATCGCATCTCCGCAGATCACATCCGCAGAACGAAGCGCAGCGCCGAGTTCTTTGCATTTTTTC
>CAZOHB010000231.1:0-3490 GCA_964579345.1 uncultured Parasporobacterium sp.
AGTTTATCGATACCGATGAGCTTCTGGAAGTAACACCAACATCCTTGAGAATCCGGAAAAAGATCCTGGATTCCCGTTTAAGAAAGAGGGCATCCCAGAAATAACATGCTGAAATTCGGCGATTGGGTCAGAATCAAATATGGCGAATATGAGGGCAGATGCGCAAAAGTCGTTAGCAGAAGAAAAAGCGGCGAGTACGGTCTGATCCTTTATGAAGGTGCGTTTGACGCGAGGACTTCCGGTGAAGCGGAAGCGGCGGCAGACCGTCCGGGGCAGATGCTGAATTTTCCGGAAGAGGCACTGCTCCTGATCGAGCCATATGTGATCAGCCAGAAAAACCTGCGCAAGCTTGCGAGAGCAGAGCTGACGTATGCGGATTTTGCGGAGCAGGTTTTTCCGCCGTTTAATGTGAAAGTAGAGCGGAAGTATACGATCCGGATCGAGGATCTCAAGGCCGCCCTTTTGAATATCAATCAAATCAAGCCGCCGCTTGCTGCGTTTAAGCAGTGGTTCTGGCTTCTTCTGAATGTTTTTTATGACAGTCTGAATATCAAAAACCGGTACGATGAAACCGTCTTTACCGACTTCCCGAAAGATGACGCGGAAATCTTTTCCACGGTCTTCGGACTGACGGAAAAACTCTACTGGCGTCTGGAAGAACGGTTGGGTTCCAAAGAAGAAAATGAACAGTATCTGATCCGTTTCCAGAACGAGCCGGTGTGGGAAGTTGACGGAAAAGAAGCGGATGAGCTGGAGATCACGGCGTACTATGCTGTCTGCTCCGACATCATCGGACGGATCGATTCCTATCTGATCAATGACGGTCATCCGCAGGGACAGTGGGTTTATTCCCAGTCGCAGATGAAACATGTGATCGGAGCATATGAGTCGGATGAGGATCTGAAGGGCGCGACTCCGGAGGCGCTTGCTTTATACCGGGAGTTTGTCCGCCGCCTGTACCGTGAGGGAGATCTGCAGGCAATCCGGATCCTGGCATTTGGTTATATGACAGGCGGGATCGCCTACCGGCAGAATTTTGAGCTTGCACGTATGTATCTGCAGGAGCTTTATGACCGGACGGGGGATGCATACGCGGCGAACTGCCTCGGATACATTTATTACCACGGCCTGACCAACAACGGGATCCCGCAGTATGATAAAGCATTCCCGCTGTTTGCCTATGCGGTTCTGGACGGGGTGGATGAAGCCATCTACATGGCCGGCGATATGCTGATCCACGGCCAGGGTACCGTAAAAAATATAGATATGGGTCTGAACCTTCTGGTGGAAGGTTACCGGAATGCCCTTTATGATTTCTGCAGAGAGGACTTTGAGTGCCGTTTTGCGGAATATGCCGCGCATATGGGCGCTTGCTGTATGGAAGGGCTGATCTTCGGAATGGGAACCAAGGATGCCTACCGTTTCTATCTGGAAGCGGAATATGCAGCCGAAAAGAGAAAGAAAACAAAACGACCGGTGGATCAGGCACTCTTAGACCAGATCAGCCGGAATCTGGAATACATCCGTGATAAAGTGAAGCTGGATCCGGATCAGACCGTTTTAAAAGCGGACTTTCCGGTATTTATCAGTCTCCTTTATGAAGAGCGTTATCCGGTAAAGGTCACCATTACGAAAAAACGGGGATCCTCGGACCTGATCCTAAAGATCCGCAGATTTGACTTTCAGGATCTTTTCCGCGACCTTAATATCCAGGTCACTGGCGGAGGAAACCAGAAAGACGAGCTGAAGACGGAGGGAACGCCTAAGATGCTCGTTACCTATCCGGAACTTTCCTGGTCCGGACTGGTCTCTGAGATGGAATATACACTGGAAAACGGAAACGTTCTGAAACGTCCGGAAAAGCCGGGTCCGTTCTTAAGCGACGGCTTCCGCCGGGAAGAGACAACGAACGTATTGGAGTTTTACGCCAGAGGTGAGATCATCGCGGCGATTGAAGCGGACTGGTTTTCCGTCAGTGTGAAGAAGAAAAAGAAACCGGGGACAGATAAATGACAGAGATCAAAGATGTTGTAAAAGATAATCCTCTCGGAAAGGCAAAGATCAGCAGTCTGATCATAAAATTTGCAGTTCCGAGTATTGTGGCGATGCTGGTCATCGCCATGTATAATATCGTCGATCAGCTTTTTATTGGCAATGTGATCGGAGAGCTTGGAAACGCTGCTACGAACATCGCCTTTCCGCTGACCAACCTCTGTATCGCACTCGGCCTGCTGTTCGGAATCGGCGGTGCAGCTGCTTTTAATCTGAAACTCGGAGCAGGGGAGAAAGAAGAAGCTCCTTTTTATCTTGGTAATGCGGTCTCCATGCTGATCATCAGCGGTGTTGTACTGTTTGCCGTTGTAGAAATCTTTCTGGCGCCTTTGATGCGCCTGTTCGGTTCTCCTGAAACCGTCCTTCCGTATGCGATGGACTACGCGCGTGTCCTTGCGATCGGCTTTCCTTTTACGATCTTCGGCAGCGGCGCGGCACATCTGCTTCGTGCAGACGGACGGCCGAATCTTGCGATGTTATGCAATATTTCCGGCGGTATCATCAACATTGGTCTGGATGCTTTGTTTATCATGGTTCTCGGCTGGGGAATGGCAGGAGCTGCATGGGCGACTGTCATCGGTCAGATCAGTGCAGGGCTTTTGGCACTCTGGTTTATCATGCATGGAAAGACCTTCCATCTGAAGGCAAAACATTATATTCCGAAACCAAAGTATTTCGGAAAGGATGCCTCCTTAGGCATCGCGCCGATGGTCAACCAGATCTCGATGATGTTTGTCCAGATCCTGCTGAACAATTCCCTGCGGATCTATGGAGGCATGAGTATTTACGGCGAGGAGATTCCGATCGCCTGTGCCGGCATCGTCTCCAAAGTCGGATCGATCTTTGCATCTGTTGTGATCGGTCTGTCACAGGGAAATCAGCCGATCGTCAGCTTTAACTATGGTGCGAAAAATTATTTCAGGGTGAAAGAGGCGTATTACCGGACGCTGATCATTGCTTTTATTGCGTCTATTATCGGATTTACCATTTTTCAGACGATCCCGGATAAGATCCTGCTTCTGTTCGGGCAGGGCTCCGACCTCTATATTCAGTTCGGATGCCTGTTCTTCCGGAGATTTTATTTCTTCATGTGTCTGTTCTTTATTCAGATGATCTCGTCCAATTTCTTTACCGCGATCGGAAAACCCTGGAAGGGCGTATTCCTTTCCCTGACAAGACAGGTCATCTACCTGATCCCGCTGATGCTGCTGTTTCCGCGGTTCTGGGGAATCGACGGCATCACGTTCGCGCAGCCGGCAGCAGATGCACTGGCCATCGCGACCGCGATCATCATGATCGTGATCGAGTTCCGCCGGCCGGAATTCCGCGACGCCAAAGGCGTTCTGAAGTCCATTTTCACTCGTAAATAAGATGGAGGAGAGTCTCTGCAGCCAGCTATGTCCCAGCTCTGATTGGCCCCGCTGGCGCTAAGACGCGC
>CAZOHB010000232.1:0-3464 GCA_964579345.1 uncultured Parasporobacterium sp.
GCATTAGAAGCTGTTAGCGGAGGCTTTGTTGAGCCGTTGCGAGCAGTTTGAAAGTGACCGTGTTTTTGCAAGAACAATTATTCAAGAAGTAAGAATTCCTTCTGGTGAACAATGATTTTTTCGGGTGTTAAAGTTAGGATAGTATTAATATTTTCACGTCCGCCCCTGACTGCCGCCTTGACATACTGCGGCGTGTATCCGGTCAGGTACTCTTCCCCGTCGATCCGGATGACTTCCTCCGTAAGGATCTGCACCGGCGTTCCGAGGAAGCGCTTCATATATTCCTGCTGCATCTCCTCACCGATCCGGATCAGCTCGGCTGCGCGGGCCGATTTCTGCGCTTTGGAAAGCTGTCCCGGCATCCGGTCCGCTTTCGTTCCTTTTCGCCTTGAATAAGGAAAGACGTGCATCTGGGAAAACGCGGCTTTCTGCACAAACTCTTTGGTGACGGAGAACTCTTCTTCCGTTTCACCGGCAAATCCGGCGATCACGTCCGTCGTAACCGCAGCATCCGGAAAGATGCTCCGCAGTTTCTTTACGGTCTCGAGAAACTCCCCGCTCGTGTAATGGCGATTCATGCGGCGGAGCGTTTCATCACAGCCGCTCTGCAGGGAAAGATGAAAATGCGGACAGAACGTTTTGCTCTCGCAGATTTTCTCAAGGAATGCATCGGTAATGATCCCGGCTTCCAGAGAACCGAGCCGGATACGTTCGATCCCTTCGATCTTTTCCGCTTCCAGGATTAGTCCTGCAAGATCCGTCTCCCCTTCCGGGCTTTGGTAATCACTGATATCAATACCGGTCAGGACGATCTCTTTGATCCCGCTGTCGGCCAGAATTCTTATTTCTTCCAGGATCTCTTCCGGCGCACGGCTTCTGCTCCGTCCTCGTAAGAACGGGATAATGCAGTAGGAACAAAACCGGTTGCAGCCGTCCTGGATCTTCACATATGCGCGGACATGAGAGCCTGCGTTGGTGATCGTCTGCGGCTCATATGCGCTGCAATGCGTCAGATCATCCACCAGGATCTTTCCGGAAGAAGATTCGGAAAGCGCCTGCTCAACCAGCTCGAGCACCTTTGATTTTTCATTGTTGCCGACGACCAGATCCACCCCGCCGTCCGCGAGCAGACCTTCCGCACTCTCCTGCGCATAGCAGCCGCAGGCTACAACCAGAGAATCCGGCGAAAGCTTTTTGCAGCGATGCAGCATCTGCCGCGACTTCTGCGCCGCCACAGCCGTAACAGAGCAGGTGTTGATCAGATACACATCTGCTCTCTCGGAAAACGGGACGATCTCAAAACCTGCGTTTTGGAACTGTTCGATGATCGCCTGCGTTTCATATGCGTTTGTTTTACACCCTAAGGTGTGGAATGCTGCCTTCATATCTTCTTATTCCGAATAAAATCCGGACCTGTTTTAATTCTCAATGATCTCCGTTGTCTCGAGCGCTTTCTGATACAGCTCTTCGATCACTCCGTTAAGTTTTGACTCTGATTTCTGTATCAGGTCAAGACGCTGTTTTTCGCTTTTTTCGATAAGCTCCAGCCTTGGTTTCGTCACCGGGTGCTTTGCGACAAAGATCGTGCAGCAGTCTTCATACGGAAGGATCGACGTTTCATAGGCATCGATCTTTTCGGAGATCGCCACAATATCCATTTTGTCAAAACAGCAAAGCGGACGGTATACAGGAAGCGTACACGGCTCATTCGTAACCAGCATACTCTGCATCGTCTGGCTGGCAACCTGTCCGATCGACTCACCGGTCACAAGACCGAGGCAGCCGGACTCTTTTGCAAAATGTTCCGCGATCCGCATCATATACCGGCGCATGATGATCGTAAGTTCATCGTGCGGGCAGACTTCATAAATCTTCATCTGGATATCCGTAAAGTTCACCACATGCAGACGGATCGGGCCGGCATAACGGGATACGATCTTCGCAAGATCCACGACTTTCTGTTTTGCGCGCTCAGAGGTGTAAGGAGGCGCGTGGAAATATACCGCATCTATGCTGACACCTCTCTTCGCCATCAGATATCCGGCAACCGGGCTGTCAATACCGCCCGAAAGAAGAAGCATCGCTTTTCCGCCGCTTCCGACCGGCATTCCGCAGAGACCTTCGATCTGCGTGGAATAAATATTGACATCATACGGCCGCAGTTCAATATTGACGAGCAGCTGCGGATCATGTACATCTACCTGCAGCTGCGGGAATGCATCGAGTAAGACGCCTCCGATCTCCTCATTGACTTCCATGGAAGTCATCGGAAATGCTTTGTCCACTCTCCGGCAGTTTACCTTAAAAGTGATCACTTCAGAATCTGTACCATTATTTGTACTGTTTTCGAAATGCTCCCTGCTGACATGTTCTTTGACCGCCTCACTCAGCTCATCAAAGCTCAACCTGTCATACTGGGAGACCGGGCAGATCCAGGCGATGCCGAAAACCTTCTGAAGGGCCGAGATCGCCTCATCCACGTCGTTTTCGTCACAGTTCACATACATCCTGCCCTGCGCTTTCCGGACCTCAGATTCGTGATCTAAGACCTTCAGCGCATTTCTGATATTCTTCACCAGCATATCTTCAAAGACATACCGGTTTTTTCCTTTGACTCCGATTTCGGAATATTTGATCAGTAATGTTTTCATTTGCACCTCTTTTATAATTCAATCATCATCGGCTGACAAATTTGGAAAGCAGGGGCAGGAGCTCCGCCAGCTGCTCCAGCGCATACTGCACCTGCGCCTCTGTATTATCTTTGCAGAAACTGAAACGGATCGTACAGTCCGCTTCCTTTTTGGAAAGACCGATCGCTTCGAGCGTTCCGCTGACACCGGGCCGGTTTGAAGAACAGGCCGAGCCGGAAGAAACATAGATCTCCCGCTCTTCGAGCGCATGCAGCAGCACCTCGCTCTTGATCGGATAAAAGACCGCGCTTACGATATGCGGTGCGGAGAGTTCTCCTTTTTTGCTGTTGATCCGGATCGAATTTCCTGCAGCGGAAAGCTGTTCCAGTCCGTCTGTCAGCTGATCTTTCAGTTTTCTCATATGGTCCGTATGTTCTTTTAAGGCCGCATAAGCATTGATCGCTGCCACCGCCATACCGGCAACACCGGGAACATTATCCGTTCCGCTTCTTAACCCTTTCTGCTGCCCGCCTCCGAAAATGATCGGGTGGATTTTGATCTTACTGTTGATATATAAAAATCCGGCTCCCTTCGGGCCATGCAGTTTATGTGCGCTGACGCTCAGCAGATCGACATTCCACTTTTTCGGATAGATCTCATATTTACCGAATCCCTGAACAGCATCTACATGGAAAATGCAATTCGGGTTATTTGCTTTGATCTGCCGGCCGATCGCAGGGATGTCCTGCACCGCTCCGATCTCATTATTGACCATCATATACATAAAGTTTCAGCGGCAGCGCTGTCCTTCTGTTTTTCTCGGAGCCGAATGTG
>CAZOHB010000233.1:0-3389 GCA_964579345.1 uncultured Parasporobacterium sp.
GCCGTTCTCATCGACTCCGTAGCCGGCTGTACTGAAGTACTTTCCTGAAATATTCGCCTTGCAGCCGTGGCTAAGATGGCCGCCGGCATCCAGTGTCATGCCGAGGATCGTATCGCCCGGTTTCAGCAGCGCAAACTGAACGGCCGTATTTGCCTGGCTTCCTGCATGCGGCTGTACGTTGACATATTCGCAACCAAACAGCAGTTTCGCGCGGTCTCTTGCAAGGTCCTCTACGATATCCGCATACTGGCATCCGCCGTAATAGCGGTCTCCCGGATATCCTTCCGCGTATTTGTTGGTGAACTGGGATCCCAAAGCGCTCATGACTGCTTCGCTGACAAAATTTTCAGAAGCGATCATCTCAAGATGGGAATTTTCACGGTCGACTTCTCCTCGGATCGCCAGCGCGATCTCCGGATCTGCAGCAAATAATTTACTGTATGAGTACATGTATTCTCCTCCGTTATCTGCTAAAACAACTTATCACGCTTTAGTATAGCATAAGAGCATAGATAAATTGAAGGGATTTTTCTTCAGATGATAATGAAGAAAAATCCCTTTGCCTGTCAGCATATTCAGATATTCAGTACATTGCAGCTGCCGGCGCCGAGGCGAGCTTCGATTTCTGTCCGGAACTGCGCAAGTTCCTCAAGCGGCACAACCGCCAGGAAGGTTCCGGAGAATCCGCCGCCGTTCATCCGCACAGCACCTCGCATTCCGGTTCCCGGTGAGCCGTCCAGTTTCTTTCCGCCCAGCACTTCCACTGCATTTCGCATCGCGAGATCCAATTTGTTCTCCTCCGGTTTCGAAGCAGGGATGATATTTGCGAGTAAGGTCCTGGAAGATTTTCCGGATTCATTTGCAAGTTCGAGGAAGGTCTTCATATCATTTTGCTCAAGCGCCTTCGCAGCCTCCTCCGCACGCCTTGTCTCTCCGTAATAATGAAGCGCACGCAGATATGGTCTCTCTCCAAGTTTTGCTATCACGATTTCTTCATGAGCCCGGACTTCCTCTTCCGGAACTTCCTGAAGCGTCCGTTTTCCAAAAAGGCCCGCAACACTGCACATATCTTTCGGAATTGAAGCATAATCGGCCGTCAGGTCTGCGTGTCCCGCGCCACAGGCAACTGCACAGAGCGCGTAACCGGCTTCTTTGAAATCAAAACCGATATGCTCCGCCGACGGATCTTTCGCATTCTGAAAATCAAAATAAACGACATCCCCGATAGAAGACGCTGCCTGATCCATCAGACCGCAGGGTTTTCCGAAGAAACGGTTTTCCGCGAACTGACCGATCTTTGCAATTTCCATCGGCGAGACGGTGTTCTCAAAGAAAGCGTCATTTATGACTCTTCCTAACAGAACTTCAAATGCCGCGGAAGAACTCAGTCCGCTGCCGGTTAATACTTCACTGACAATATAAACATCCAGTCCGGAAAGCGGATGCTCTCCGCTTTCATCTTTCTGGTTGTGATCAAAGAAACCGCGGAGCACACCGCGCACGATAGCGGTTGTGGAATTAAACTCCGCCACATCCGGCATAAGGTCCCGGATTTCGATCCGGCTCGTACTATGACCTTCCGATATCACGGTAACGGTATCGGTATCATTTTTTGCATAAGCGGCATACGCCTTCATCCCGACAGAAGCAGCCAGAACCTTTCCGCCCTGATGGTCGGTATGGTTTCCAAGAAGCTCGACTCTTCCCGGGGCACTTGCAAACCCTTCCGGAGCTTTCCCGAACTCCTTACAAAAGGCTTCTGTCAGTCTTATTTTCATTTCTTCTCTGATGTTTTCCATTGCTGTTCTTCTTTCGCCACTTTTCTGTCTTTGCCGGCTCCCGGTCTTCCCGGCTTTTTCTTATCACGCGATCCGGCCTTTACTCGTCTCTGTCAGCCGTGCCTTCATCCAGTGTCTTGATCAGTTCTCCAAGCTGCGGCTCAAACTTTACGCCGTACCAATGGTCCGGATCATCCGCTGTGCCTTTGATGCTGTCTACCGTAAAGTCTGCTGCAACGCAGGCTGCGTTTACAGCGCCGACATCACGCATCAGAGAACCGGTAAATACGGAAGCGAAGACATCACCCGTTCCGTGGCAGCTGTTCGGAAGCAGTGCATGTTCATAATAAGAGCAAAATCCTGCTTCATAGATCATAACACCGGTATATCCTTCACGGAAGCTGACACCTTTTAAGATCACGCATCCGCCGCAAAGCTCATCCAGAGAGCCTAAAAGTTCATTGATGAAATCCTGGTCGTACTCTTCCGGATACTCCGTATCCGTAAGAAGGCAGGCTTCTGTAATATTCGGAAGGATGATATCCGCCTGTGAGCAGAGCCATTTCATGCCTTCCACATATTCTTCATCAAATCCGGTATACAGCTTTCCATTATCAGCCATCGCCGGATCCACGATCCGCGGTCCGCCCGGTTTCAGACAGCTGTCCATGATCTTTGCAACCTGGTTGATCATCTTGACGCTTCCAAGATAGCCGGTATAGATCGCATCGAAGGTAATTCCTTCTTTTTCCCAGTGTTTACGGATTTTCGGAAGTTCTGCGCCAAGATCACGGAAGGTAAACCCTTCAAATCCTCCGGTGTGCGTAGAAAGAACTGCGGTTGGAATGATCGAGCATTCATGTCCGCATGCAGAAATGATCGGCAGTGCGACCGTATTCGAGCACTGTCCTACACAGGAAACATCCTGAATACTTAAAACTCGCTTATAACTCATAGAGATGATCTCCCTTCCAGAATACATACTATTTTAGTAGATGATTTTACTATCCGTACAGGGAGAATGCAAGTTTAATCCATCTTTATCTTATGTTTTATTGCTGCTATTTCATCTGATCAATCAAATTTTTTAATTCTTTGATTTCTTTCTCGCTTAGCTTTTTTCTTGAGGTGAAAGTCGAAACGAAAGCAGGAAGAGAACCTCCAAAATTTTCTTCCAGAAAAAGTTCACTTTTCTGTGATTGATATTCCGCAGCGCTGATCAGAGAAGTAACCGTACGCTCCGACATCTGGAACAACCCCTTATTACAAAGTTTCTTCAGAACAGTATATGTTGTGGTTCTTTTCCAGCCAAATTCCTTCTCGCAAAGCGCAACCAGTTCTCTGGTCGTCAACGGTTCATTCTCCCAAATTAACTCAGCGAATTTTTCTTCGATTTTTCCTAAACTCATATCCATCATATTCCTTCTATTCACTATAGCTTTTTGAAATTTCAAAAAACATTCATTAAATATATGTAAACAATACTTTTATGGTGGGTGCTCGTGTCTTTTTTTTTTTCCCCCTCTCTGGCACTTTTCTGTTTAACTCTAGGAATGTGTTACAAGTAAACACACCTCATAGCTATTTATGCATTTGTTTTTTTTTTAATAG
>CAZOHB010000234.1:0-3356 GCA_964579345.1 uncultured Parasporobacterium sp.
AGTAATCCTTTCTGAAAACAGAATTCCCTGAAAACTTTCCGCTCAATGCGTCCGGCAGCGGAGGCTTCGGCGAGACGTTGCGAGCAGTTTGAGAGACTACGGTTCTATGCAGAACACGGCTTATATAATAAGTGAATTGCTTCTTCCCGTCAAATTATATATAATGCAGACATTATGGGATTTCTGGAGATATTATTGATAGGTGTCGGGCTGTCGATGGACGCCTTTGCCGTCGCAATCAGCAAAGGCCTTTCCATGCGAAAGATCGATTATAAAGCAGCGCTGGTCATCGCACTTTTTTTCGGCGGATTTCAGGCGCTGATGCCGGCGATCGGCTATTTTGCCGCGATCCGTTTTGAACGCTATATTGTGGCAGTCGACCACTGGATCGCATTTGTTCTGCTTTGCTTTATCGGAATCCGGGCGATCACCGGGGCGGTAAAGGAGATGAGATCCGGGGAAGAGAAGATCGAAGAATTCCGCCTGAAATGGGGCGAGTTGGTCATGCTGGCATTTGCGACCAGCGTCGACGCGCTTGCTGTAGGTATCTCGTTCGCATTTTTGAGTGTCAGTATCGGAAAATCCGTTCTGATCATCGGCGTAACAACCTTTGTGCTGTCCTTCTTAGGCGTTGCGCTTGGAAACCGGGCCGGAGCAAAATTCAAATCAAAGGCGGAGATCGCAGGCGGCATCATCCTGATCCTGATCGGACTGAAGATTCTGCTGGAGCATCTCGGCGTCATTAATTTCTAAAAATTAACAAATCGTACACAAATCAGGTATAATGTAAACCAATAACGAAACCAAATAACAAAACCGTTTGACAGAGAGGGTTCTATGAGCGAATTAAAGATATTGGTAGTAGATGACGAAGCAAGGATGCGCAAGATCGTAAAAGACTTCCTTGTTGCGAAAGAATATACCGTTGTAGAGGCAGCCAATGGCGAAGAAGCCATTGACATCATGTATGACAGCAGCCAGAAGATCGATCTGGTGATCCTTGATATCATGATGCCGAAGATGGACGGCTGGGAAACCTGCAGAGAGATCCGAAAGATCTCCAAGGTGCCGATCATCATGCTGACAGCTAAGAGTGATGAATCCGATGAGCTGCTTGGCTATGAGCTCGGTATTGATGAATATATCACAAAGCCGTTCAGCCCGAAGATCCTGGTTGCAAGGATCGATGCGATCCTTCGCCGGACGAACAAACTGAATGAGGAGGATGTCATCAAGGCGGGCAAGCTCGAGATCAACAAGACCTCCCATGTTGTCAAAGTCGACGGCAAAGAAGTCGAGCTCAGCTTCAAGGAATTTGAGCTGCTTTGCTATTTTACGGAGAATAAAGGAATCGCCCTTTCCCGCGAAAAGATCCTGAACAGCGTCTGGAACTACGATTACTTCGGAGATGCCAGAACGATCGATACTCATGTCAAGAAGATTCGTTCCAAACTGGGAGAATGCGGCGAATATATCAAAACCATCTGGGGGATGGGATACAAATTTGAAGTGGACGAGTAACAGATGAAAAAGACGTCGCTCCGCTGGAAAACCGTAACATTCCTTCTTGTACTGGTCGCATTGGCCTTTATTATCGGCATTGTTCTGTGTGCCGTTTTTTCGACACGTTTCTTTGTCAGTCTGAAACAGCGTTCTCTCGTTGATCTTTATGAAATGATGAATTCCGATATTCCTTCGGAAGAACTCGCGGAAGACATTTTCGGGCACTGCGAGGAAGAGGGAATCACACTGCTTGTGAAAGACTATTCCGGCAGGGTCGTGTATTCTTTCGGACATTCTGACACAATGTCAAGAAGATTGGACGATATTACCTTCGGCGAACATGATATCATCGATCGTGGGCAGGAGATCGTATCGGAAAATCAGAACTATACGCTGCAGGTTGTAAATAACCGAAAAGACAAAAAAGCGTCTTACATCGAAATCTGGGGATTTCTGGATGATGGCAACTCTTTTATCGCAAGATCGTCCCTTTCCACGATCCAGAGCAATATCCGAATCTCTTTGGGATTCTTTTCCATCGTCTGTGCGGCGATCCTGATCATCGCTGCAATCGCGATCTATTTTATCATCAGTTATTATTCCAAACCGATCGTTCGTCTGGCTGCATTTGCGAAGAAGGTGAACGAGGGAGATTTTGAGTCTTCGACGTATGAGTACAAACACCTCCGGCAGGATGAGATCGGTATGCTTGGTGATAATGTACGTGAGATGGGCGAAAAACTGGAAAAGAATATCGCAGAGCTGAAAACGTCCAACCTGAATCTGGAAAATGAGCTGAAGAAAAAGACGGCACTGGAAGAAGCACGCAAAAAATATATGTCTGATGTTTCACATGAGCTGAAAACGCCGATCGCTCTGATCGCCGGATACGCGGAGGGCCTTAAGGAAGGAATCTCCGCAAGTCAGGAAGACCGGGATTATTACTGCGATGTCATCATCGATGAAGCGGAAAAGATGAATGTGATCATCAAACGTCTCTCGACGCTGAATCAGCTTGAAGAAGGAAAAAGCGCGGTTTCACTCGAGCGCTTTAACGTCGTGGATGTGATCAACGGCTTCCTCAATACGATGTCGATGATCATCGAAGATAAAGGTGCGAATATCTTTTTTGACAGCCACAAGAGCGCCTATGTCTGGTCGGATGAGTTCCTCTTTGAGGAGGTTCTTGTCAACTATTTCAATAACGCCCTCAATCATATGAACGAGGACAAGATCATCCGGATCCTTGTTGAGCATAATGACGATAAAGTCCGTGTCACGGTCTATAATTCGGGTGACCAGATCCCGGAGGAAGAGCTGGACAACATCTGGGGTAAATTCTACAAGGTTGATAAGGCACGCACGCGGGAATACGGCGGAAGCGGCCTTGGACTTTCCATCGTAAAGGCGGTTGCGGATTCTCTGAATCAGGACTGCGGCGTATACAACCTTCCGGACGGTGTTGCGTTCTGGATCGATCTGGAAGCTGCCGGCGGTTTCTCTGAGACCGTGGAGCAGGATGCAGAAGAGTCGGGACAAAAGCTCAAGCTTTCCGAGCTTCCGATCTGGAAGAAGACCGCAAGCAAGGCGACGCAGATCATCTCCAATACAACCAAAGTTATCGATAAGCAGTCGATGCAGAAAGCGACGGAGAAGCCTGCCAAGAGAAAACCGAAAAAGTCTAAAGACGCGGCAAAAAAAGTGTCTGCGGAAAAGAAAGCAAGCCGGATCAAGTCGAAAAATAAGGATGAGATAAAGGAACAGCAAGATGCCTCCGATCAGTAATGACTGGCTGGAACTTCTGCAGCCGGAATTCAAAACAGAATATTATAAGAAATTATATCTGTAGGTAC
>CAZOHB010000235.1:0-3351 GCA_964579345.1 uncultured Parasporobacterium sp.
TATAGCACAGGTAATGCGCATAATACCTGGTATCCTTGTACGATTGTAGACGCTGATGGAAAAGAAGTTCCGTGGCAGGACAGAGACGGGAATATACTGAAAAGTGTTGAAGAACGGTGCCATAGTGTAGAAGGACAGAAGCTGTTTTTGCACGGACCCGGAAAGGGTCCATACGAGACGCAGGGACCAACGCTGATCGAAGATCTCCCGGAAAGGATTGCAAAAGGAGAGTTTAAACTTCCTCTTTATGCAGATCTGCCATCTATGCCGGAGTATGAACGAAACGCAATCTTTGGACTGATGTTAGGAAATGAGGGAAAAACAAAAGTCCCGGTAGTGGAGCGGTATAAGGCACACGGATTTGATCCGAATCGTGATATGCTCCAGGCAAATGTTTTAACTCCGAAATACGCAGGTATCCACGAACCCTGGTGGGATGTGAAATCTCCGGGAATCGGAGGACCAAATATCAGAGAGACCTCATTTGGGCTGTTTGGTGGAATAATTGTGGACTGGAGACTTAAGTCATCTCTGGATGGCCTTTATGCAGTCGGAAACCAGATCGCCGGCGGCGAAGGAGCAGCCTTTGCAGCATCAACGGGTAAATACTGCGGTAACTGTATTGCAGCGGATATTAAGGATGTTTCTTTGGATGAACCGGCACGTGCACAGATCGAGGCGGAGAAAGAACGTATCTACCGTCATGTGAATATAAAATCGGGTATCGGCTGGAAAGAGGTGCAGCTGGGACTTTGCCGGATCATGCAGGATTACTGCGGAGACTATAAAAGTGACGATGTTCTTAAAATGGGATTGTGGTGGCTGAATTCCATCCGGGAAAATGAAATCGCAAATATTTGTGTAATGAATCCACATGATTTGGCTCGCACAATGGAATGCGAAGTCAGACTTACTGTCGGTGAAGCGATTATGCAGCAGTCTCTTGCAAGAAAGAGTTCCAGCATAGAATTGAATTTCGAGAGGCTGGATGATAAAGGAGAACAGGAGACGGAAAAGAAATTCATCACGATCCGGTTCAACGGCTCTGAAGTAGAGATTGGAGAACTTCCTTATCAATACTGGCTGAAGGGAGAAAATGCACCGACATACAGAGAAAACTATGAAAGGAATATCCGGGCAAACCGGTGAAAAAGAGGAAAAGAAAATGAATGAAAATAAATATATTATTCCCAATGCTATGACTCCCTGTGAAGTGCTTACATTCGATTCGGAAATCTGTGTTGGATGTAATACCTGCGTCAATGTTTGCCGAACGGATGTACTGATGCCAAACCCAGAGAAAGGAAAAGAACCGGTCATTGTTTATCCGGACGAGTGCTGGTTTTGCGGTTCCTGCGTAGAAGAATGTCCGAATCCTGGAGCCATTACGATGCACCATCCGCTGAATCAGAAAATGGCCTGGAAAAGAAAAGATACGGGTGAGATTTTCCGGATTGTTGACTAGAGCGGTTTCTGATCAAATCTGAAAAAGTGGGCTGTCATATGTACAGCCCACTTATATTATATGATACAATTAAAAAACTCTCAAAACAAATCCGCAAAATGTTCATGTTAAGATTCCGATATAACAAAACGAAAAGGAGAAAAAAGCAATGAAGGGTATGGTATTAGCTAACAATAAATTCCGTAAAGCGCTTACAGTTCTGACGGCAGCTGTGGTATTGCTTGGAAGCTTCCTGGCATTCACCCAGCCGGCAAAAGCAGCGACGCAGTACAAATACTTTTATGTGATGACGAAGTCCGTGTCTGAATATACAAGCGACGGAATGTCCTATACGACAACGGAAAAGAATTCGTATTATGATACAGGGCTTCTGAAGAAAAATGAGATCGTTTGCGACGGCGACTTCAGCGAAGCGTTTAAAAACACCTATACGCGTTATAAAAACGGACAGGTGAAGACAACGAAAGTTTATAATCTGTATTGGATTCATCCGCTTCAGTTCTACACAAAGACGACACTGGAGAAAGGGAAACCGAAAAAAGATATCATCTATGCGTATGACAATGACGGCATCAGATACCGCTACGGGACAAAGACCTATACATACAAAAGCGGAAAACTTTCAAAAACCGTTCAGAAGGGAACAGACCAGTACGGGACCGTTATGAAAGAAACGATTACCTATTACAAGAACGGAAATCCAAAAAAACAGGTGTACACAGATTCAAATACTAACGGAAGCACCAAATCGGTCAGAGAATATGATAAAAATGGCTATCCTGTAAAACATGTCTACACCGACAGCTACGGAACAGAGACATACGTCTACAAGAATACCTATAACAAAAAAGGGGATCCGACCAAAATCGTGGCAAACCTTAGCTATACCCCGGCAGTTGGATCGAACACGAGCGCATACTCCATCAAATTTGTTACGACATATAAATACACTTACAAGCATGGCAATATCATCAAGTGTGTCCAAACACAAAAGTCGACCCAGGACAATGGCTATACTTCAACCAACAAAACGACCACGAAATATTCCTACAAAAAAGTAAAGGTCGCAAAGAAATACTGGAAATTCTTTTAAAAGCAGATTATCGATTAAGGAGGCAGAGAAATTTCTCTGTCTCCTTTTTTGTGCTACAATGTGGAAGAGATGATTAATATTTTATTTTACGGAGATTCGAATACCTGGGGGTTTGATCCGGAGACCGGAAACCGCTACCCCTATGAAAAGCGGTGGACGACCGTCTGCGCAAAAAAGCTGGGAGCAAAATATAACTGCATTCCATCCGGCATGAACGGACGGATGACGATTTTTGACGATCCGCTGAAAGCCTGCAGAAACGGGACCGAAGGGCTGGACTATGCGCTGCAGACGCACAAGCCACTGGACCTGTTTGTCCTGATGCTGGGAACAAACGACCTGAAACATACCGGTGCAACAGGAAGTGCATCCGGCATGGAGCAGCTCGTTTCCAAAATACTATCTTCCAATAAAAGATATTCTTTGTCGTCGCCGGTCTTTCCAAACGGCGCGAAAATCCTGCTGATCTCCCCGGTCCTTCTTAATCAGAATATTGATGAGACAGGCTGGTATGATGCGAAGGCGGAGTCGCAAAAACTCTCCGATCTGTATCGCGAAATCGCGGAGAAATATGGCCTGGAATTTCTCGACGCTGCAGCGATCACAGACCCGTCTCCCGTTGACGGCGTGCACCTCAGTGCGGAGGGCCATGAAAAAATCGGCCTGGCCGTGGCGGAGAAAATTGCGGAGATTTTCTGAGCGAAACTGCGGGCTGCAATTAGCAAGTTTTACAGACCTTTTCCAAAGCAGCAAAGAAGCATGCTTGGCAAATAGCGGCTGGTTTGCTACACTA
>CAZOHB010000236.1:0-3323 GCA_964579345.1 uncultured Parasporobacterium sp.
ATCCTGGTAGAAAGCCGGACCGATTTCTGTGACACACAAAAGAAAAGCACCTGTATTTTTGAATATATCTACTTTGCAAGACCGGACTCCGTTATTGACGGCGTCCCGGTCAATGCGGCACGGATCAATGCCGGCAGGATCCTGGCAGAAGAATTTCCTGCCGATGCGGATCTTGTGATCGGGGTACCTGATTCCGGGCTGGATGCGGCGATCGGGTATTCCCGTCAGTCCGGAATCCCTTACGGCATCGGGCTGATCAAAAACAAGTACATCGGCCGCACCTTTATCTCTCCGGGACAGGACAGCAGGATCAATCAGGTAAATATCAAACTGTCGGCAGTAAAAGAGGCTGTACACAATAAAAGGATCATCCTGATCGATGACTCCATCGTGCGGGGAACCACAAGCGCACATATCGTAAAACTCCTCCGGCAGGCCGGTGCAAAAGAGATCCACATGCGGATCTCCGCTCCGCACTTTCTGCATCCGTGCTATTACGGAACCGATATTGATTCTGAGGATCAGCTGATCGCTGTGCATCATACCGACCCGGAAATCGCAGAATATATCGGTGCAGATACACTCGGCTTTCTTCCGGTCGGCCGCCTCTCTGAACTGATTGGAAGCAGCGAATTCTGCAGTGCATGTTTCGACGGGCACTACCCTTCTGCGATACCTTCAGATACAAGAAAAGACCGCTTCGAGCAGAAACTGTCGGAAATTCGAAAATAAATAATTGACAGAAAAACAGAAAGGAGCACGGTTTATGAAATTCACAAAAATGCACGGGCTCGGAAATGATTATCTGTATGTTTACGGAGAAGTTCCCGGGAATATCAAAGATCTCTGCAGAAAGCTTTCCGACCGACATTTTGGCGCCGGTTCTGACGGCATGATCTATATCAGCCCCTCAGACAGGGCAGATTTTAAAATGCGGATTTTCAATTCGGACGGAAGTGAAGCGAAAATGTGCGGCAACGGCATCCGGTGTGTCGGAAAATATGTGTACGATAAAGGGTATACTGACAAAACCTTTCTGACAATCGAGACGCTGTCCGGACTCAAATATTTAAATCTGATCCTCGGATCCGGTAAAGTGAAAGCCGTTTCCGTTGATATGGGAGATGATTCTGCGGATCCGGAAAAATTTCTAAATTTCTCTCATGAACCCATGTCCGAAATCTGTCTTGACTTTCTGGTTCAAAACGGGAACCGCCGATTGCAGCTTCCGTATATCCCGGTCAATGTAGGGAATCCGCATGCCGTGATCTTTGTGGATGATATCCATTCGGTCCCGCTGCGCTCTCTCGGTCCTGTGATCGAGCACCACGAGGATTTTCCGGAAGGAGTGAATGTCGAGTTCGTACAGGTTCTTGACAGAAGAAAACTCCGGATGCGCGTCTGGGAGCGCGGAAGCGGGATCACGATGGCCTGCGGAACCGGAGCCTGCGCAAGTGTCTGCGCTGCTGTTCAGAAAGGATATTGCAAATTTGAGACTCCTGTTTCAGTCATTCTGGACGGAGGCATCCTTGAGATTGAACGAAGAAACGACGGAACTGTGATCATGACCGGACCTGCTTCCTTTGTCTATGACGCAGAGTGTCCGGAAGAATGGATAAAGGAGATGAACCATGCTGATACCAAATAAGAATTATGTGAACCTGAAAGAGTCATACCTTTTTTATAACATCGCTCAGAAAACAAAAGCTTTCCAGGAAGAACATCCGGAAAAGAAATTATACCGTCTGGGTATCGGGGATGTATCACTGCCTCTTTGTGATGCGGTGATCCGCGCGCTGCATGAAGCGGTCGGGGAACAGTCAAAGAAGCCCTCTTTTCACGGCTATATGCCAGAATGCGGCGATCCGTCCGTAAGAAAGGTGATTGCGGATCATTACAGAAAACGCGGGATCAGTCTTTCTGACGAAGAGGTATTTATCTCCAGCGGCGCCAGTGATGAGCTTGGAGATATCCTCGATCTGTTTGACCGGAAAAACGATGCACTGATCATGGAGCCTGCATACCCTGCCTATGTGGATGCCAATATCATGGCCGGAAGAACAATCCATCACCTGCCTGCTGGAAAGGAAAACGGATTCCTTCCAATGCCGGATCCGGAAATCCACGCGGATCTGATCTATATCTGTTCCCCAAACAATCCGACCGGAGCCGTCTTTTCTAAAGAGCAGCTGAAGGCCTGGGTCGATTTTGCAAATGAAAGGGGCGCAGTGATCTTATTTGACGCAGCCTATGAAGCGTTTATAGAAGATGACACCCTTCCTCACAGCATCTTTGAAATCCCGGGAGCGAAAACCTGCGCCATCGAAATCTGCTCACTTTCAAAGACGGCCGGATTTACCGGCACCAGACTCGGCTATACCGTAATACCAAAAGATCTGATCCGGGAAGAGATGAGTCTGAATGAAATGTGGGTCCGCAATCGTACAACGAAAACAAACGGAGTCTCTTATATTCTGCAGAAAGCAGGCGCTGCCGTTTTTACGGAGGAAGGTCAGAGGCAGATTCGTGAGAATATTCAGGTCTACAAAGAAAACGCAAAAACAATCATGCAGGCACTGGATCCGAATCACATCTGGTACTGCGGAGGAAAAAACGCGCCTTATATCTGGATGCAGTGTCCGAAGCAGTTTGGAAGCTGGGAATTTTTTGATCTGCTTTTAAATGAGATCCAGGTGGTCGGAACTCCCGGTGCCGGTTTCGGGGACTGCGGCGAAGGCTATTTCCGCTTCTCAACCTTCGGCGATCCGGAAGAAACAAAAGAGGCCGCATCCCGCCTGTATCATCTCCTTCAAAAATGAGTCAGAAGGGACGGTTCTTTTGACTCAAAAAAATATAAGATGTGAATTGACGGTGGCTTTTTTCAGGTGTAGAATAACATCCGTGAAAGGCAATGGGGTCTTAGGCAGGAAAACTGTCTAAGACCCTTCTCTTATTTTTAGGGATTTGATAAGAGGTAAGAAAGAAATGACGAAATATATTTTTGTTACCGGCGGTGTTGTTTCCGGACTCGGAAAAGGGATTACAGCAGCTTCTCTCGGAAGGCTTCTAAAATCCCGGGGATTGAAAGTCGCCGCACAAAAGCTGGATCCGTATATCAACGTGGATCCGGGTACGATGAGCCCCTACCAGCACGGAGAGGTGTTTGTAACAGAAGACGGCGCGGAAACCGATCTCGATCTCGGCCACTATGAAAGGTTTATTGATGAGGATCTGAACAAATACTCAAATCTTACGACCGGCAAGGTCTACTGGAATGTGCTGAACAAAGAACGCCGCGGCGAATACTTAGGATCCACGGTACA
>CAZOHB010000237.1:0-3304 GCA_964579345.1 uncultured Parasporobacterium sp.
TGATGTTCTGACCGTTGGCCAGGTGATCGATGCAAAGGTTGTTGACTTCAAAGAAGAAGAGAAGAAGATCAGCCTCAGCAGAAGAGACTTTGATGATGATTTAGTTCCGGATGAAGCTCCGGCAGCAGAAGAAGCTCCGGCAGAGGAAGCTCCGGTTGTTGAAGAAGCTCCGGCAGTAGAGGAAGCTCCGGTTGTTGAAGAAGCACCGGCTGCAGAAGAAGAGTCCGCTGCTGAATAAAAAATGAGAGTTATTGCAGGTGAAGCCAGGAGATTGCCTTTAAAGTCAACTCCTGGCTTTGATACAAGACCGACGATAGATAGGATCAAAGAAACCTTGTTTAACATCATTGATCCGCTGATTCAAGACTCTGTTTTTCTGGATTTATACAGCGGATCCGGCAGCATCGGCATCGAGGCCCTCAGCAGAGGAGCTCGGGTTTCTTTTTTTGTTGAGAACAATGCGAAAGCAGTGAAGTGCATTCGTGAAAATCTGGCTTTCACCCGCTTAGGGGATCGGGCAGAAGTAATGCAAAAGAGTGTGCTGAGTGCGATCAATGAGCTTTCACTGAAAAAATACAGATTTGATATTGTATATATTGATCCGCCATATCATTTAGGCTTGGAAGAAGAAACTCTTAGAGCTTTGGAAAAATCGAAGATCATTGACGAAGAAACGCTGATCATTATCGAAGCAGATAAGTATAATGATCTCGAGTTTATTGGCGAGACGAATTTTAAAGTCGTTAGAGAAAAAATCTATAAGACCAACCGGCACTATTTTATAAAGCTCGGAGGACAGGAAAAATGAAAAAAAGGGCGGTTTACCCGGGTACATTTGATCCGGTAACGTATGGCCACCTTGATATAATTCATCGTTCCGCGGAACTCGTAGATGAATTGATCGTTGGAGTTTTAACAAATAAGGCGAAAACGCCGCTGTTTACTCCGCAGGAACGCGTGAAGATGATACAGGAAGCGGTTAAGGATATTCCAAACGTAAAGGTGCTTGCCTTTGACGGACTCTTAATCGATTTTGCAAAGCAGCAGAAAGCGCATTTTATCATCAGAGGCTTACGGGCAGTTACGGATTTTGAATATGAACTGCAGATGTCCCAGACAAACAGGGTTCTTAATCCGGAAATCGATACGCTGTTCCTGTCTACGTCTCTGAAATTTGCGTATCTGAGTTCCAGTACGGTAAAAGAGGTTGCGGCATTCGGCGGAGATATTACAAAATTTGTTCCCCGGAAAGTTGCGAGACAGGTGGAGGAGAGGTATTCCACAAATAAACAATAGGCGGAGAATTACATTATGAGTAAGATCGAACAAATTATCGAAGAAATTGAAGAGTTCATTGACGGATGTAAATATCAGACATTATCAAACACAAAGATCATCGTAAACAGAGATGAGCTGGAAGAACTTCTGGCTGATCTGAAGCACTGCATTCCGGATGAGATCAAAAAATATCAGCGTATTATCGCCAACAGAGATGCGATTTTGAAAGATGCGCAGGATAAGTCCGATGAAATGGTTCGGAAAGCAAATGAGATGACTTCCACTCTGGTTTCCGAGCACGAGATCATGCAGCAGGCTTTTAAAGAGGCAAATGCAGTGATCGAAGATGCTACCGTAAAAGCTGGAAAGATCCTTGACAAAGCAACGACTGAAGCAAACGAGGTTCGTGCTGCGGCAATGAAATATACAGACGATTCTCTGGCAAGTATTCAGGAGATCCTTTCCGGATCGATCGAAGGCATGACGGTGAAATATGACAGCCTGCTCAGATCCTTAGAGTCCAGCCTGGATATTACGACACAGAACCGCAAGGCGCTTCACAATACGCCTGCACCGGCACCTGCTCCGGTACAGCCGGCAGAGCAGCCGGAACCGGCATACTATGAGCCGGAGACTTACGATACCTATGAAACCTATCCGGAAGAAGAGGAAGCTTCTTATGAAGAGCCGATCTACGGAAAACATAATCCAAACAAAATGACGGTGGAGGACGCGCTTTTTGACGGAAACATTGATGTCGAGCAGTTCACACAGCCGCCAAGCAGTGATGTTGAGGAAATTACAGATTTTAACCTCGACATCAGTGATTTTAACTAATTGATAAAATGAAACGCCAGGCAAAGACCTGGCGTTTTAAATAAAAATATATGAATTGCAAATACTATTACCACATGCGCGGAAACAGAGTGGTGATATCATTTACATAATACAGGAGAGGACTTTCATGAAAACAACACCATTAGAAGAATTCAAGAAAATCAGTGCAGTCCCGAGACGCTCTTATTACAACGAAAAGATCGTTGCCTACAGCATCGAAAGAGCGAAAGAACTGGGACTTGATTATTATTATGATGAGAAAAATATGAACGTTGTGATCCGCAGACCGGCAGCTCCGGGGAAAGAAGATCATCCCGGCGTTGTGATCCAGGGACATCTGGATATGGTCGAGCAGACCGATCCGGGAATCGAACATGACTGGGACAATGAAGGTCTTGAACTGATCGAGGATGGAGATATCCTGACGGCTAACGGAACGACACTCGGTGCGGACAACGGAGTTGCTGCAGCGCTCGGATTTGCTCTGCTTGCAGATGAAACTTTGCAGAATCCGCCATTGGAACTTCTCCTGACAACGAATGAAGAAGTCGGTATGGACAGCGTAAAAGACGCGGATCTTTCCTATCTTCAGGGAGCATATCTCTTTAATCTTGACGGCGGAGGAGAAGGGGATTTTGTAACCGGCTGCTGTGGCGGACGGCTGCTGAAGGTCTGGATCCCGCTGGAAAAAGAAGAGTTTGAAGGTGCAGCATACACGATCAAAGTCAGCGGTCTGAACGGCGGACATTCCGGCATCGAGATCGGAACCGAGCGTGCGAATGCATTGAAAGTCCTAGGTCAGGTCTTTTATGACCTTGGAAAGAAATACGATTTCCGTATTACCGATATAACGGCGGAAGGTAAAGACAATGCGATCTCCAAAGAAGCCTGCGCGGATATCGTTGTTGCCGGAGAGCATTATACAACCGATATGGCAATGCTGATCAAAGAGACGGAAACCAAAATGAAACAGATCTTCCGTCTTACGGATCCGAACCTTTCGATTGAGCTTGCAACACGCGGAAGCTGCTCCTGCAAGGCAGAAACGCTTTCACTGAAAGATAAATGGACGAAGGCGCTTGCTTTCCTTTTATATCAGCTCCCGTTTGGGGCGCTGCATCAGGACCAGAGCCTGGATGGAAACATTGAGACTTCCTGTAATCTCGGCCTGATCGATAAGCAGGATGAC
>CAZOHB010000238.1:0-3295 GCA_964579345.1 uncultured Parasporobacterium sp.
CCACATCACAGGTCATATCTCTTCCCGAAAGCTCATATTCTTCCGTATCGAGGGTCTCCGGATCCGGCTCTGTCTGTCCCGGTTTATCTTTGATCACGCGGAGCTTGCCCGGTGTATAGTTATCGAAATAATAAACATAGACGGAACCGTCATCTCCTGCATAAGCCGTTGTAAGGAGCCCGCTCGTTTGCGGATATCCCTGTGTTGCCACTTTATAAGCTATGACCGGGTGGCTGCCTTCGAGGTCAATAACTGTAATATTATGTCCGGTATACTGGGTAAAAGTTCCTGTTCCGGAAACGCCGACATAGGCTCTGCCGTTATGGACGACCGGCGTTGAAGTGCTCATTCCCTTCTGTCCGCCCATCTCATAGAGCTGAAGCTTAGTGACCGTGTTTTTCTGGAACGTACCGTCTTCGTTCATCTTTACAGAACAGAAGAGTCCGTCTTTTGTCACAAAGTAATAACGGTCAGACGCTTCGTCATAGCAGACACTGCTGCGGATATCTCCGGTAAACTGATCGTCGATCTTATCGATCACTTCTCCTGTCAGCGCATCGAGAGAAAGGAGCGTGCCACAGCCGCTTGTGTATCCCGGTTTTCCGTCATCGCTTCCGATTACAACATAGTTATCGGATGCATAAGCGCCTGCCCAGTAGAAACCGGTTCCTGTATACGTCCAGACCGGATACTTCTCTTCTCTTTGCAGATTCGGATCCTCGTCGGTTACTGACAGACAGACCAGGTTTGCCGCCTTCGTTTCAGAGTTCCAGTAGCCGGTATAAATATAGCCGTTCTTATAAGTGATCTGGCAGTTCGGCTGACCACCGAAAATGTCTTTATAGATCCAGAGGGATTCCAGCGTCTTTGCATTAAACGCCTGGATTCCTCCATTGTTTAAGCCGACAAAGATCATGCCCTCCGCATAGGTCGGACTGTTGATTGCAAATGCGGAACCGGTATACATTTCCCCTTCTGCCTTGATCTCGCCGGTCATCAGATCGAGTTTTACAATCTTTCCGCCGGAATAGGTATACAGATATCCGTCTGCGATGATCGGGCATCCTGCCGCATTGCTCGAGTATCCTTCGCCAATCCGTTTAGCCCAGTAAAGAACCGTATCTTCCGGGTCTGTCGGAACCGGATAGCTGATCACGCCGTTATTATTTTCATCCGCCCGGAAATACGGCCACTGCGCAGTAATAGTGGGATCAAGAGCGGGATTGACCGGCGCCTGCTTGAGCGCGACATTCACAGTCTGATCATTACTGATGCGAACCTTCTCCCGCGCTCCGACATATCCGTAAGCCGTTGCGGTATAGGTATAGCTGAATCCTTTCAGAAGGGCAAAGCTGCCGTCTTCTTCCGGAAGGATCCGCGCGCCGGAGATATCATCCGTCACATAAACAGTGGCATCTGCCGGATTTTTCGCAAAGGAAAGAAAAACAGGAGGGATCTTTACGACCCTGATATGATAGGTATTCGACTGGTTTTCCTCATTCTCGTCAAAGACTTCGATGTTGATATCCTCTTCTGAAAGCTCCGGATCAAGCGAAATGGTTTCAGAAACGGTCTTTGCGGATTCGCTCTTTTTATACTCTGATGCGCCAAAGCGGATCGTGCAGTCTCCGATGGAAGAAGCTTCCAGCGTCGGATTGGAGAATCCAGCTGTAATCGAAATCTCTTCCGAAGTCTCACCAACATTTAAAGTATATTCCGTGATATCCGAGTCGAACTCGGTATCTGTCTCATCTCCGTTTGCAAAAATCTGCAGCTGGTTTCCTGCCTTATCAAAGACCGCAAGGCTTTCGAGAGTTGCAAACCGCTGCGTGCCGATCTCGTAATCCTGGAAATAGGTGATCTCCCCCTGCGTTTTGGATGCGGTCAGAACAAAACTGTTGTTTTTGATTCCCTGACCAATGATCCTTGTCAGAAGGCTGCGGGTATTATTCGTCAGAGCGCCTGCCTTCTTTACTTCGCCGGTCGTCATCTCATAGGCTTCTCTGGTCACGGAAACACCCTCCTCGAAGCCTGCTGCCACATAGACCGTCGTCGCAAAATCGCTGATCAGGAACCGATATTCATGATCATCCCACCGGAAGGTCTTATTCTCTGCCATCTGAAAGACCATGGCATTATTGACGATGCCGCTGTAAAGACCGATGCTGCTGAGCAGTTTTTCTTTGACCGGTTTCACGCCGTTCACCGTAACAGCTGCATTTCCGGTGGAAACAGCGCCGCTGGCATGATAATGCTCTTCCATCGTAGTGATCCAGTTGTATGTTCCCGGTGCAACAATAAATGTTGCATTCGTTTCTGTCTCTTCATCCGGAAGCATAATCGAGCCGTTCGAAGACTTCAGAGAAACTTCGATTTCCTTTTCCGGTTTTGTTACGACAATTGTCTTTGGCGTCGTTTTGGAAACGGTAAGCTGACAGGAACTGGATAATCCGTTCGTTCCCTTTACCGTGATCGTGATCGGATCCTCAGAGACCGGAATACTGACGCTCCCGTTTTCTTCCTGCGCGGTTCCATTTACTTCAACGCTGTAGCCGTCTTTATATTCTCCGCAATTTGCCTTTTTGTCAGAGCTGTTATAGACATAAGAAAGCCCGCAGACCTCGATGGTATCTACGATCGTTTCTGCAGAATATTCCGTTGTCCGTACATTGAAAGCCGGCGTCAGATCCAGCTCATTTCTTCCTGCTGTCACCTTCAGACCTTTCAGGGTCGGGATCTTCTGCAGGATCAGTTCATGATACTGCCGCTGCGTAAATCCGGTGTCGGTGTCTTTATGAATGACTTTCAACCGGATGGCAGTCTCTTCAAGACCTGCCGGCGAGGCTTCGACCAGTCTTCTTGCTGAGCTGTTCCAGGGGATCTTATAACTGGAGACGGATTCATCCCCATAATAATTGCCGAGCTCAAATGAAGTGTGCTCGCTGAAAATACTGTATTCTTTGGTGTTTTTAATGCCCTCTTCCGTCAGCGGGATATCATCACCCGGGGTTATCGTAATATATGGACTGTAGGTCGTATCCAGGATCTGCGCCGTCGTCACATCGCCTTCCGTTTCCGAAGGTGCGGCAACCTTATCGGTATCTTTGACCGTGATCGTTCCAAACCAGTTTCCGTACGGAAGCTCCGGGTTAAGCTCGAGCGTTTTTTCCTCTTTGCTGATTGAAAAAGAACCGGAGACTTCGTGATACCCTTTGCGGATCACAAAATCATACGTCTCTTCCAGAAGGCTGACCCGGTATTCCGACTCGTCCGCACGATAGACATTTCCCATCGA
>CAZOHB010000239.1:0-3292 GCA_964579345.1 uncultured Parasporobacterium sp.
AGGAAAAAGGGGTTGCGCCGCGGTCGATCCTTGCGATCACCTTTACGAATAAAGCGGCAGCAGAGATGCGGGAGAGGATCGAAGGCCTCGTCGGCATGGATGCCGGCGGTGCCTGGATCAGCACCTTCCATTCCGCCTGTGTGCGGATCCTTCGGATGTACAGCCATCTGATCGGATATGATAATAATTTTACGATCTATGACGGGGACGACCAGAAAACCGTGATCAAAAATATCTGCAAGAAGCTGGATATCGATACCAAGCGGTTTAAAGAAAAATGGTTCCTCGGCCAGATCTCTTCCGCAAAAGATGAACTGATCGGAGTCGACCAGTTTGAGCTGGATGCCTCCGGAGATTTTTATCTGGAAAAAGTTGCGAAAGTATACGCGGAATACCAGAAAGAACTGAAGCGGAACAATGCGTTTGATTTTGATGATCTCATCGTAAAGACTGTGGAACTGTTTAAGATGCATCCGGATATTCTGGAGCGGTTTCAGGAACGGTTCCGTTATATTTCCGTTGATGAATATCAGGATACCAACACCGCGCAGTTTGTATTTGTGAGCCTTCTTGCAAAGAAGTATCAGAACATCTGTGTTGTCGGTGATGACGACCAGTCCATCTATAAATTCCGCGGAGCCAATATCGGGAATATCCTGAATTTTGAAAAAGTATTTCCGAAGGCGAAAGTGATCCGTCTGGAACAGAATTACAGATCCACGCAGAATATTCTGGATGCGGCAAATGCCGTGATCCGTAACAATAAAAACCGTAAGTCAAAGAAACTGTGGACAGAAAACGAAGCAGGAAAACGGATCCGCATGTTCCATGTGGAAAATGCATATGTGGAAGCGGACCGCGTTGTCGGACAGATCAAAGAATTTCAGGAAGAGGGATACAGCCTGAATGACTGCGCCTGCCTTTACCGGACGAACGCCCAGTCCCGTACACTTGAGGAGGCCTTTATCCGGGCCAATATTCCGTACAAAATTGTTGGAGGCGTAAATTTCTATCAGCGAAAGGAAATTAAAGATGTTCTGGCATATCTGAAGACAATCGATAATGCCAGGGATGATATCGCTGTTCGAAGGATCATCAATGTCCCGAAGAGGGGACTTGGTGCAGCAGCGCTGAATGCGGTTCAGAAGATTGCCGATGACCGGCAGATCAATTTCTTTGCTGCTTTGGATGATGGCGTTAATGAGGGGATGTTTGGAAAGCCGGGAGAAAAGCTGCGAGCTTTCCGGAATCTGATCGAAGACCTGAAAGAAAGCGCCCCGCAGATCACACTGCATGAACTGATGGATGAGGTCCTCGAAAAGAGCGGGTACCGGAAGGAGCTGGAGGCGGAGAACACACCGGAGTCCCAGACACGTCTGGAAAACATCGACGAACTGATCAATAAAGCGGTTTCTTATGAGGAACAGGCGGACGATCCGTCTCTGAGCGGATTCCTGGAAGAAGTCTCGCTGATCGCGGATATCGACTCCTGGGATCAGGATTCGGATTATGTCTCGCTGATCACGGTGCATTCTGCAAAAGGACTGGAGTTTACGAATGTTTTCCTCTGCGGTATGGAGGATGGTCTGTTCCCGATGAATGCTGCAATCTGTTCGGAGGATGAGACGGATCTGGAAGAGGAGAGACGACTGGCGTATGTAGCGATCACCAGAGCAAAGAAAAATCTGATCATTACCGCGTCCCGGATGCGTATGGTACGCGGAGAGACCATGGTCTCGATCATCTCCCGCTTTGTGCGCGAGATCCCTACGGATCTGATCGAACCGGATAAAGAAAATATTTATGTAAAAAATAAAGCTTCGGAATATAACGGAGGCGTGTCCGCTTCGCAGGCGGGTAAGGCAAGTTTCTTCCGGAAACCGTATGCTTCGGATTCTGCCAAAAAGAAGTTCTCTTCCGGTGAAAAGAATGCGCTTTCTTATGGTGAAGGGGACACGGTCGAGCATATGAAATTCGGCGAGGGAATCGTGACAAAAATCGTTGACGGCGGCAGAGATTTCGAAGTAACCGTTGATTTTAAAGAGTTCGGAACAAAAAAAATGTTTGCTTCTTTTGCAAAGCTGAAAAAAGTCTGATTTTTCGGTGAAAAGGATCGGGCTGTGGTTGCAAATCCGACCGATTTGGCTTATCATAACAGGTAAGAAAAGGGTGTTATCATGAAAAGAAAACTAATCAAATTAGCAGCCAAATTATTTTTTAAAAGAAAGGTGAACAAAATGGACAAAACACTGGGCGAAGTAATTCAGCTTACGAAACTGAACGAATTAATGAAAAAAGGCGAAAGAAATGAGAAGGTCGGAAAGATCGTAAAAATCGTTCTCATCTGCACCGGTGCTTTTGCATTACTTGCAGGCATAGGCTTTCTTGTATATAAACTGCTTGACAGACGTACCGATGATTATGATCTTTATGATGATCTGGACAATTATTATGACGAAGCAGATCATTACGACATCGATTTAGACGCACATGAGGGTGACTTCGCAGAATAATGAGTAAAAAGAAAAAACAAAAATTGGATGTAACTCCGTATGAGGACAGAGAACAGCTCTGTCCTCATTTTGGTATGTGCGGAGGATGTACTTATCAGAAGATTTCTTATGATAAGCAGTTAAAACTGAAGGCGGATGAAGTGGAGCAGCTGCTGCGCGGCGTGTATCCGGATTTTGCATTTGAAGGGATCGTCAGCAGTCCTTCCGAGACCGGGTATCGGAATAAAATGGAATTCACGTTCGGAGATATCTGCAAAGACGGACCGTTTGCTCTGGGCCTTCATCAAAAGGGAAGCTTTATGAACATTGTCGATATCAGGCAGTGTGTTTTGGTGCATCCGGATATGAATGTGGTACGGAATGCGGTCCGGGATTTCTTTGCTCCTCTTTATGAGGCCGGAGAGATCGATTTCAAAAATAACAAAACACAGCGCGGATATCTGCGGCATCTTCTGGTCAGACGCGCGGCTAAGACCGGGGAGATCCTGACAGCGCTGGTTACGGCTTCTCCTGACAGAAGTAATATCGAAAGCTTTGATAGAGCAAAAGAAGAGCAGATCCTGAGTGATTTCGTTCATATGCTTCTGGAGCTGGAAAATGCAGGCCGGCTGGAGGGAAAACTGACCGGCATTTTACATGTGACAAATGATGCGCGCTCGGACATCGTGCAAAGCGACGATATGCAGGTGCTGTATGGCTCGGAGTTTATCCATGAGGATGTGCTTGGTCTGCAGTTTCAGATTTCTCCATTTTCCTTCTTCCAGACCAATACGAACGGC
>CAZOHB010000240.1:0-3290 GCA_964579345.1 uncultured Parasporobacterium sp.
GACCTCCGCGGTCGGGATGAGGACGAAGTATAGATTCCGATCGTCATAGAGTCTGGGTATCTGTCCCCATGACTCCCTGAATTTCACACCGATTTCACAAAAAAACAAGTATTTTTTATTGACATTCTTGTGTTATAGGGATAATATAACAACAGATGTTAGCACTCTATGAATTTGAGTGCTAACAAAGAGAAAGGGAACCGGACCGAAAAGGCAGTAAAAGGCCGGAGGAAAGCTATGGAACTGGATGGAAGAAAAAAGAAAATACTTCAGGCAATCATTAAGAATTATCTGGAGACCGGAGAACCGGTAGGCTCCAGAACCATTTCAAAGTATACGGATCTGAACTTAAGTTCCGCAACGATCCGGAATGAAATGGCGGATCTGGAGGAAATGGGATATATCTTCCAGCCGCATACTTCCGCGGGAAGGATCCCGACCGATGCCGGCTATCGCCTGTATGTAGATGAAATGCTTTCCGAAAAGATGTCGGCGATGGAAACAGAGAAGGAGCAGAAGTCCGAGGAAGAGGCGGCTCAGTCGACAGAAGAAATTGACCGCAGGATCGACCGGATCGAGGAAGTCCTGCAGGAGATGGCAAAGATGCTGGCGAACAATACGAACTATACGTCCGTGGTCAGCATGCCTCCGACAAACAAAAACCGGTTGAAATTCGTACAGCTGACCTTAGTGGATCCGGAAAAACTTCTGACAACCGTCGTTCTTGAGGGCAATATCGTTAAGAACGAGATGATCAAGCTGGACCGTGAGATCGACCCGGAAACGCTGCTGAAGCTGAACATCCTTTTCAACAATGAACTGAATGGAAAATCGCTGCGGGAGATCAACTTTGATATGGCGGCGAACATGGCGGATTCAGCCGGAGAGCTTGGTGAACTTGTTTCCGAAATTATCAATGCAGTTGCTGCAGCGATCGGAAGCGCGGACGGGATCCAAATCTTCACAAGCGGAGCAACGAATATCTTCAAATATCCGGAGCTCTCGGATACGAAAAAGGCAAGCGGTCTGATCGGGACGCTCGAAGAAAAAGAACTCCTTACCGGACTCCTTGCGGATACTACCGGAGAAGACGGAGAGGAAAATACCGGAATCCAGGTCTATATCGGACAGGAAACTTCGGTCAGCTCCATGGAAGACTGCGCAGTCGTTACAGCGACGTACGAATTTGAAAAAGGCGTTTACGGAAAAGTCGGTATCATCGGACCGAAACGTATGGATTACGAAAAGGTCATGGATGCACTGAAAAATGTGACCGGCAATCTGGATAAACAGTTCCGTAAACCGGATCAATAGATCTTAGAAACTTAGAAAGGCGGACAAAGACGTGGCAAAAGAAAGAGAACTGAAATGGGTCAAAGAGGCTCAGGAGGAAATGGAACAGGAAGCTGCGGAAGAGACAGTAGAAGAGACAGCGGAAGCGGAAGCTCAGGAAGAAGCTGCTGAGACGGAAGAAGAAGTGGTTGAAGAAACCGCAGAAACCGTGGAAGAAAGCGGAGATTCCAAACTTGCAGAAGCGGTGGAAAAATACCAGAGACTTTTCGCAGAATTCGATAATTTCCGCAAACGTACCGATAAAGAAAAAGCAGCCCGCTACGATATGGGCGCAAGGGATGTGATCGAAAAGATCCTTCCGGTAGTAGATAGTTTCGAACTGGCGCTGAAGAATGTTCCGGATGATAAGGAAGCTTCTGCCTTCGCGGAGGGAATGGATAAGATCCACAAACAGTTTCTGAAAGCCCTTGAGGACCTTGGAGTGAAACCGATCGAAGCTGTCGGCAAGGAATTTGATCCGAACTTCCATAACGCAGTGATGCACGTGGAGGATGAGGAAGCCGGCGAAAACATCGTCGTTGAGGAATTCCAGAAAGGATATATGTATAAAGACCACGTGGTCAGATATTCAATGGTTAAAGTTGCAAATTGAGCTTCGCTTAATTCGCAACAGGGAATGCACACAGATTTGACATGGTAAGTGCTGCGCACATCAAATCTGGCGCTGTACAGCAGAGCTGTACTATTGCAAATTATTATTCCGCATGAAGATGCGACAATATAAAGAATTTAACAACAACGGGATTTAAGCCCATCAAAGGAGGAAAATACAATGGCAAAGATCATAGGAATCGATTTAGGAACAACAAACTCATGTGTAGCAGTTATGGAAGGCGGAAAGCCTGTAGTTATCGCAAATGCTGAAGGCGTCCGCACAACACCGTCAGTTGTAGCTTTTACAAAGAACGGAGAAAGATTAGTCGGTGAGCCTGCAAAACGTCAGGCGGTAACAAATGCTGACAACACGATCTCCTCCATCAAACGTGAGATGGGCTCAAACTACAGAGTCACGATCGACGGCAAGAGCTATTCTCCGCAGGAGATCTCCGCTATGGTTCTGCAGAAACTGAAAGCAGATGCGGAAGCGCACCTTGGTGAAAAAGTTGAAGAGGCAGTTATTACGGTACCGGCTTACTTCAACGATTCCCAGAGACAGGCTACCAAAGACGCAGGAAAGATCGCAGGTCTGAAAGTTGACCGTATCATCAACGAGCCGACAGCAGCAGCTCTGGCATACGGACTGGACAATGAGCAGGAACAGAAGATCATGGTTTACGACCTTGGCGGCGGTACCTTCGACGTTTCCATCATCGAGATCGGCGAGGGTGTCATCGAAGTTCTTGCAACCGCTGGTAACAACAGACTCGGCGGTGATGACTTTGATAAGAGAGTGACTGATTATCTGATCCAGCAGTTCAAGTCTCAGGAAGGCATTGATCTGAGCACAGATAAGATGGCTCTGCAGAGACTGCGTGAAGCAGCAGAGAAAGCAAAGAAAGAGCTTTCTTCCGCAACAACAACAAACATCAACTTACCGTTCATCACAGCAACAGCTGATGGCCCGAAACACTTAGATATGGATCTGACCAGAGCAAAATTTGATGAACTGACACACGACCTGGTAGAAGCTACGGCAGGCCCGGTACAGCAGGCATTAAGAGATGCAGGTCTTACCGCAAGCGAGCTTGGCAAAGTCCTCTTAGTCGGCGGATCTACACGTATCCCGGCTGTTCAGGCAAAGGTACAGCAGCTGACCGGTCAGGAACCGTCCAAGACTCTGAACCCGGATGAGTGCGTTGCAATCGGTGCAGCAATCCAGGGCGGAAAACTTGCAGGCGATGCAGGTGCAGGCGATGTCCTTCTGCTTGATGTTACTCCGCTGTCCCTGTCCATCGAAACACTGGGCGGTGTTGCAACAAGACTGATCGAGAGAAATA
>CAZOHB010000241.1:0-3284 GCA_964579345.1 uncultured Parasporobacterium sp.
GCGAAGACCGCAGCGCTCCATGGAATCCAGATAGTAGTCAAAGCTGTGCTGAACAAGGCATGGCTGATTACCAGGCGCTGAAAAACGACCGTGTTCTCAGCATGCAGGGGAATTTTACAAAATGGCTGAAGATCATCAGTGAACACAGCAAGCAATATACAGTGCTGGCAGCGATGCCGAAAGCCAGCGTACAGCTGACAACCGCTCAGGTTTCCCTTCTGGGAGAGATCGGCTTTTCCGATAAGTTTAAGGAAAATATTTGGCAGGAGGAAACGCAGATCTGCGCCGCCCTTTCCAAAGGAAAAGGGAAATCGAAGTTTTCTGAGAAGAAAGAAGTTGCAATTCATAAGATGTTAGATGATGAAACAATCATAGATATTTCGGCTTCGGAGGAGAAGTGTTCCATCACAGTGGATGAGAACCGGAAGATCGATGGAAGCCGCATGGTCAGCTTTGTGGTTTATGATCAGGTGACCGGAACGGTAGCAGACGCAATCAGCATAACAAATGATGACAACGGAAATGTTGTCATCCAACGATAGGAGGGGCATATGAGTTTTACAAGTGTAATGTTCCTTCCATTCGTCTTTGTTGCTGCACTGCTGTATTTTACCGTGTTCCGGAAATGCCAGTGGGTCTGGCTTCTGATCGCGTCACTGGTCTTTTACCTGCTTTCCGGACCGAAGTATATTTTTTTTATTCTGGTCACGTCGTTCAGTACGTACCTGATCGCACGAAGGATCTATAAGATCCGGACGCTGGAAACAGAGGCGACATCGGATAAAAGTATTGACCGGGAAGAGCGCAAGAAGATCAGTAAGAAATTCACCGCCCGCTGTAAAGGATGGCTCGCGCTGGATCTGGTCCTGAACTTCGGTATTCTTGCCGTGATCAAATATACGGATTTTGCCCTTTCGGGAGTCAGCCGTATCCTTTCCGCCTTTGGTGTGGAGTGGACGGCAAAAACATTCAGCTTTGTGCTTCCGCTTGGTATCTCTTTTTATACCTTCATGACGGTAGGCTATGTTCTGGATGTTTACTGGAGACGTTACGCGGCAGAAAAGAATCCGCTGAAGCTTTTGCTCTTCAGCTCTTATTTCCCGCACATCATTCAGGGACCGATCGGCCGCTACAACAAACTGAAGGTGCAGTTCGAAGAGCGCCATTACTTTGATTATGACCGCGTAAAGAAAGGCATCCAGCTGGTCCTTTGGGGCTACTTTGAGAAAATGGTGATCGCGGACCGTCTTGCAATCTTCGCAAACGGCGTGTATGCACGCTGGGAGGAGACCAGCGGGATCCCGCTGATCCTTGCGATCATTTTCTTCTCGCTGCAGCTGTATCTGGATTTCCAAGGCTGCATGGATATTGCACGGGGTGTTTCCCAGATCTTCGGTATCGAACTGGAGAAAAACTTCTGGCATCCGTATTTTTCCAAGACCATGCCGGAATTCTGGAAACGCTGGCATATCACCCTTGGAAATTGGTTTAAGGATTATCTGCTTTATCCGGTTTCGATGTCGAAACTCTGTAAAGCAATCGATAAATTTACCCGGAAAAAATGGGGAAAGAATGTTTCACACGCAATTGCGACGATCATTCCTTCTGCCTGCGTCTGGGTGATCACCGGTATCTGGCACGGAGCTGCGAGCCGGTATCTGCTCTGGGGTATTTACCACGGAATCCTGATCATTGGAGGAGCGTGCCTCGATATTCCGTTCCAGAAGCTTGGAAAGCTTCTGCGGGTAAATACAGATGCCTGGAGCTTTGACCTGTTCCGTATGATCCGCACCTTCATCCTTTCCGCTGTCGGACGAATTTTCTTCGTCTCCGACGGATTCCATGAAGCGATCGCGATCATGAAGAAAACATTTGATATCACACACCTCAGACTTTATACCCTGTGGGATAAGAGTCTGTATACCTACGGCCTGAACCAGAGAGGATTTTTGCTTTGCATTGTGCTGATCTTCCTGATCTGGTTTGTCAGTATGAAACAGGAAAAGGGAATGGTGATCCGGGATGAGATCGCAAAGCAGAACCTGGTGTTCCGCTGGGCACTGACCTTGCTGCTGATCCTCGCCATCATCACATTCGGCGTCTACGGCGAAGGCTATAATGCGTCAGCATTCGTTTACGGACAATTCTAATCTTTGATTAGAATTGTCCTTCCATTTTTTTTAAAGGAGCTATATTTCATGAAAGCAGTTACTTCAATTTTAGAGGCAATCCGGTTACATGCGGCGGAAACGCCGGATAAACTTTGCGTGGGTGACAAGACCCGCGCTTTTACCTATGCGCAATTTTGGGAGGCTGTCCGGAAAGGCGCACAGTTTCTGAAAAATCTCGGCGTGCAGAAAGGCGATGTCGTTGTGATCCGCGGAACGCAGAAAGCGGAGTTCATCCTCTCGCTGTTTTCCGCACACCTTGCAGGCGCAGTGATGAGCCCGCTGGAAAAATCCATTAAAGACGACCGGATCTGTGAGATCATCGATTTTCTGGAAGCCAAGTTTTATATTGCGGAAAAGCCGGTAAATCATGAGACCGTTCAGAATATCAAGATGAAAGATCTTCTGAAGACGGCGATGGATCCGGAGTTTGCTACCGGAGATTTTCCGCTTCCGGAAGCAGAGGATCTGGCAGACATTCTGTTTACGACCGGAACGACCGGAAAGAGCAAGGGCATCGAAGTGACAACGGCTTGCAATGTCGCGATCGCACAGAACGTCAATGATTCGGTTGAGATGACAGAAAATGAAGTAGAGCTCCTGACGACGCCGCTGAGCCATGCGCTCGGAATCCGCAGAACCTACGGAGCCATGTATATCGGCAGTTCCGTTGTTGTAACGGAAGGCGCGAAGTTTATCAATACCTTCTTTGATCTTCTGGATCAGTATAAGATCACGGCGATCACCTTTGTTCCGGCGATCTTAGAGCAGGTACTGAAAGCAGGAAAAGAAAAATTCGCGGAGTATGACAGCCAGCTGCATTATATCCAGCTTGGTTCGGCACCGCTTTCCGAGACCAATAAACACATCCTGACGGAAATGTTCCCGTCTGTCAGACTTTATAATACCTACGGGGCGTCCGAGTCCGGCTGTACGGTGATCCTCGAGTTCAGCAAATACAAAGACAAAGAGAACTGCATCGGCAGGACGACGGTCAATACCCGGATCCTGTATGTAAATGATGACTGGAAAGAAATCCCGGCGACGGAAGAGGCTCCTGGCCTTCTGGCCTTTGAGGGCGGCATGAATATGCGGGGATATTACAAGGAACCGGAG
>CAZOHB010000242.1:0-3201 GCA_964579345.1 uncultured Parasporobacterium sp.
TTGATATTCCCTTTGACCGCCAGCAGCTTGCCGACTATCTGAACCTCGAACGCACCAATATGTCCAAAGAACTTAGCCGGATGCAGCGGGAGGGAATGATCGAATTCCGGAAAAATCATTTTAAACTTTTAGAATCGGAATAATCCATTTGCCTCCCGGAAGGCATTTCTCTTAGAGCACAAAGTTTCCATCCTTCATGATAACGACGGACTCGCCGTTCTTTGTCGTTCCTGTAATTTCCGTTTTCGCCGTTCCGATCATGAAATCCACATGATTAAAGGAATCATTCAGACCCATCTCGAGCAGCTCCTCTGTCGTTTTACCTTCAGACCCTTTCACGCATTCCGGATAAGCTGCGCCAAACGCGATATGACAGGAAGCATTCTCATCAAACAGCGTATTGTAATAAAGCAGGTTCTGGTTGGAGATCGGCGAATCATAATCTACCAGTGCCAGTTCTCCGAAGTAGCGGCTTCCCTCATCGATCTCAAGTGTTTTTTCCAGTACTTCGAGTCCTGTATCAGCTTCCGCCTTGATGATCTTTCCGTTTTCAACGGTAAACCGGATTCCCTCGATCAGAGTGCCGTTCAGGCAGAGCGGTTTCGAAGCAGCGATCACGCCATTCCCGCTGTCTCTCTGCGGTGCTGTAAAGACTTCTTCCGTCGGCATGTTCGCAATAAATCTGACGCCCTGTTTATTCGTATCCGCTCCGCCGCACCAGAGAGCTCCCTCCGGAAGATCCACAGTAAAGTCTGTACCGAGCTCTGTCTGATAATGCAGCTGTTTCAGATTCAGTGCATTCAGCTTCTCGCATTTTTCCTGAAGACGGGCGGAATGTTTTTCCCATTTCTCAACGGCATCTCCGCTTCCGTCGATCCGCATAGTTTCATAGATCGCATCCCAAAGCGCATCCATCGCGGCATCCTCCGAAAGAGCCGGGAACATTTTCTTTGCCCACGGCAGAACAGGAACTGCGACGATGCACCAGGAATATTCACTGGCCATGATCTTATCGTTGAACTCTTTCAAGGCTTTCATGCGTACGGCGGCATAACGCTTGATACGGTCCGCATCCACTCCTTTTAAAGTCTCCGGATCTTCCCCATCAATCGAAAGCAGTACTAATTTTCCTTTGCACAAGGTATCATATTTTACCTTTTCCCACTCGTGGAACGTATCAAACACTTCCTCTGCCGCATGCAGATAGGTCAGGCGGCTGATCGTATCATCACTCCACTGCATGATGACTTCTTTCGCGCCTGCAGCATAAGCTTCCTTTACGATCATTCTTGCAAATTCCGCACAGTCCACCGGCGAACGCAGCAGGAGAGTATCTCCTTCCTGGATGTTCGCTCCCATTGACACCGCAAGCTTTGCGTATTCTTCCAGTCTTTTATCCATTTTCAGCTCCTTCGATTCTGTAGTTTTTTATTTTAAGTCTTCTTTTCCCGCCGTTTTCAGAGACGGTGATTTCTTCTTTGAAATCAGATTTCCACACTCGTACGCGGAATCTGTACGATACATGGAACGCCGCGTTCTTCACATGCCTTTGCCAGTTTAAAGAAAACGATCTCCGTCTTTTCCACCAGACGCGGCATGCCGACAGCAGGCTTCGTCAGCGGAGAAAAGAAGTTGTCCCAGTGAACCGGGATGACCAGCTTCGGCTCCACTTTATCGATCGTCTCTTCAAAGAATTTCTTTTCCATCGCTTCATCCGCTTTCTGCAGACCCGCAACGCCAAGGAACAGAACATCCGCTTTATAGCCGTCCATCTGCCCTTCAATATAGTTGAAGCTCGGCCGGATCATAATGCACTTTCCTTCTGCCTCTACATAAAAGTCATACGATCCGCCCTCTTTATAGCCGCGCAGTTTGCAAGGCTGACGCAGCGGCGCATCGATCGTCTGCCCAAGATCATTGTTAATGATCGTCGGCTTGGAATGGATGGACGGAATGACTTTGATCCGGTATCCGCCGACTTCATAGGTTTCATTTGCCTGAAACTCTACCATCTGATCATCCGGAATATCCCCTCCCCGGGCGACATTCATGGCAGAGCTGCTGCCATAAATCACAGCGCCGGTACGGCTTGCGATATAAGGCGCATCCATGACATGATCGTGGTGCGTATGCGACGCAAAGATCGCACGCAGACGGTCGATCTGATGGGCTTTCAGCATCTCATCCACCAGCTTTCGATCCGTCGGCTGGCTTCCGAAAATATATTTCAGCAAAGAAGGCCTCGTCATATGCGCATCAAAAAAGATCTGATCTTTTCCGTCATCAAACAATAATGTTGTGGTTCCAAAAAATGTAACTTTCATACGTTTTCCCTTACTTGTGTTTTCTCATATATTCAACCGTCTTATGCAGAACATCGTACTGATAGATCTGGTCTAAATGTCCCGCAAAATCCAGATGATATTTTTCCTGCAGTCCATCCAGCAGCTGCTTCATTTCCGCATCCCTCTGCTGCCTTACCCCGCCTGCAATATCTTCAAACGTCAGCTGTCTTCCTTCCTCTCCGGCGAGATTGTAAATGCCGGTGCCTACCAGACGCACCGGCCGCTTATCAACAGTCTCCAATAACTGGACAGCTTTTTTATAGATCATCACGGCGTTGTCACAGGCCGGAGTCAGCCGCGATCGCGTGATCCCTTTCATATTTGCATAGGTCAGTTTCAATGTCACACCGTTTCCATGCAGCCCGTAACGCTTCGCCCTCTGTTCGACACACAGCGCAAGCAGAACAAGAACATCTTTCAGCAGATCATAATCTTTGACATCCTTTTGGAAGGTGACTTCCCTGCTGATCGATTTGGCATCTTCCGGACGGTACGGCGTGACTTTACGGTCATCGATTCCCTTTGCGATATTGACGATCCACCGTCCCTGTTTGCCCAGGATCCGGATCACCTCTTCCGGGTTGTCACGGATATCGCGAACCTTGTGGAGCCCGGAGGAATAGAGTTTTTCCGCCGTGCTTGCGCCGACGGTATACAAAACCCGCACATCCCGGTCAATGATCAGATTCACAAAATCCTCCGGTGTCGGGATCTCAAAATAGCCGTCCGGCTTTTTCTCTTCACTCGCTGTCTTTGCCGCCGTCTTGGAATAAGCAACCCCGACCGAACAGGTAAGCCCGATCTCATCGAGCGTTCGCTGCTTGATCAGATGTCCGATCCGACGTGCACCTTCAAA
>CAZOHB010000243.1:0-266 GCA_964579345.1 uncultured Parasporobacterium sp.
CTTCAGAAGAAAATAGCTATAAAAAAACGATCCGTCAGGGAAGAAAGCTGCAGCTCGTTGTCGAAAACGAGACGAAGCAGATCAAGGCTTCCCGGTTGGAATTCAGCTCATCAAGAAAATCCGTTGTTTCCGTCGATGAAAAAGGCATCCTGACCGCAAAAAAGCCGGGCTCTGCTGTTATTACAGTAAAGCATAAACAAAAGAAGGTCCTGATAAAAGTTAAAGTATCAGAGGATCCCGACGCCAAAACTATCAAGCATTATCTT
>CAZOHB010000243.1:276-3197 GCA_964579345.1 uncultured Parasporobacterium sp.
TCCATCGCAGCTCCTTTCCGTTATTTCGGAATGATCAGGGCATACTGCATGCCGGTGCCCTTGATCAGGAAATGCATATTAAAAGTTGCGCGGATGTCTTCCACACTGACGGTCATGTCCGGCTGGGCAAGCATTATCTTTTGAGAGCTCTGACTCCTGTCGGAAAAGTTCTTTATGTTTGGGGCGGAGGCTGGGATGACTCTACAAGAAAGGGACTCAGCCCGGCAATGACAAAGTGGTTCAAGAGTCAGCCCTCGAATTATAATTTCCACAATTATGAAGATCTTTCTACTGCAAACCGGGCAAAAGGATTCGACTGCTCCGGATATGTCGGCTGGTGTACTTATCAGATCATGCATAAAAAGAGCGGCGAAGGCAGCGGCTACACCGTATACTCTGGCCACATCGGGGATGCAAATCATAGCCATGGCTTTGGTTACAGGATCTACCAGGACCGCCTTGTTTCTGAGAATCATCTGATTAAGCCGGGAGATATCGGATATAAAGACGGGCATTGTTTTATCGTGATCGGACAATGCAAAGATAAGAGTATTGTGATTCTTCAGTCTACCCCGCAGGCCGGAGTACAGATTTCAGGAACTGCTACGCCAAAAGGGAAGTCAGACAGTCAAGCCAAAGCTTTGGCTAAAAAATATATGAAAAGATATTATCCGGCCAGTGTATCAAAGTATCCCTACAAATATTATGCAGGCAATTTTATTCCCGAGTACAAGTATTTCCGCTGGAATAAGGCCACCCTTTCCGACCCGGACGGTTATAAAAAAATGGATGCTGAGGAGATTCTAATGGATCTGTTTGATTCCGCACAATAATTGCTATTTACTCCAGTCCGTAGCAGACGTATTCGCCGCTGAATTCGTAGCCGAGTTTTTCCGCAAGCCGGACAGACATCTTGTTCGCGGCGTCCCAGGCTTCATTCTGAGGCACCGCCAGTATCCACCTGTCCGGCATTGCACGTACAAGCTCCAGGTTCGGTTCTCCTGCGAAATAAACAAAATCCCCCTGTACAGCCATAGCAGACTTCGGATGTTCCGTATCATCTGCAAAGATCCTGCCCATCACGTTGTCGAGACAGGCAACAATTCCGACATCCAGATCCTTCCAATCCGCAAAAAGAGGGGCAGCTTTTGATGGTTCGTTCAATTCGTAGACCATTCTTTGTTTTTCTTGTCAGTATTTAATACTCTTGACAGCAGTTTTAGCTCTTGGCTTATCCTCGTTGCCTACCCAGGCAGTGACCCTGTAATAGTAGGTCTTGCCTGTTTCAACCTCCGTATCTACCCACTCGAGTTCATTTGCTCCGCAGCAGGCGATCACGTCTCCTTCTCCATTACTCGAAGTACCCTTATCTACCAGATAATAACCGGCGCCCTTATATTGAGTCCAGGTAATTTTAACTCCCTTAGCAGTGCTCTTGAGTGTCACGGCAAATGGCGCAGGCTTTTTATACTTCCCTGCTTTCTGAACAGCAGAATACTTGCTGACTACTTTTTTGCCGTTTTCCTTCTTCGTGAATCTGATTTTATAGTAATAAACCTTTTTGGCAGATACACTCTTGTCGATATACTTCGCCTTTGAAACCGTCTTAATCAGTTTATACTTGCCCTTTTTAGAAGCAGCACGATAGATCTGTGTCTTGGCTCCCTGAGTCGAAGTCCATGTCAGCGTGACTTTTTTCTTAGCCGTCCGCTCAACATTCAGTTTCGGTTTCATTTTCTTGATTGTCGCAGCCTTAACTGTAAATGTTCTGGTAGACGAAATCTCACGGATCACTCCTGAATTCGGATCTGAATCTATAGCACTGTTCGTGGTACCTGCTGTAATCGTATAGGTACCTGCCGTCGTCGGCTTGAATGATCCGAGATCATACTCCGTCGTTGTCTCCGTGTAGTTGTAACAGTTCCAGTAAACCTGTTTTCCATCCTTTTCAATTGAGACCTGAATCCAGTTTGCCGCTCCATATACGATGAAACCGGCGTAGATCCTGATTGGCACGGATTCATTCACTTTGTATGTTGCTTTATCTTCAGGGCTGTAAATGCGGGCATCAGAAATATAAGTGAATTCTGAGACAGCTTTTGCAGTTACCGGAGATAACGCCGCAAACAGTAAACAAAATGCCAGAATAATCGTCAGCGCATAAGCAATCGGTTTTCTCTTTTCCATAACAACCTCCTTATTCTTTGGAACATCCCTGGCAGCAGCAGAACCCGCTGATGTTTTTAATTTATTTGACTATGATCTTGAAAGTCACGTGGCAGACATGCTGTCACGTCACTTTCCGGCTAAAATACCATCTGCGTTTTTATCGATAGTTTGCCATGCTAAAGCAGAAAAAGATACTACCCATTATCTGATCTTTTTCGTCGTCTTTACCTTAGACCATGCACCATAATACCGGGTGCCTCCAACAGACTTGTATGCACGCACTCTGATCTGATATTTCTTGCCCTTCTTCAGCTTCTTGATCGTCTTGGTCTTGTCCTTAGTCGTAGTGGTCTTCCATTTAGTTTTTCCTTTGATACGGTACTGTATCTGATAGGTGGATCCTCCGGTCGCGGAAGCCTTGGAAGACAGTGTTAGTTTCACCTGCTGTTTCCCTGCAGCTGCCTTTGATATGACCGCCTTTTTCGGAAAGATCGTAAAAGACAATGTCTGGGTGCCGTAGTAATTGCCCGTCATCTCAAGCGTCATAATGCCCTGGCCAACATTTTTGTTGTTATAATAGCTGACTGTGTAATCCGTGCCTTCGGCATAAGAGCCGTCGACTTTCGGAACAGGTTTTTGTTCCTTGCCATTATACACATAAGCCGTTTTTGAAAGAGTTACTCCGGGATGAATCTCTATAGGAAAGATTTCAAATACTACTTTCTTCGTTCCGATGTAGAATGACCCCGGTT
>CAZOHB010000244.1:0-3176 GCA_964579345.1 uncultured Parasporobacterium sp.
CGTGACTGAAATGACACGCATGAAGACAGCAGAAGCGGAAGCGCGTGCAAAGCAGCAGGAACTCGAAGAAAAGCTGGCCCTCCGGGAGCAGATCCTGGAGCAGGAGAGAAGCCAGAAAGAGTTAAACAGCATGATCACAGCAATGGCTTCGGATTACCGCAGTGTTTACCATGTAGATATTGATGCGGATGATGCCGTCTGCTATCGCGCTGACCGGAACGATTCGCATCAGCCGGCGGAAGGTGTTCATTTCCCATACCATGAAACCTTCACGAATTATTGTGAACGATTTGTTGACAAGGAATTTCAGGAAGGTTTTCTGAAGTTTATCGATCCGGAGAATGTGCGAACGATCCTGTCAACAGAGAATATTATGGTATACCGCTATCTGGCACATCGGGATGGCACCGATTATTATGAAATGCTCCGAATGGCCGGTGTTCGCCATCCGGGAGAACGGGATGACCACACCGTACATGCTGTCGGCCTCGGCTTTACCGTGATCGATCAGGAGATGCGTGAAACCCTTGCAAGAAGTCATGCGCTTGCGGAAGCGCTTTCTGCTGCAGAAGATGCGAACAAGGCGAAAACCGTATTCCTTTCTAATATGAGCCATGAGATCCGGACACCGATGAATGCCATTATCGGTCTGAATAATATCGCGCTCGCAGATGAATCCATATCCGATAAAACCAGGGAATACCTGGAAAAGATCGGAACATCCGCGCATCATCTGCTTGGAATCATCAATGATATTCTGGACATGAGCCGGATCGAGTCCGGCCGCATGGTCATCAAGAACGAGGAATTCTCGTTTGCAAAAGCATTAGAACAGGTCAACACGATCATTAGCGGACAGTGCCGGGACAAAGGTCTTTCTTATGACTGTCATATCCATGGAACTGTGGAAGACTATTATATCGGCGACGATATGAAACTTCGTCAGGTCATGATCAATATTCTCGGAAATGCTGTGAAGTTTACTCCGGAAGGAGGAAAGGTGCAGTTCATCGTGGAAGAGGTCGCAAGACTGGATAATAAATCTTCGCTGCGTTTTACGATCTCCGATACCGGTATCGGAATGAGCGAGGAGTATCTGCCGAAGCTGTTTGATGCCTTCTCCCAGGAGGATTCTTCTTCCACAAGCAAATACGGAAGTACCGGACTGGGTATGCCGATCACAAAGAGCATCGTCGAGCTTATGAACGGCCATATTGAAGTCGAGAGTACGAAAGGGGTCGGAACGACTTTCACAGTTACTGTTACGTTAACGGTTTCCGATACCATGCAAAGACCGATCGATGACGATTTTATCCACCCGCATGATATGTGTGTTCTTGTGATCGATGATGATCCTGTCGCTTGCGAACACGCGCAGGTTATCCTTGGACAGGTTGGCATTTCCTGTGAGACAGCACTGTCGGGTCACGAAGGAATCGAAATGGTGAAACTGCGCCATGCCCGCCGTGATCCATATCATTTAATTTTAGTTGACTGGAAGATGCCGGAGCTTGATGGACTGGAGACCACGAAACGGATCCGTTCTGCTGTTGGCAATGAGACCCCGATCATTATCCTGACCTCGTATAACTGGGAAGATATTGAAGAGGAGGCCAGAGCTGCCGGTGTCGATACCTTTGTATCGAAGCCGCTCTTTGCCGGAAGTGTACTGGATGAATTCCGTGAAGCATTTGCGCGGAAGAATGCGCAGCTGGTGCGCGATACGATAGACCTGACAGGGTGTCGGATTCTTTTGGCCGAAGATGTTCTCGTGAACGCGGAAATAATGATGATGGTCCTTTCCATGAGGGAAATGGAAGTGGATCTTGCGGAAAACGGACAGATCGCGGTTGATATGTTTGCAGATCATGAACCGGGTCATTATGTGGCGATCCTCATGGATATGCGGATGCCTGTTATGGACGGTCTGGAAGCCACACGCACGATCCGGGCAATGGAGAGAGAAGATGCGAAAACGATACCGATCATCGCATTAACGGCAAATGCGTTTGATGAAGATGTCCAGCGCAGTATGCAGGCCGGTCTGAATGCGCATCTGAGCAAGCCGGTAGAACCGGAAATTTTATTCGAAACACTGGAAAGCCTTGTGAAAAAATAGGAGGAGATCCATGACTGAAATGAAAAAGAGAGCAGGAATCCAATTCCTTTGCGGACTTCTCGTTCTCATACTTTGTATCCTTACGACAGCAACTCCGGCACAGGCGGCTGTTCCGAAGATCACAGCGCATGCCACCGTAAGCAATACGATGAAGCTGCTGAAAAAATATGACGCTGACGGTTATTATCTTGTGGATAAAGCAAAGGGCTATGGCCATTCTCCCGCCGACTGGATCTCTGAGAATGATACGGTCATCGATTCGATCAATACAATTGTGCATGAAGAATGTCATGCGAATGTCTATATCGGCGTGACTAGCTATGGAACTATGAAGATCTATAAAGGAAACGGAAAATATGTCACTGTCAATTTTGATACCGACCTTTTCCGGACCAAAAAGATGGCTTCTTCGATCCCGAAGCGCCTACGGACCTTCCGTTATGGAACTTATGTCAAAAATGACGGGAAGATTCCGAATCTTGCCTCAGATATTCAGGGCGCATACGGATTGCTCGATGAATTTACCGCTTATTCCTGGGGACTGAATAATACCGTAAGCCTGTTTGACTATTATGTCAGCAAGGCAAAGGGTGATTTTACGAAATGGGCAAAGTTCATCAATCACGGAGCAAACGACCGTCAGGCATACGCGGAATTCAAGTATTACATCCTGCATTACCTGTATTTCGCCAAAACCAATTACCCGAAGGTCTATAAGGCATTTATGAATAATGCAAACTTTAAGAAGGCCTTTAAAGCCGTAGATAAGAAATACCGGAGCAATATCAAAAAATACAATGCGGACCTTAAGAAAATCCGTGACATCCTTCAGTCAAAAGGGCACACCGTATCCATCTCCGGCGACTATTACTACTGTGACGGCTATGGAATCGGGACCTTCAAAAAGGATTATGATAAGCTGATCAAAGAGACGAATAAAACGAAATACAAAAAGATTTACAATAAGCTGATAGGGTAAAAAAAGAAGGAAGTCTCCCTGCTGCCAGCTTGAGCGGAGCACTTAGCGAAAGCAAGCGTAAGCGCAGCTTGAGTTTAG
>CAZOHB010000245.1:0-3161 GCA_964579345.1 uncultured Parasporobacterium sp.
CTGAGGGAAAGTCTCATTCAGATAGACCGTCTCCACTACATCGCCGCCGATCTGTCTGCAGGATATATATCCGTCATATTTGTTTGCCAGCAGTTCAATGGTCTTAAGGCCAAAGCCGTGTTCCTTTGAACCGCCTTTGACGATAAATTCGTTGTTTTCATCCAGTACCTGACCATTAACGGAATTCGTGATTGTAATGCAGAAGAGTTCTTCGATCTCCTTGATTTCAAGATCGATCCTTTTGTTGAAACCGATGTGCTTAATGGCATTGTCCAGCAGATTCGAGAGAAGAAGAAACAGGTCTTCGGTTTCGAATCCGGGATCATGTGTAATGTTTAGAGTGCATTTAAGATCGATACCTTTCTCAATGGCTTCTTCACGCTTGACATTTAACACGTAATTCACAGCCGGGATAGCCGTGTTAAAATGATCAAACCGTTTTTCTTTGACAGTATCGTACTTTTTGATAACATGTTTGCTTCGGTTGCCGCAAATGCGCAAAGACTGCAGGGTTCTCACATTTATCTGGACGGTTATACCGGTTTTACTCCGGTACAGTACCGCCTTTTAGCGGAGCTCTTAAAAACCGCAAAAGATGTAACGGTCTCCCTGTCGCTGCCCGGCGCACGGATCCGTGATAACTGCCCGGAATATGACCTGTATTATTTAAGCAATCAAACCTATTTCAAACTGCTCAAAACAGCGCACGATGCAGGTTCGGAAGTGGCCGTTTCGGATCTTTCGGAACCGGCAGGGGAGTCTGCTGCAAAACCGTGCCGGATCTTTGCAGGGAACCGCATGCAGGATGAAGTGACGTTTGCGGCAAAAGAGATCCTTCGTCTCGTCAAAGAGAAGCAGCTCCGGTATCGTGAGATCGCCGTGATCACAAGTGACATGGAAAGCTATCACCGTCTTGCAGAGACCACGTTTCGTGATGCAGGCATTCCGGCATTTATTGATCACAAAGCCGGTATCCTGGAACATCCGCTTTCCCGCTATGTGCTCTCGGCACTCAGACTTTCAGAAGAACGTTTTTCTTATGACAGTATTTTCTCTCTCCTGAAGACAGGTCTTACAGATGTGGAAGCAGATGAGATCAGTCTGCTGGAAAACTATTGTCTGGAATTCGGGATCAATGGTTTCCGTGCATGGAACTCTGAGATGGAAAAAAACCGGACCCTGAGTGGGTTGGAACCTTCGGAAGAAGAAAAACAGAAAGATCCATATGCGGGACAGCGCTGGAACCTTGAGGAAGTCAATGCGATCCGCGAAAAAGCAATGCATCATCTTGCGCCGTTTTATGACCGTGTACGAAAAAAGGGACTGAATGCTGTGGGTTATGCAGGCGCTCTAAGAAAACTTTTGGCGGATGAGCAGATCGAAGAAAAACTGGAAGAGAAAGCAAAGATCCTTTCTGAAGAGGGAAGGCTGATAGAGCAAAGAGAGTATGAGCAGGTTTACGGACTGGTAACGGAACTGCTCGAAAAAACGGAGATCCTTTCTCCGGAAGAGCCGGTAACGATCCATGATTACCGTACGATGATCGAAAGCGGTCTTTCGGAAATCCGGGTCGGAGTGATTCCTCCGACGATCGATGCCGTAACGGTCGGAGACCTAACCCGTACAAGACTGGATCATATCCGCGTCCTGTTTCTGATCGGTGTCAATGAAGGGAAGATACCTTCTGCTTCTGATCCGTCGGGAATCCTTTCCCAGAGGGACCGCGAATTCCTGAAGAATGAGAAATTTGAGATGGCGCCTTCTGCGCTTGAAAATATGTATATCCAGCGTTTCTATATTCATCTGATGCTGCATCAGGCAAAGGAGATGCTGTACCTGACGTATTCCAAGACGAATGAGAACGGAGAGGGAACAGAACCGGCTTATATTATTGAGGAACTGGAAGAGCTGGCAGGACCTCTTGCGATCGAAACGGTTTCGGAAATGCCGGAGATCAAATGGAAAAAACAGGCATTGAAAGAACTGTCTGCTGCCATCCGCAATGAGCCGGAGGAGGCTTTATTGCAGTTCTTTGCAAAAGAAGAACCGGACATGCTGCGGAGCGTGATCGAAGGAGCCTTTTTCACGAATCGGCAGACCGCATTGGATCCGCAGGTCACACTGGATCTGTATGGGGACGTTCTCTCCGGAAGTGTCAGCCGATATGAAAAATTCAGCGAATGCCCGTTTAAACATTTCCTGAATTACGGGATCCGTCTCGAGAAGCGTCCGGAGTATGAGATTGCGGCAGCAGATGTCGGAACGATCTACCATTCAACGCTGGAGTGCTATGCGAAGAAAATACAGGAAAGTGCCTACAGCTTCCGGAATATTCCGGATGATGTGAGCAGGGAGTTTGCACAGGAAAGTGTCGAGGAAGCGCTCGCTGAAATGCCGTCCGATATTCTGGACAGTTCGGTCCGGAATGAATATTTCGTGAAAAGGATCCGGGAAGTAGCCGTAAAGACGACGGATGTATTGCGTGAACATGTAAGAGCCGGCCTGTATGATCCTGCAGAATATGAGCTGCAGTTTCAGGAACGCCTGAATGAGCATGTGCGCTTTAAGGGAAAAATCGACCGTGTCGATATTTATGACGGAGAAGATCTGTATGTGAAGATCATTGATTATAAATCCGGAAACAAACAGTTCCGGATCGCGGATCTTTACTCCGGGCTTGATCTTCAGCTGGTCGCCTATCTGAAAGAAGCGATCTCGCATTATGAAACGAAGTATCCGGACAAACAGGTGCGTCCGGGAGGCGTTTATTATTACAGGATCAACGATCATTTTTCCAAAACGGAAGAAGAATCGAAAGAACGTTTCCGGATGAGCGGTGTCACTTCCTGTGAGCAGGGAATGGTACAGGCGGTAGACGGAAACCTTATCAGCGGACAGCCGGGATCAAGCACGATCATACCTGTGAAGTATCAGAAAAACGGGAACTTTTCAAAGGCCAGCGAGGTCGCAAATAACGATGAATTTGAAAATATGATGCATTTCACGGGCCGTAAGATCGAAGAAATCAGCGAAAAGATCCTTTCCGGAGATATTGAGATCCTTCCGTATTACGAACAGGAGCGGAAGAATGCGTGCGCTTTTTGTGTCATCGCAACCTGTGCAGGAATCGCGGCAGGCATACTCTGCAGCGCACCCTTGAA
>CAZOHB010000246.1:0-3125 GCA_964579345.1 uncultured Parasporobacterium sp.
GAACTGAAGAAGGAACACCGAAATTCCTTGCACCTTATGTTTCCACAAAAAGCGCGATGCTCGGACTTATGAGATCGCTTGCAAAGGAATACGGACCGAAAAAACTGAAGATCAATGCGATGGCACCGGATCTTACCGATACCAAGTTTCTGGATGAGATGCCGCAGATCATGAAAGATACCGTTGCTGCCTCCAGTGAGCGCGGACGGATGCTTTCCGCAGATGAAGTTGCGGACGTCATGCTGGCGTATCTGGATGTCAGCCTGGAAGAAAATGGAAGGACCGTTGTGATAAAATGATCGCATTAGTTGGAAGCACCGGATTCGTCGGGGGAAATATTGCGGCAGGCGGACCGGTCGATCTTCTTTTTCACAGTACGAATATTGAAGAAGCTTTCGGAACGAAACCGGATATCCTGATCTACGCCGGTCTTCGTGCGGAAAAGTTTCTTGCGGAAAAATTTCCGGATGCGGATATGGACTCGATCCTGGAAGCTGAGGAAAATATCCGGAAGATCGCGCCGAAACAGCTCGTCCTGATCTCAACGATCGATGTTTATGAGGACTCCTTCCGTAAAACAGAAGAGACGGAAGCAGCCGGAAACGGTGCATACGGAAGACATCGTGCGATGCTGGAAGATTGGGTTAAGGAGAATGTTCCGGACCATCTGATCATCCGCCTTCCGGGTCTTTTCGGAAAAGGGATCAAAAAGAATTTTATTTATGATTATATCCACTATCTTCCTGCGCTTTTGAACAGCGGGAAGTTTGCGGAACTTTCGGAGCAGGACGAACGCCTGAAAAACTATTATCATCTCAATGAAAAAGGGTTTTATCAGCTGGCTGATTGCAGCGGCGAAGAGAAGGCGCTGCTCCGGAATATTTTTACCACGCTTGGTTTTTCCGCACTGAATTTTACGGACAGCCGCGGACAGTTCCAGTATTATAATTTAGAGCATTTATATGGTGACATTTTTAAGGCTTTGGATAATAATATAAAGATGCTGAACATCGCAGCAGAACCGGTGACGATCGGAGAGATCTATTCGTTTCTCCGGGACGGAACGTTTGTGAATGAGATCAGTGAAAAGCCTCCGTGTTATGATGTCCGGACCGGTTATTACCGGGAACTTGACGGTTTTTGCGCTCCGGACGGGATCGGCGGATACTTATATACAAAACAACAGGTTTTAACAGAAATAAAAGAATTTGCAGACAAGGAGATGCAGTTATGAAATTTGCGGTTTCGAATATAGCCTGGAGCCCGGACGAAGATGAAAGCATGTACGAATTTCTGGGAGAGCGCAGACTCGCCCTGGAGATCGCACCGACACGAATTTTTCCATGGGATGATTCCAACACGCTCGGAAGAATGGCAGGTCCGTATGACCGGATCCGTGACGCTTCCAACTGGGCGAAGAATCTGTATGCGAAATACGGACTGAATATCGTTTCCATGCAGTCGATCTTAAACGGTGTAAAAGCCAACATGTTCGGCAGAGACGCAGAGCAGAGATTCCTGATCGATTATATGAAATCGGCCGTTGATTTTGCTGCAGCTGTCAAATGCCGCAACCTTGTTTTCGGCTGTCCGTTAAACCGTCGTATTCCGGACGGATATGATCTGCAGAATGCCGGAAAGGTCGCGATCGATTTCTTCAGTGAGATCGCGATGTATGCGGCGCAGCAGGGAACCTGCGTTTCGATCGAGGCAAATCCTGCAATCTACAATACCAATTTTATCAACTATACGTCACAGGCATTTGATCTGGTCCGCTGCATCGCAAGAGAGGTCGGAAAAAATGCATCCAAAGCGTTCAAGGTCAATCTGGATCTCGGCACGATCCTGACGAACGGTGAGAATATCTATGAGCTGCTGACGGAAGATAATATTGCACTGATCAACCATGTGCATTTCAGCGAACCGAATCTGCGTGTGCTCAGAAAGAGAAAAGAGCATTCAGAGATCATCCGTCTGCTGGAAGATGCCGGATACGACCGCTATGTTTCACTGGAAATGCGGATGCCGGAAACAGCGAAGGAACTGCTTGAAGCCATTGAATATTTAAAGAGTCTGCAGTAGATGAAAGCCTTAAAGTGCGCGGCAAAGACCCTTGTGGTTTTAATACCGGTCATCCTGGTCTGGATTTATCTTGCAGCATTCCCCGTGTATTATATGGACGGGGAATATTCTTATTTTACGCAGGTAAAAGACTACCGGCTTGGAGAAACGGATCTGGCGAAAAGCAGGATCCTTATTCTCGGTGATTCCCGTGCAAAATCCGCACTGATCCCGGAGGAAATCTCAGACAGCTGTATCAGCCTTGCGGAAGGCGGTTCGACTTCCGTGGAGGCATATTTCACACTGAAAGATTATATTGAACATATGGGCGCCCCGGAAAAGGTGCTTCTTTCTGTGAGCTCCTACCACTTTACCAGCTTTGACGGTTTCTGGACGCGGAGCGTGTATTTTGATTTCTTAAGCTGGAAGCAGGCCTCTGAGGTTTTAAAAACCGCTCAGGATTTTGATGAAGCACCTGCGTTAAAAGAAGCGGGCGGCGACGGCCTGCTTACTCTTTTTGAGTATAAGATCAAATCGCCTACGAAATATATGTCTCCGGTCATCAATTCCTTCGGGGAAAACCGGAAAGAGATCAATGAAAACGCGTACCGGGAAATGCTGGATTCCAAAGGGTTTAAATCCTTTGTCAGCTGGTGGCCGACCAGTGCGGAGCATGATATGGAACGCTTTGAACTGCTTCAGACGCTGGACTATTACTATCGAAAGACGATTGACCTCTGCGTCGAAAACGGCATTGAAGTGTACTCGGTCAACACACCTCTGATCGCTGAGACCTTTGAAGAGGCGAAGAAGATCTCGGATCCTTTCAGCGCCTATTTTGAAGAATTGAAATACGATTATCCGGAATCTGAATTTCCGGGTGTTCATATCGATACGGATTTTCAGAGCTATGAGAATCAGTATTTTGATGATGCGGATCACCTGAACCCGCTCGGTGCAAAGAAATTTACCGCATGGTTCTGTGATACTTATCTGAACAAAGGAGGTGCTTACGATACGCCCATCGGCGAAAACGGAACGAAGCTCTCCGGCGGTGAGCGCCA
>CAZOHB010000247.1:0-3075 GCA_964579345.1 uncultured Parasporobacterium sp.
GCCCCAGATCGTCCTGGTCTCCTCCGACTCTTCGATTTCAATCGCATTCGTCGGACATACATATGCGCAGCTTCCGCATCCAACACAGACACTGCTCGGTTCATGATACGGAGTAGCAATTTCCTTTGTGATTCCACGGTTGACGGTAGAAATCGCACCGACCGAAAGCTCTGCGCAAGCCTTCACACACAGACCGCATAAAATACATTTGCCGCTGTCCGCTTTTACAAACCGGTCAATCTGCGGAGCTTGATACATCTTGCCGAAGGCCTTGATCTCTTCGCTGTCAGGCGCTCTTTTCTGAAGCAGAGTTAAGATCAAACCTCTTTGCTTTCGGATCTTTTCACTGTTTGTGAAAACAACGCATTCCTTTGAGACCGGATAGACACAGGACACCACGACTTTCGGTCCGTTTCCCTCATTGACTTCCACAATACATAATCGGCAGGAGCCCTGCCCCGGGAATCCGTCATGATGGCAGAGGGTCGGTATGATAATCCCGTTTCGCCGGGCAATCTGGAGAATATATTCTCCTTTTTCACACTGGCAGGATTTTCCGTCAATTGTGATATTCATTACGCATCCCTCCCTTCCGTCAAAACAGCACCGAACCTGCATGCTTCACGGCAGCTGCCGCAGCTGATGCAGATGGTCTTATCAATCTGATGCGGCTGTTTCAGTTCACCGGTGATCGCGCCGGCCGGACATGCTTTCGCGCAGGCTGTACAGCCTTTGCATTTTTCCGGATCGATCGCGAAAGCGGTCAGCTTCGTGCAAACGCCTGCCGGACACCGATGTTCCAGGATATGCGCTTCATATTCGTTCCGGAAATATTTCAATGTGGTAAGAACCGGATTCGGTGCAGATTTTCCGAGTGCGCAAAGGGATGCATCCTGCATCATCTCACCCAGTTCTTCGAGAAGATCCAGATCCTCGATCTTTCCTCTGCCCTCGCAGATATCCGTCAGGATTGCCAGCATCTGTTTTAAACCTTCCCGGCATGGTGTGCACTTTCCGCAGCTTTCTCCCGCCAGAAACTGTACATAGTATCTCGCGACTTCCACCATACAGCTTCGGTCATCCATAACGATCATGCCGCCGGATCCCATCATGGCGCCGTACTCTTTCAGCGTGTCAAAATCCACCGGAAGATCCAGCATGCTTTCCGGAATACATCCGCCGGAAGGTCCGCCTGTCTGAACCGCCTTGAACGGGCGGTCATTCTGGATACCGCCGCCGATCTCGAAGATCAGATGCCTGAGAGTTGCCCCCATCGGGACCTCCACAAGTCCCGTCCGTTTCACTTTTCCAACCAGCGCAAATACTTTCGTTCCTTTGGATTTCTCTGTTCCAACGGACGCATAATTTGCGCCGCCGTGCAGGATGATGTACGGAACATTTGCAAGTGTCTCAACATTGTTTAATACCGTCGGCTTTTCCCACAGACCTTTCTGTACCGAACGGATATATTTTGCTCTCGGTTCACCGACGCGTCCCTCTACAGAAGCCATCAGTGCTGTTGACTCTCCACAGACAAATGCGCCGCCGCCCCTTACGACCTGGAGTTTGAATCGTTTTCCGGAGCCCATAAGATTCTCGCCCAGGATCCCGGCTTCTTCCGCACTTCGGATCGCCTCTTTAATATTCTGAACCGCAAGACTGTACTCATCACGAATATACAGGAAGCCTTCCTCTGCTCCGATCGCCAATGCGCAGATCGCCATACCTTCCAATACACTGTGCGGATCGCCCTCTAAGATGGAGCGGTCCATAAATGCACCCGGGTCACCTTCGTCGCCGTTGCAGGCAACGTATTTCGGAGTCACCTCATACCCTGCGGCACTCTCCCACTTTCTTCCGGTCGGGAATCCTGCACCGCCACGGCCTCTGAGTCCGGAAAGATTGATCTCCGCAATAATTTCTTCCGGCGTCATAGAAAGCGCTTTTTTCAAAGCTTCATATCCACCGGAGGCTTTATAATCTTCAACGCTGCAAGGTGCGATCTTACCGATGTTACGAAGCGCGATCTTCATCTGCGGCGCATAGAACGGATTTTCCGCCTGGCTGGTCACACGCTGTCCCTGATCATTTTTATAGAGGAGTTTTTCAACGAGTTCTCCGCCTAACACCGTCTTTTCGATGATCTCATCTACATTTTCCGGTTTCACATGATAATAGGCGATTTCATCCGGCATGATCGTAACCAGCGGTCCGTTCTCACAGAACCCGTTGCAGCCGGTCCGCTTCACCTCACATTCCACCACGGCATCTGCATGGTGCTCTGCGAGTTTTTCTTCAAACGCTTCTGCGACAAGCCGGCTCCCGTTCGCAAGGCAGCCGGTTCCACAGCAAACACGGATCGTTTTCATGCGTTCTCTCCCTCCTCTCTGTAAGAGTTCAGGATCGAAGAAAGCTTCTCCATCGACACCTTTCCATAATACACATCATCAATCACCATGACCGGTGCCAGTGCGCAGGAGCCGAGACAGTTGACCAGTTCCAAAGAGAACAGTCCATCGTCCGTCGTTTCTCCGTCTTCAATCCCCAGGATCCTTCGCACTCCGTCCCTGAGATTGGATGCGCCACGGATGTGGCAGGCCGTTCCGTCACATAATTTGATGATATGCTTTCCCTTGGGATTCAGACTAAGCGCCTTATAGAAGGTCGCCATAGAATAAAGGGAAGAGAGCGGACATCCCAGATACTCCGCCAGCTCTTCCATGCCTTCTTTCGGTATATAGTTATATTGTTTCTGCATATCCTGCATGATCGCGAGGCAGTACCTCTGCTCGCGCGGATAATTCTGCAGGATCGCTGTTATTTTTTCTTTTTCTGCCTGCAAACAGAACACCCCTTTCTACACGCTGTCATCCTCCGGCCACGACAGGGAACAGGAGGACTGTGTCCTGGTCTGAAAGCTTCGTATCCATGTTATCGAGAAACTCTGCTCTTCGTCCGTTCACAAGAACGATGATCTCATCTCCGAATTTTGTCCCATCGGCAGAAAAATAAAGCTTTCTGAATTTTTCTCCGTAGGCATCGCTCAGCTCAAGACCCAGGGTTCGAAGATCATCA
>CAZOHB010000248.1:0-3057 GCA_964579345.1 uncultured Parasporobacterium sp.
TTGACAGGATACCGCGTTTTCCTTCGAGGGATTCGATCAGCGCCGTTTCCTCACCGCAGACAAACGCGCCTGCGCCTGCCATATAGCGGAAGCTGCAGCTGAAGTCGGTGCCGAGAATATGTTCACCGATCAGGCCGGCTTCTGTTGCCTGCTTGATCGCGTTTTCCAAACGGACGATTGCCAGCGGATACTCTGCACGGACATAAACGATCGCCTCTTTCGCACCGATCGCGTAAGCTGCGATCAGCATACCTTCGATCAGGTTGTGCGGATCACTCTCGATGACTGCACGATCCATGAAAGCACCCGGATCTCCTTCGTCTGCGTTGCAGATCAGGTATTTCTCTTCTCCGGCAGATCCTCTTGCCGCATTCCACTTAAACCAGGTCGGGAAGCCTGCGCCGCCTCGGCCCGCCAGACCGGAAACTTTGATCTCTTCGATGACCTCTTCCGGAGTCATCGTTTTCAGCACTTTCTCCAGTGCTTTATAGCCGTCGCGTTTCCGATAGCTTTCAATATCCGTCGGATCGATGATGCCGCAGTTGCGAAGCGCAATACGCGTCTGCTGTGTCAGGAAAGAAGCATCATCGTCTTTTATCTGTAAGGATTCCAGACCGGAAAGATCTCCGCTGCGGACAGCGCCGATGATCGCTTCCGCGTCTTTTGCTTCAACATGTACCAGTCGGGAAAGGAGCGTGTCGCCGTCATAAATATCGACGATCGGCTCTAAGAAACACATACCGATGCAGCCGGTGATCTCAAGGGAAAACGAATCTTCCGGTGAACAGAGACCGTTCAGCGCATCATAAACTTTTCCGGCACCTGCTGCGATTCCGCAGCTGCCTTCGCCTACAAGAATTCTCATGCGGTCTCCTCCTTTCTGCTGCGGAAATCATTCAGGATGCTGACTGCTTTTTCCGGTGTCAGCGTGCCAAATGTTTCCTCATTCACCATCATGACCGGCGACAGAGAGCAGCATCCAAGGCAGGCCACATTCTTTAATGTGAAAAGCCCGTCTTCTGTTGTCTGTCCGTTGCTGATTCCAAGCTCATTTGTGATCGCTGCTTCAATGCGGTCAGAACCGTTGACATGACATGCTGTTCCTTTGCAGAGCATGATCAGATATTTTCCGACCGGCTCCAAACGGAACTGGGTGTAAAAGGTTGCAACCCCCATGACCTTCGCCGGACTGATGCCGGTCTGAGCAGCCACATAATAAATGATCTCAGAAGGCAGATATCCGTAGATATCCTGTGCTTTCTGAAGGATCGTTATCAGTGAACCGCTGTCATGATCATGCGCATCCAGCACTGTATCGAGTGCTTTCAGCTTTTCGTCTTTACAGTTGTTTTCACACATAGCTAACTCTCCTTATATTTTTATTATTCCCAATCTGTTTTAACTGCGGAGACGGTTCTTTCTGTCCTACGAGACGCCTTCGATAATGCGGTCCGCAACATAAACACCGCTCGCAGACGCATGTGAAAGTGAATGCGTCACACCGCTGCCGTCACCGATGACATACAGTCCCGGATACTGCGTCTCCAGATTCTCATCCACGCGGGCACCGACATTGTAGAATTTGACTTCCACGCCGTAAAGCAGGGTATCCTCGTTCGCTGTTCCCGGAGCGATCTTATCCAGGGCATAGATCATCTCGATGATACCGTCCAGAATACGCTTCGGAAGCACAAGGCTGAGGTCACCCGGCGTTGCCTGCAGCGTCGGACGCACCGTACCCTCATCGATTCGCTTCTGGGTGCTGCGCCGTCCGCGTTCAAGGTCTCCGAAACGCTGGATGATGACGCCGCCGCCCAGCATATTGGACAGTTTTGCAATACTCTCCGCATAGCCGTTGCTGTCTTTAAACGGTTCCGAAAACCGTTTGGATACCAGAAGCGCAAAGTTCGTATTCTCTGTTTTCTTTGATTCATCCTCAAAGCTGTGTCCGTTAACGGTGATGATGCCGTTTGTATTTTCATTAACCACAATGCCCTTCGGGTTCATGCAGAAGGTTCTGACGGCATCTTCATATTTTTCTGTCCGGTAAACGATCTTGCTTTCATAAAGTTCATCTGTGATATGTGAAAAGATCGGAGCCGGAAGCTCTACGCGCACACCGATATCCACACGGTTTGAGGTCGTCGGGATGTCAAGATCCGCACAGACTTCCTGCAGCCAGTGACTGCCGCTCCGGCCGACGGAAATGATGCATTTGTCACAGGTGTATTCCTCTTTTTCCGTGCAGACCAGAAAACCGTCTTCCGTTTTTTTGATACTTGTTACCGGAGTATAAAAGTTAAACTGAATCTTGTCTTTCAGCTCGTTGTAAAGATTGCCAAGCACCACGTAGTTGATATCCGTTCCCAGATGGCGGACGGAAGCCTCCAGCAGTGTCAGCTTATTCTGCATGCAGGTCTTTTTCAGGGATGTCCCGGCGGTGGAATACATCGTCGTATCCTGTCCGCCGTGGGCAACATTGATCGAATCTACATAATACATCAATTCCAGCGCCTTCTCACGGCCGATATGCTCATGCAGGGTTCCGCCAAAATCGTTGGTGATGTTGTATTTTCCATCCGAGAAGGCTCCTGCTCCGCCGAATCCGTTCATGATCGAACAGATCTTGCAGTTGATGCAGGATTTAACCTTTTTGCCATCGATCGGACAGTGCCGTTTTTCCAGCGGTCCGCCTTCTTCAAAGACCGCTACATTCAAATTGGATTTTTTTGCAAACTCATAGGCGGAGAAGATCCCTCCCGGGCCTGCGCCAATAATGATCACATCATATTTCATTCTGTTCAAAATCTCCTGTTGCATTTTTTTCCGGGGAAAATCGCAGCGATCCTCCCGGTTCTATATCTCATAACCTTATCGGTTTTTGAGCTCTTCTACTTTCTTTGCGATTGCCGGCTGCGCGAATTCCATATCCTCTTTCCAGCCGTCTTCATAATCAAAAGCGATGTCATATTCATCTTCTGCGGTTTCGATTCTCTTGACATAGCCTTTCAGCATTTCAAAATCTTTTTCGTAGCAGTGGAAACTGCTTGCTCTGTG
>CAZOHB010000249.1:0-2958 GCA_964579345.1 uncultured Parasporobacterium sp.
GGGAATCACGGATTATTCGAGCTGGGCGTATGACTTTGTTCTGACGAAAAAACCGATGTTCCTCTATTGCCCTGATATCAAGAAGTACAATACGGACAGAGGTTTTTACTTCCCGCTTGAGTCTACACCATTCCTGATCGCAAAGAATAACAAACAGCTTGCTGCAGCTGTCAGCGAATTTGACAACGATATTTATCTGAAAAAAGTAGACGAATTTCTGGAAGAAAAAGGATGCTACGAAACAGGTAACGCAGCATCCCTTGTTGCAGATAAGATTCTGGAAGTAATGGGTATTTCCGATTAAGCTTCCGTAAAACTTGCAATTAATCTTGCATACATATCTTTTAAATCCACTGCAGGTTCCCATCCGAGGGCCTGCAGTTTTTCTGAGTTCAGATGCATCGTCACATCCGGTGCATAACCGAACTTGTTGCCCTCCGGAATATCAAAAACAACTTTGCTTCTGCCGCCGGAAAAGTTTTCCGCGACCATTGCTGCCATATCCTTGATCTTGATGGACGTACGCGGATTCGCAACCGTATAGGCTTCACCGTTTTCCCCCTTCAGAAGGATCGTCAGGATTCCCGCAACGCAGTCTGCCGTATAGCAGTAGTTTCCGTAGGATTCGCCTGCTGTGTGCAGGACAATATCTTCTCCGTTGATCGCGCTCCGTGCAAACTGTGCAAAGACTCTGTTATCCGTATCCGGAACGCCTGCACCGAACGTCTGTGCAAGGCGTGCGATCTTTACCGGGACCTGATACTCGCTGGAATAACAGACACAAAGGAGCTCGCACATTCTCTTTCCTTCCGGATAACAGCTCCGTACGTTCGTAATATCAACATATCCGAGGTCTTTCTCCCGCACTTCCGCAAGGGAAGGATCCGTTACACCGAACGCTTCCATGGAGGAAAGATAGACCATCCCTTTTACGTTCTTTTTTCTTGCAAGCTCTAACATATTTTTCGTCCCGCTGAGCGCGATGTCGATCGTCTCGACCGGTTTTTCCACCATGGTCTTAGACGCCGTTACAGAAGCGCCATGGACAATGTAATCGATATCTTCTGCAATCTGCAGTTCTTCTGTTACATCACCTTTTACAAGATGCACATCTTCTCTTTCCAGTAAGGCACCAAAAATCGTTCTTGCTTTTTCCTCACTCCGAATAAGCGGATACAGTTGAATGCCCAGATCCTTCGTCTCATTCGCAAGCGCAAGCGCTTTTACGACCATGGAACCGACAAGCCCTGTGGCTCCGGTCACAAAAATACTCTGCCCTTTTAATGCCTGTGTGTCAATTCTCTCAATGATCCCTGTCAGATCTTCCTGTAATATCCTGCTGCTCATATCTGCTCCATTTCCTTTGTTTATTCTTTCTTCGCCTATCCCCGGCCGACCAGTTTTTTTAACTTCTGTGTCAGTTTATAGGAGCGGCTGTTTTTGATCTGGTTCAATTCCTTGTTTGATGCGTTCAGTTCTTTTCTGACTTCTTTCAATTCCTCTTTCAGCGCTTTCTGTTTCTCGCGGCTATCCTGCAGTTTCTCCCGGCATTTTTCCAACGCCTTTTCTGTTTTTATCAGCTCTTTTTTGTGACCGGAAATTTCCTGCCGTTTCTCATAAATATCTTTTGTTAATCTCTGATATTCGCTGAACAGAAAACTGTCTGCATCCATATCTTTCATGGCCAGATAGCGGGTCATATTAAATTCGTGATTGAGATTTTCCAATCCGTTTTTCAGGAACCGGTCCTCGCTTGTCATGCGCCGGAAATACTCGCGGAACTGCTCGACCGTATCGACGTATGGCATCGTAAAAAAGTAGACACCGACTGCTTTGTCGATAATGCTCTGTCGGATCTGCGGATCCTCCGTAAGACCACGCTCTTCCAGACGATGATAGGTTTCCTCATAAGCAGTCATGACCGAATCGATCTTTTCTCCATAGGAGGACATCAGGCTTCCGCTCCGGTTCATCCGATAAAAGATCAGGCGCTTATCACAGATTGTGATCCGTTCCGCCAGCGAAAGGACAAGCATGGATGCAAGCACATCGTTAATATGCTGCTGCGCCTGGAATGTAATATTTTCATCCAGCATAAACTGCCGCCTGGTAAGCTTATTCCATGTAACAGTAGAAGTAAAATTATAAATCTGGTCTTTGCAGTCCCGGATATTAAAAACTTCTGTTTCCGGATACGGCTTGCGAAGATAGGAGTGCGCGAGAAACGTTCCTGTTTCGGAATCAAAGTCCTGCGCATTGCAGATGCAGACATCCGCACATGTTTCCTCCGCCCGCTCGTACATCAGCCGAAGTGCATCCGGATCAAAATAATCATCGGAATCCCAGAAGATCACAAATTTCCCCGACGCATGTAAAAGCCCGTTGTTTCTTGCAACGCCGGCATATTGATTCTTTTGTGTTAAGATCTGAAAGCGCGGATCTTTTTCTGCATATTCTTTCAGAATATCCAGTGAATGATCTGTGGATCCGTCATCTACGCAGATGATCTCGATTTCTTTCAGCGACTGTCCGGCGATACTGTCCAGACACTGCCTCAGATAGTTTTCCGCATTATAAACCGGTACGATTACTGATACTTTAATATCCGACTCCATGATTTTTGTCTCCTCTGTTCATCGTGTTTTTTATTATAATCGATGGATACATGAATATCTACAAAACTACAGTATTCGAAAAGATCAATCGCGCATCTTTCGAGCTGCTTTTTTGTCGTCTTTATAATCCTTCTGATCTTTCAGCTGTGTATAATCATAGGAAGCATAAAAAGTCTTTTCATCTTCGAGATACTTCTGATAATTATCACGGGTAATACGATTTTGTCCTTTCGACATTTCCTTCAGCATATAGCTGTTTACCCAGGCTCCGTAATGGCGTTCATCCTTATAATTATTCAGATCCGTGATCATATCCGTATTGTTATTGAAGGAAAACAGAAGG
>CAZOHB010000250.1:0-2919 GCA_964579345.1 uncultured Parasporobacterium sp.
TACATCGTCGCATGTGTAATGATCGCTGCGATTTCTTCTTTCGTTACGCCATGTGCTTTGGCATTCTGCAGATGATAGGACAGGGAAGAATCGGTGATTCCGGATGCCATTAAAGAAACAACAGTGATGATACATTTTGTCTTTACATCAATAGCTTCTTCATTCCAAACCTCGCCAAAAAGCACGTCATCATTTAAATGTGCAAACATCGGCGCGAATTCTCCAAGCTGTTCTCTTCCTGCTGTCTGTACGATTTTCTCACTCATAGTGTATTCTCCTTATTCTCTGATAAACTTCTTGTCGCGGTCAGCGCTTGCATCCTCATCTAAGCGGTACCGCTCTGCTTTCATGTGCAGATCATATTTTTCACGCAGAGCTGCAATTTCCGTCATCATTGGAGAAGCATGATGCCTGTCGATTGCATCCTGATTTTCCCAACTGTCGATCAGCAATACCGTTTCAGAATCTTTTAACGGTGCAAAATATTCATACCGCAGATTTCCTTCTTCTGCACGGATTCTGTCCGCTACTCCGGACTGTTCCATTTCCTCTGCAAATTTCCGGGCATTTCCATTTTCTCCCGAATAATACAAATTGACTGTAATACTCATTTCCGTTTTCCTTCATTTCCCCATGCCCATGCTCCAAGGGCGATTTTCGGTAAGTTGTTCATTACTGTTGCCTCCTTACTAAGGAATTGCTTTTTTGTTTGCTGCTATTTGCAGAGAATCAACTTTCTGCGATTAATGAATATCTTTTTCAAACTCGAGCTTTTTGATCACCCTTGCAGGAACTCCGCCTGCGACAACATTTGCCGGTACGTCTTTTGTGACAACCGCTCCTGCAGCCACGACAGAATTGTCGCCAATCGTAACTCCGCCTGTCACAGTCGCATTCGCTCCGATCCATACGCGTTTTCCGATGTGGATCGGTGCCGGGTGCAGCTGCTGCCGTTTTTCCGGATCCATATCGTGGTTCAATGTAGCAAGGACAACCCCATGGCCGATCAGAGCGCCGTCATCAATCGTGATCCCTCCCTGGTCCTGAAATTTACAATCTGCATTAATAAATACATTGTTCCCGATCGTAATGTTCTTTCCAAAATCTGTATAAAAAGGCGGGAACAGACCAAACTGTTCACCGACCGGTTTGCCGATCAGCTCGGAAAACAGCTCTGCAAGCTCATCCGGTTCATGGTATTTGGTGTTGATCTCCATGGTAATCTTCTGCGCCTGTCTGCTGTAATACCGCATCAGTTCGATCACTTCCCAGTTTTCCCCCACGGTATCTCCATTATTAAAGTGTTGTAATAATTCTGCCAGTTCCATTGTCTTACTCCTCTTCGTGTAAATAATCTAATGCCTGATGATTCGGAATTACCGAAGGCTGTAGTGGTATGCAGACTGTACCTTTCGGGAATCAGTCCGCGCCGGTTCTTGCTGCAAGGATCAGTTCCAGAACTCTGCCGCAGCTTTTCCGTACCGTTTCTTTTGAAAGCCTGCCCTGCTTCCAGCCTTTCCGAAGCGCCTTTACGACACCTTTTCCTCCCGGCATGATCAGGTCCACTCCGCATTCCGTTGCCGTCGGTTCATCTGCCCGGTTCTTTCCTGTTGCAAGCCAGTCTGTCATTACGATGCCATCAAAGCCCCATTCATGACGCAGAATATCGGTGCACAGTTCTCTGCTGTTCGGACAGTAAACTCCGTTGATCAGATTATACGCCGACATCACCGCTTTGGGGCAGCCTTCTTTGACGGCAATTTCAAAACCTTTCAGATAAATCTCCCGAAGGACACGCTCGTCAAGATCCGATGATACATGCTGCCGGTTTGTTTCCTGGTTATTCGTCGCAAAGTGTTTGAGCGTCACATAATTGCCGGGTGTTTTCTGGACGCCCCTCGTAACAGCTGCCGCCAGTTTTCCGGAAAGAACCGGATCCTCGCTATAGTATTCAAAGTTTCTTCCGCAGAGCGGATTACGAACAATATTCATTCCGGGAGCCAGCCAGAAGGTAACACCGTACTCGCTCATCTCTGTGCTGACCGCCTCTCCGATCTGTTCAGCCAATGCCTGATTCCAGGTCTGCGCAATCACGGCCGCTACCGGAAATCCCGTTACAAACTGATACAGCATCTTTCCTTTCGCCGGATTTCCGCTCATGAACTTATTGATAAACTTCGGCAGGATCTCATAAATGGACATTGAAGAATCCACTGCTTTAATTTTTCCGTTCTTATATTGGACCGAACGTCTTTGAACTCTGAGCCCCGCAGGTCCGTCACACATCTCGACATTCGGAATTCCACGCGCAAGAAAGTCTGTCGTGGTATGTCCAACCCCGCCCGGGACCGCAAATCCTTTTGATTCTCCAAAAAGACCGGTGCCTGCGCAGAACTGAAGCATTTCTTCTGTCGTCAGGGCATTGAGCCGCGCTTCGGTTTTTCCTTTGAAAACTTCCTCCCTCTCTTCGTAATCATATGTTTCGGTCTCAAACAGATCAGACGGGATCTGTATGAATGGGAGCTGTTCTACATCTTCAATGTTCCGCTCTTTTGTATTTTTCAGCTCTGCGATTTTTTTCCCTGCCTTGCACAGATTCTCATGCCGGGCAAGAACAAGGTCTGTATCCAAATGCAGAACAGCGGCTGCTTTCACTGCATCCGAAGAAGTTCCGACCCGGACAATATAATCGCCTCCATAAAGTACCGTCTCCGCCTTCGCTTCATCATAAGCAGACAGATAAGAAAGCGGAAAGCATAAGAAAAGTGTTTCCTCTTCTCCCGGCTTCAATTCTTTCGTTTTTGCAAACGCTGTAAGGCGCTGGTACTCGGTTTCGCCCTTTCCTTTCGGACAGCTTACATAAATCTGTACCACTTCTCTGCCGGAAAAGGGATTGCCAATGTTCTGAACGCGCACCTG
>CAZOHB010000251.1:0-2890 GCA_964579345.1 uncultured Parasporobacterium sp.
TCGTGCTCGGCGGCGTAGCGGAACACTTTCTGTACCCGGGAATAAGCGCTCTTGCCATGGTGTTGTGCAGGGATTTGTAGATGCGTTCCATAAAGTTCAGGGTATGGGAGATAACGCGCCGAAGATCATCTACGGCGTGGAAGGTTATATTGTGGATGATATGGATTTTCCTGTCGACCGCCATCCGGACGATCCGAAAGACATCGTCCTGCGCAGAGAAAGCGCGATCAAAGACGGACCTCCTGAAATACCGGATCCGATCGAGGATGAGGCGATCGTCCGCGTGAAGAAAAAACGCTACCACCACATCATCCTTCTTGCAAAAAATGAGATCGGAAGGCAGAACCTTTACCGCCTGGTCTCTTATTCCCATATCAATTATTTCCAGCGCCGGCCGCGTATTCCGAAGAGCGTACTGAACCGCTACCGGGAGGGACTGATCCTCGGCAGCGCCTGCGTACTGGGAGAGCTGTATGACGCCATTCTTGCAGGAGAGAGTGAAGAGCGGATCGAGGAGCTGGTCAATTATTATGATTACCTCGAGATCCAGCCGACCGGAAATAACTATTTCCTTGTCCGAAACTTCGAAAAAGGAAATACGAAAGGCTACAGTCTGAAGAGTGTCGAAGAGATTCAGGCGATCAACCGCAGGGTCTATGAACTGGGCAAAAAATACGGCAAAAAGGTCGTTGCTACGGGAGATGTCCATTTCCTGAATCCGGAAGATGAGGTCTACCGCCGGATCATCATGGACAGCCAGAAGTTCTCAGACGCGGATGAACAGGCGCCGCTTTTCTATCGGACGACCGAAGAAATGCTGGCGGAATTTGCTTATCTCGGACCGGAGATTGCGCAGGAGATCGTCGTGGAAAACACGAACTATATCGCAGACCAGATCGAACAGATCGAGCCGGTGCGCCCGGACAAATGTCCTCCGGTCATCGAGAATTCCGATGAGAACCTGCGAAAAATCTGTTATGAGACGGCACACAGTCTGTATGGTCCGGACCTTCCGCAGATCGTTGTGGACCGTCTGGAAAAGGAATTGAACTCGATCATTTCCAACGGATATTCCGTTATGTATATTATCGCAAGGGAGCTGGTGCAGAAGAGTGTCAGCGACGGCTATCTGGTCGGTTCCCGAGGCAGCGTTGGATCTTCCCTTGCTGCAACCTTTTCCGGCATCACGGAGGTCAATCCGCTGAAGCCGCATTACCGCTGTCCGCATTGCTTCTATTCGGACTTTGATTCGGAAGAGGTCAATGCCTATGCAGGAGGAGCCGGCTGCGATATGCCGGATAAGAACTGTCCGGTCTGCGGAGAGCCGCTCGAAAAAGACGGTTTTGATATTCCGTTCGAAACCTTCCTTGGATTTAAGGGTGATAAGGAGCCTGATATCGACCTCAATTTCTCGGGTGAATATCAGTCCAACGCCCATGACTATACCGAAGTCATCTTCGGAAAAGGACATACCTTCCGTGCGGGAACGATCTCGACCCTGCAGGAAAAGACGGTCTTTGGTTATGTAAAGAGCTATTATGAACGCCACAACCGCGCGATCCGGAAATGTGAGATGAACCGTCTCATTAAAGGCTGTACCGGAGTCAAGCGAAGCACGGGACAGCATCCGGGCGGTATCGTCGTCCTTCCGCACGGCGAGGAGATCTATTCGTTCACGCCGGTGCAGTTCCCTGCAAATGACGCGGGAAAACATACCGTAACCACCCATTTTGAATATCACAGCATTGACCACAACCTGCTCAAGCTGGATATTCTGGGACACGATGATCCGACGATGATCCGTATGCTGGAAGACCTCACGGGCTTTGACGCAAAAAAGGTCCGTCTCGACGATCCGTCTGTCATGAAGCTGTTTGAAGGAACGGAGGTCCTGGGTATTACACCAGACGATATTCACCGTCCGCTGGGCACCCTCGGTGTTCCGGAATTCGGTACGGACTTTGTTATGGGCATGCTTCTGGATACCAAACCGAAGAACTTTTCCGATCTTGTCCGTATCGCAGGTCTTTCCCACGGAACGGATGTATGGCTCGGCAATGCGGAGACACTGGTCAAGGAAGGAAAGGCAACCCTGTCTACCTGTATCTGTACGCGTGACGATATCATGACCTACCTGATCTTAAAAGGTGTGGAACCTTCCATGGCCTTTGACATCATGGAAAACGTCCGTAAAGGAAAGGTCGCCGCGGGCAAGGCAAAGAAATGGCCGGAGTGGGAGAAATCCATGAAGGAATGCGATGTGCCGGACTGGTATCTCTGGTCCTGTACCAAGATTCAGTACATGTTCCCGAAAGCGCACGCGGTTGCCTATGTCATGATGGCTTACCGGATCGCTTATTATAAAATCTTTTACCCGTTGGAATACTATGCGGCGTTTTTCAGCATCCGCGCTTCTTCGTTCGATTATGAGAAGATGTGTCAGGGAAAAGAGCATCTTCTTGAAGAGATGGAAATGATCAAAAACCGGATCGACCGGGGAGAGCAAACGCCGAAAGATGAGGACCTGCTGAAATATATGTATAACGTACTGGAGATGTACGCGCGTGGATTTGAGTTCATGCCGATCGATATTTACCGCGCAGGCGCGACCCGCTTTAAGATCTTTGACGGCAAACTGATGCCGGCGCTGAATTCCATCGATGGTATGGGCGAAACGGCAGCTGCTTCTCTGGAAGCAGCTGCGGCAAAAGAAAAATTTACTTCCCGGGAGGATCTGAAGGTGCGGGCGAAGATCTCATCCACGCTTTCAGACAAACTTTACCATTTAGGCCTTCTGGGAAATCTTCCGGAATCCAGCCAGATGTCGATCATGGACTTCTTTCAGTTTTAGTCCCGGTCAATAAGGCTATTTCCACAATTTTTTACGGGA
>CAZOHB010000252.1:0-2879 GCA_964579345.1 uncultured Parasporobacterium sp.
TATTATGAATTTCTTTTCACCTGCTGACGTCGCCCAGAACTATATCCAGATTGGTAAGAGCAAGGTCAACACTCCGACAATGAAACTTATCGTTCTTGCTATTATGGCCGGCTTGTTTATAGCAATCGGCGGAATCGCAGCAACAACAGTCGCTGTAGCGGTTAAACCCGCATCTCTTGGTAAATTTTTAGGAGCCATCGTTTTCCCGGGAGGACTTACCATGGTACTGATTGCCGGATCTGAATTATTTACCGGTAACTGCCTTCTGATCGTCCCCCTGCTCGAGAAAGCCGTATCGTTGAAAGGTGTCGTGAAAAACCTGGTATTGGTTTATATCGGAAACTTCATTGGCAGCATCCTTCTCGCAGCAGGCATCGTTTTCAGCCATCAGGTTGCTCTCTTCGACAACGGCGTCGCTGTCTCTGTTATCTCAACGGCCGTATCAAAATGCAGCATTTCCTTCGGGGATGCGCTGATCAAAGGTATCCTCTGCAATTTCCTCGTCTGCATCGCAGTCTGGATCTCATTTGCTGCTAAGGATATCGTCGGCAAGATCATCGGTCTTTTCTTCCCGATCCTGATGTTCGTACTCTGCGGATTCGAACACAGTGTCGCAAATATGTATTATCTGTTTGCCGGACTTTTCGCAAAAGCGGTTCCTGCTTTCGCGGATGCCGCAATCGCCGCCGGTGTCGACCCGAGTGCGATCACAGCCGGCAATATATTTATCAGCAACCTTCTTCCGGTCACGATCGGAAATATTATAGGCGGAGCGATCTGCGTCGGACTGCCATACTGGTATATCTACCTTCGCCGCAAAAAGAAAATGGATATCCTCTCCGAAGATTAATCCTTTCTCTTTTGCACTAAAAACGATACAATAAGTCTGATAGGATAATTTTTCTTGTAACAAATGTTAGGAAGGAGCAGTTATGGTTACTACTACTACAAACAGCATTGAAGGACAGAGAATCGTTAAATACAAAAAAGTCCTGACGGGACAGGCGTTTATCGGCGGCAAGCTGGGCGGTTTGAGAGGTTCCGATTCCAAAAATATTTCGGATATGACGCCGGAGGAATTTGACCACTGTTTTATCGAAGGCACATCCGCTGCGTTCAGCAAACTTGTTAACCAGGCGGAAGAGCTCGGCGCAAATGCCATTATCGGAGCAGAAACAGAATATCATTTCTGCGGTCCGAACAACGAGAGTCTCTTCGTCGTTGCAAAAGGCACAGCCGTTATCGTAGACATTTCTTATTATTAAAATTACATTTGAAATCGATTCCATCTTTGAATGCCGCCGGTTTTAATCCGGCGGCTTCTTATTGTCCCTGCGCCGTAAGAATCTGCTGAGACCCCTCTCTGTGCGGAAAATACCTAAAATAATCATATAAAGTCCTTATTTTTTTATTTTGTTGTATTTCCCTTTTATGTATAATGTATGTATTAAAGTTTGTACAATTATGAGTTGTACATGTTTTTTTGGTGTAACTTTGTAATAACAGATGAAGTGAGGAAGAAAAAATGGCAAAAGCAAAAACAACTGTAAAGTTCCAGGGAACTTTAGAACAGGAACAGGCTTTGCGGGAAGTGATCGAAGCTCACAAGAATCAGCCGGGTGCACTGATGCCTGTACTGCAGGCAGCCCAGGGCATCTACGGATACCTGCCGGTCGAAGTGCAGGAAATGATTGCTTCTGGTCTTCAGATCTCTGTCGCAGAAGTCTATGGAGTTGTAACATTTTATTCTCAATTCTCCCTGAACCCGAAGGGCAGATTCAATGTGTCCGTATGTCTCGGAACCGCATGCTATGTAAAGGGTTCTGAAAAGGTTTTGGAAGCAGTTGAGAGCAAACTGGGAATTCCGAGCGGCGGATGTACAGAAGACACGAAATTCTCAATTGATGTCACCCGTTGTTTAGGTGCCTGCGGACTTGCCCCTGTCATGACGGTCAATGATGACGTATACGGCAAAGTAGAACCTAAGAAAGTAGCTGAGATCATCGACAGCTATATGAATCGTTAGGAGGGTGCCATGACAATAGAACAATTAAACAAAATCAGAGAAGAAAAGCGCGAACTCCTTATGGTTCGTAAGCTTGTGAAAGAAGAAGGCGAAAAGCTTGCTGCAAATACCGGATACCGGAAACAGGTCCTGATCTGCGGCGGTACCGGATGTACCTCTTCCGGATCCAAAGAGATCATCTCCGCGCTGGAAGGCGAGCTTGAGAAAAAGGGTCTGAACGATGTCCTCGTCGTAAAAACCGGATGCTTCGGTCTTTGCGCACTGGGCCCGATCATGATCGTATATCCGGAAGGAACCTTTTATTCCATGATGACTCCGGAACATGTCGTTACCGTCTGTGACCAGCACCTGATCGAAGGCGGCGAGCCGGTAAAGGAACTTCTGTATAAGGATTCTGTCTTAGAAGACGGCACGATCCTTCCGCTGAACGAGACCCCGTTCTACAAAAAACAGAAACGTGTGGCTTTAAGAAACTGCGGTGTGATCGCACCGGAAAATATCGATGAGGCGATCGGTCTTGATGCATATCAGGCACTTTATAAATGTCTGACAGAGATGACCCCGGATGAAGTCATCCAGGTCATGATCGACTCCGGCCTGCGTGGCCGCGGCGGTGCAGGTTTCCCGACAGGTCTGAAGTGGAAATTTGCCTGCGCAAGACGCGGGGAAGTTCAGAAGTTCGTCTGCTGCAACGCAGATGAAGGTGACCCGGGCGCTTTCATGGACCGTTCCATCTTAGAGGGAGATCCGCATGTTGTATTGGAAGCTATGGCGTCACGTGACATGGGTGCAACGCGCCCACACGCACACGCACGCACATACGCGCACGACCCCGACACAGCCCCAGCGCTAC
>CAZOHB010000253.1:0-1200 GCA_964579345.1 uncultured Parasporobacterium sp.
CTTCACAATTCTGACCAAGCATATCCGCCGCATTGGTATCTCCGACATTCATTGTTGATGAGATCAAAAAACTGAACAAATAACGGAACCATATGTTTAAACAATTTTATCCCACGATATATGCCGATAGTGCGTATATCGTGGATTTTCAACTTTTATATGAAAAAGGCTTCCGGGCGGTGATTCTGGATGTCGATAATACGCTGGTGGAACATGGAGCAGAGGCGAATGAACAGGCGGTTGCCTTTTTCCGGACTCTGCGTCAGATCGGTTATCAGACCTGTATTATCTCCAATAATCATGAGCCGAGAGTCAAACCTTTTGCGGAGGCGGTTGAGTCCCCGTATATTTTTGATGCGGGAAAGCCGAAGCGCAAAGGCTACCTCAAAGCGATGGAAATCTGCGGATCTTCCGCCGCGGATAGTATCTTTATGGGTGATCAGCTCTTTACGGATATCTGGGGTGCGAACCGCGCCGGTATGAAATCCATCCTTGTGAAGCCGGTCAGCAAGGATACGGAGATCCAGATCGTGCTCAAACGGATCGCTGAGCGAATCGTTCTTCCTTTTTATTTTCGGTATTCTAAGAATAGGAAAGAGAAATGTACTGATTTGTAATGTGTTCTAGAGGGATTTCCCCTGCCGGCAGCTATGTTCCGGACAAAGTATTACCCCTGTTAACTCAGCCAATGAGCTAACAGGGGTAATCTTTGCTCCGGCGCAGCCGGCAGCAGGGAAAGGAAATCCTAAAACATAGAATGTCAAGTGATTTTACTTGACATTGTTCCTGCAATCCTGTATGATGGCGAAGCTATGGAAAAAATTGTGGAGCAGTCGCTGTTATACGATTTTTATGGAGACCTTCTGACGGATCATCAAAAGGATATTTATGAAGGCTATATCCTGGAAAATCTTTCGCTGGCAGAGCTTGCGGAAAGCTGCGGGATCAGCCGGCAGGGAGTCCATGATCTGATCCGCAGGGTAGAAAGTACGCTGCAGGGGTACGAGGAAAAGCTCCATCTTGTGGAGAAATTCCTGACGATCCGGGAGCAGGTCAAACAGATCGAGGCGAGCGACAGCCTGAAAAATACAAAAAAAATCGCTGCGGAGATCCTTGAGATCCTTTGACAGCTTGCTGCATTTGAAAGGCAGATAATCAATGGCATTTGAAAACTTATCAGATAAATTACAGGGCGTATTT
>CAZOHB010000253.1:1210-2860 GCA_964579345.1 uncultured Parasporobacterium sp.
CAAACAATTCAGAAAGGTCGATTTCGGTTCGCTTCGGAGAGCTAGCATCAATATCAAAAAGAGACAATGGAAGGCACGTATAAGGATCCGGATGAATTCATTAAGGCTAAGGGCGCGGATGCTTTCCAGAAACTGATCGAGGGAAGGAAGTCAAGATGGCCCTTCTGGAAGCGGATGTCAACTTCAAGGTAGTAAAACAGTTCGTAGCTTCCGTAAAAGAGAGAGCCGTCGGTGAAGACGTTATGAAAAGCCTTACACCGGGGCAGATGGTCATCAAAATCGTTAATGAAGAAATGACGACCCTGATGGGAGGCGAACCGGCAGAGCTTACGCTCCTTCCGGGTATGGCGAAAACCGTCCTTATGATGGCGGGTCTTCAGGGTTCCGGTAAAACGACGACAGCAGCAAAGCTTGCCGGCAAGTTGAAAGAAAAAGGAAAACGGCCGCTGCTTGTTGCCTGTGATATCTACCGTCCGGCTGCTGTTGATCAGTTAAAGATCAACGCGGAAAAAGTCGGTGTTCCGGTCTTTGAGATGGGAACGGACCATAAGGCTGCGGAAATTGCGAAAGCAGCGATGGAGCATGCCCAGGCAAATAACAATAATGTGATCATTATCGATACCGCCGGTCGTCTGCAGATTGATGAAGACATGATGGCTGAGCTTGAGACGATCAAGCAGACGGTCGATGTTACGCAGACACTGCTGGTTGTCGATGCGATGACAGGTCAGGATGCAGTCAATATCGCGAAGGGATTCAATGATCGGATCGGTATCGACGGCGTGATCCTGACAAAGCTCGACGGCGATTCCAGAGGTGGTGCAGCGCTCTCTGTCCGTGCGGTAACCGGTGTGCCGATCCTGTATGCCGGCATGGGCGAGAAGCTTTCCGACCTTGAGCAGTTTTATCCGGGCCGTATGGCCAACCGGATCCTGGGAATGGGCGATGTCCTGTCCCTGATCGAAAAAGCGGAAAACGCGATTGATGAAGAGCAGGCGCTGGATATGGCTGCCCGCATGAAAAAGAACGACCTGAATTTCGATGACTATCTGATGGCGATGCAGCAGATGCGGAAAATGGGCGGTCTTGCGGAAGTACTGAAGCTGATGCCGGGTGTAAATACCAATGGACTGGTGATGGATGACAGCAAACTTCTTCGGGTAGAAGCAATTATTAACTCGATGACCAAAGTTGAGCGGAGAAGTCCGAAGGTCCTGAATCCTTCCAGAAAGCAGAGGATCGCAAAAGGCGCCGGCGTTGATATCGCGGAAGTAAACCGTCTGGTGAAACAGTTCGAGCAAGCGAAGAAAACGATCAAGCAGATGGGCGGTATGAACGGACTGCTTGGCGGAGGAAAACGCGGCAGAGGCGGTTTGGGTGGAATGCTCGGAGGCCTCAAAGGCATGAAAGGCCTGTTCTAAAAAGAAAGTTACGGCTGTTGCCGTTTCTATAAAAAAAGAAATCAGAATAATATTTTAAGAAAAGAGGAATTTTAAAAATGGCAGTAAAAATCAGATTAAGAAGAATGGGAAAGAAAAAAGCACCTTTTTACAGAATCGTTGTAGCAGACAGCCGTTCCCCACGTGATGGAAGATTCATCGAAGAGATCGGAACCTCATTCACGCTCGCGCCGATCCCAAACTAACCGCC
>CAZOHB010000254.1:0-2796 GCA_964579345.1 uncultured Parasporobacterium sp.
ATCCGACTGGCTTCTTCGCAGTCCGCCATGTCTGTCAGCATCTCCATTTCCTCGTCAGAAACTTTCAGAATATCTGCCAGTGGAAGGAGCTTTTTCATCATTTGAATCGCTTCTTCTTCGCTTTTCCACAATGCGACGCGGTAGTTCGGATCGTAACTGACCAGCCCTTTGTTTTCCTTGACAAAGCGGACCGCGGACATACATGCTGTGCGGGATGGCTCTGCAGTCAGCGACAAGGATCCGACATGAAGGATCTTCGGAAGCTCGCCGTCTCCGAGTATTGAAAGGGCTTCCTGTTCTGTCAGCTGGGTATCTGCACCTGGATCCCGGTAGAAGGCAAAGCTCCGCTCTCCGCTTTCGCTGACTGATACGAGCGCCATGGTCGTCGGCACTTCATCACTATAAAAGAGGCCTGTGATATCGACGCCTTCTTTGGTTAAAGTTTCCGAAAGGCTTTTTCCAAATGCATCATTTCCCACTTTTCCGATGAACCCTGCTTTTGCTCCAAGTCTTGCAACCGCAACTGCCACATTTGCCGGAGCTCCGCCCGGGTAAGCCGTGAAGGTCCCGTTCCCAAGGGAGTCGGTTCCGCTCTGTGTCATATCGATCAGTAGTTCTCCAAGTGCCGTAATGTCATTTTTCCGCATAGTATTCCTCTGTATTTCTTTCAGAATTTATTTATTATTTCCGAATCGATCATCTTATTATTTTCAGATGCTTCCGGTTTATTTACTTTTCCAGCTTATATTGTATGATATCCATCTCCGCTTTTCCATCTGCACGGAACAGGATGTCCTGTGCATCCGGATCGGTATAAAGAGAAGCCGAGAGGACTTGTTCTCCATTGTTGACAAAGACCTCGACGCTCCATCTGTCTAAAAGGATCTTGAGGTCAATCGCACCGCCCCGGTTTTTCACTTGGACCGTCCGTTTATTGATCGTCTCACTTCCTACCGCAGACTCTGTCTCGTTTGCTGTTTCCTTACAAACATTAAGTTCCGGCACCATCGTACCTGCTGCCTCACCATCACCGCAGACTCCTCGTCCTGCGTGTGTCCGATCGATCGTAAGCAGAGAGCGTTTCGGCTCAAAACTAAGCTCTGTATAATATCTTCCATCCGAAGCAATTCGGATACCGACCTTCGGACAACCTTTCTCTGCGCAGATCCTAAGGTCCAGCTCCAGGATCCGGCCCCTAATCTCCGGAAGCGTTTCCCATTCCGATGAAATCGTCACAGATCCAATTTCTGTCTTCTCTCTACGGTAAGCTTCCAGTTCTTTTACCGGCCATTGGATCAGCCTGCCTCCTTCATAGCTCAGCTCCCTAGGCACAGTCATCTGTCCGAAGAAGCCCAGCTCCCTGCGGCCGTTGTCTTCAAGGTTCGCCGTTTTCGGATTCTGCATCCATCCGATCATCACGCGCCTTCCATTCGGAAGTTCCATCGTCTGCGGCGCATAAAAATCCAGCCCTTCATCCACCGGCTCATAGAGATAATGCCCGGAAATTTCATGATCCGGAACAAACTTCTCCGTCTCTTCCAGGAAGCTTCCCGGCACATAACAAACATTGTTCCCCTGTGGGAAGCGGATCGAGCCGTTGGCTTCGTTTGCTTCCGCGATCATATCCATAGGGCTTGCGATCAGGATACTCTTCTCTCCCAATCGGAAGAAGTTGGGGCACTCCCACATAATTCCGATCCTGCGGGTGTCTTCAAAAAACACATCAGCACTTTCCCAATGCAGTCCGTCTTCGCTCCTGAACAAGAGTAGCTTGGTTCCCTTAGTCGGATCGAGAGCCCCTGCTGCCACCAGAGCGCGGTAGGTGCCGTCTTTTTCCTTCCACAGGAAAGGATCCCGGAACTCATATTCGTCTGTGCCCTCCGTCAGATCTTCCCGTCGGATCACCGGATTTCCTTCGTATTTAGCGTATTCTCCGTTTTCATCAAGCAACGCAAGGCTCTGGCTCTGATAATAACGGCCAAGCCCGCGCGGATCATTTCCGTCTTTTAAGCAGCTGGTGTACATCAGCATCTGTCTTCCGTCTTCAAGCGTCACCGCAGAGCCGGAAAAACACCCGTCCTGATCATACTTCTGATCCGGTCCCAGCGCAGCAGGCCGGTATTCCCAGCGGATCAGATCACTGCTGACCGCATGGCCCCAGTGCATCGGACCCCAATAGGTATTGTACGGATGGTACTGATAAAAAAGATGATACTGCCCTTTATAAAAGGACAGGCCATTCGGATCATTCAGCCAGCCGATCCGGGGCGTAAAATGAAAAACCGGCCGTTCGCTCTCTTGGACCGAATCGCCAGTTACGAGTTCATATTCTCTTGCCTGATTCAGTTTGTCGCTGATGTTATCTGTCCTTTTCATTTCTGTTCAAAGCATCCAATTCAAGTCCCGGCCTGTACCCCTGGCTATATTAATCAGCAGGATCTTCTTCCACTGTTTTACAAAGAGCCCGGGCTGCCTCTTTCAGCAGCCCGCGGCTTTTCGTTCGTTTACTTCAAAAATGTTATCCGTTATTCCTTATTACTGATAAAGCAGATTCAGTTCTGTCTCTTTATCGAACAGATGGATCTTGCTCATATCTAATGCAAACTCAGCCTCATCGCCCATCTGGAGATTTGAGTGCGGATTCACCCTTGCGGTTAACTGATGGCCGTTTACATCGAAATACAGGAAAACTTCTGCTCCGAGCATCTCGCGAACTTCAATCTTGGTCTTGATGATGCTGTCCGGGCTGGTCTCCTTAAACAGCTCTTCATCATAAATATCTTCCGGACGGATTCC
>CAZOHB010000255.1:0-2765 GCA_964579345.1 uncultured Parasporobacterium sp.
TATTTTTCCGTTTCCGCGATCCGCGCCTGCTTCAGGCCCTGCGCAGCAAGATACTCGCCGAAGGTGTTAACGATTTCTTCTTCCTTAAACACGATCTTTTTATTCGGGATCGTGACATCATATTCCGTAAAGCAGACATAGCAGGTTTTAATGCGGTCTCCTCTTTCAAAACCGTCGAAGTCGTCACAGCAGAAGGTTCTGCTGATCTCTCTTGCGCGGTCTGGACGGAAGTTGATAAAGACGACAGAATCATTTTCTTTTACAACAGCCGTCGGGGCATCGCCGTTCATGATCACGGTCGGCTCGATGAATTCGTCCGTTACGTCTTTCGCATAGGTATGTTCCATCGCCTCGACCGGGTCGTTTTCTTTTACGCCTTCACCTTTGGTCAGCGCATTATAAGCTCTCTGCACGCGCTCCCAGCGGTTGTCACGGTCCATCGCCCAGTAGCGGCCCGTGATCGTCGCGATCTTTCCGACCCCGAATTTTTCCGTCTGCTCCAGCAGCTCTTTGACATAGCCGATGCCGGAAGTCGGTGAGGTGTCACGTCCGTCCATAAAGCAATGAACATAAACACGATCCAAGCCTTTGCGTTTGCAAAGATCCAGCACCGCATACATATGATGGTTGTCACTGTGGACGCCGCCGTCAGACAGCAGTCCGAAAATATGCAGATCGCTGCCGTTTGTCAGGCAGTTGTCGATCGCCTCAAGGAGCTCCGGCTTTTCAAAGAAGTCGCCGTCAGAAATCGATTTTGTGATCCGGGTCAGATCCTGATACACGACGCGGCCAGCGCCCATGTTCAAATGTCCGACCTCGGAGTTTCCCATCTGTCCGTCCGGAAGTCCGACCGCCAGTCCGCTGGCATATCCCTTCACAAACGGGTACTGCTCTTTCAGCCCATCTACCACCGGAGTCTTTGCCATCAGGATCGCATTCCCCTCTTCGATCTCTGATAATCCGTATCCGTCCAATATCATCAGTACAACCGGTTTTTTCATCTCAATCCCTTTCTTAGTAATTCATTCTATTAATTAACATTAATGCTGCAATCAAGCTGTATCGCCGGGGCTCTTGGGCAATAACGTATTTTCAAGCATAACCCGGGCGAGCGTCCTTAGGCGAACCAAGACTCCGCGCTACAGATTCTTATGCGTGAGGCTAGCCGATCCGAACGCATTAGAAGCTGTCAGCGGAGGCTTCGGCGAGACGTTGCGAGCAGCTTGAAAAACGTTATTGCTCAAAAGTCCCGGCGAATTGGTCTGAATCATCTTTATCTCATCTTCTTCCCAAGATGCTCTACAAAACTCAGATCGTTCATACGCAGGATCTTCGCCACTTTTTCAGACTTGCGCACCCGGATAATGTCTTCGTTCTCGAGCACGATCTCGCTCGCTCCGTCAAAGGTTACGATCTTCTGCTGAAGGACTCTCTCGCTTGCGCGGCCCTTCACGATAATGTCGATCTCTGCGTCCGCGGAAAATGCAATGCTTCGCGAGTTCAGCGTGTGCGCACAGATCGGCGTTGCAAGCATGATATCCGCGGTCGGATATACGATCGGGCCTCCGGCGGAAAGATTGTAGCCGGTGGAACCGGTCGGCGTCGCAACGATAATGCCGTCCGCGCTGTAGCGGTTCAGGAACGTGCCGTTGACATGCACCTCAAAGTCGATGATCCCGAGGGTCACGCTGCGGTTGATCACGATATCATTCAGCGCGATATCGCGGCTGACGACCTCGCCGTCCCTTAAGATCTTTCCGTCCAGCAGCATGCGCCGCTCGACATGGCAGTCGTCTTTTAAGATCTTCTCAAAATCCGACGCCGCATTATTGATATCGATTTCCGTCAGATATCCCAGATTGCCGAGATTCACGCCTACGATCGGAAGGTTGCAGTCGATCAGATCCTTGGCAACGTGGATAAAAGTTCCGTCGCCGCCGAGAACGATGATGAACTCAGTCTCTTCCGGAACCTGCTCCGGAGAAGCATAGACATAATTTCCATCCTCGTCCTGCCGGGTAAAAATGTTGGCAGTGCAGGACGCGCCAAGGCGCTCCAGCTCGGAGATGATCGTCTGTGAATAATTGGAATCTGCGTCCTTTACGGAGTTTGTAACCAGTAGGTATTTATTCATGATGTTCTGTCCTGTATTGTTATTATCTGCAGCACCTGCAGGGGGTCCACTCTTTATTTGTCCAGCGCCTCGTGTGCCTGTGCGACCACCTGACTGATCCGTTCCGGATCAAACGGCTGCGCGGCCTCCTGCGCTTTTACATGGATCAGATATTCGATATTGCCTTCCGGACCTTTTACCGGCGAGAAAGAAAGCCCCTTTACATACAGTCCGTTATCCCGGACCATATCCAGGATCCCGCGGATCACTTCTTCATGAACCGAAGGCTCCCGCACAACGCCTTTCTTTCCGACCTTTTCCCGGCCGGCCTCAAACTGCGGTTTGATCAGCATGACCATCTCTTTCGCTTCATCCAGCAAAGGCAAGGCTGCAGGTACGACCAGCTTTAGCGAAATAAAAGAAACATCCACGCTGGCAAACTGTATCTTCTCCGGAATATCCTCTTCTTTCACATATCGGATATTGGTCTTTTCCATGACCACGACCCGCGGATCATTCCGGAGCTTGTAATGGAGCTGGCCTTTTCCGACATCGACGGCATAGACTTTAGAAGCGCCGTTTTGCAGCATGCAATCCGTAAACCCGCCCGTGGAGGAGCCGATATCCATACAGACCTTTCCTTCCAGTTCCA
>CAZOHB010000256.1:0-2692 GCA_964579345.1 uncultured Parasporobacterium sp.
AGTGAATCTTTGACGGAGTCTTTCATATCCGCAACAATATTTTTGATGCCTTTGGATTCGATGTAATCCTGAAGGCCTTCATTCTTTTCGACAAGGATCGTAATATTCTCTCCGGAATCTGCCTGTGCGAACATTTCATACCAGAATCCGTTTTTTTCCATGCCGGAAACGATTTCCTCCACGGAAGGTTCTTTGTCACTCTTGTTTAATTTCGCGAGTTCTTTTTTCGTATAGAAAGACCAGTCTTTCGGAAGCTTGAATTTCAGCCCGAGCATGTTGCAGATATAGCTCTTTTCCTTTCTTTCGCCCGGAATATAGACGCTGTCATCATTTTCCGGTTCGTCCACTTCAGGCTCTTCCGAATCCTGCTGCGAAGCCGGCTCCTCTGCTGAGGGGTCCTCGGCCTGTGGAACGGATTCTGTCTGAACCGACTGCTGAGGCGTTTCTTCTTTGTTTGTGCTTCCGCATCCGGCAACAAGGAAGACCACTGCAAGACATAAAATAAATGCTATGATTCGTGTGTTCCGTTTCATTCTCGATTCCTCCTCAAAGTTCCAAGCAAACTGTTGTTTTTCATTATCTCATAAAAAGAATATGGATAAAAGTTTTTTTTAACTCGTCCGGTTCTGTCACAGAGTTTTCACACTCGGTTTTCCCCTTTTTGCTTGACTGTACTTGTGAAATCAGTACAATAAAGCAGACAGATTTTTTCTGTCTATTATGTGACTTTTAATATGCGGCAACTTAAGAAAAAGGTAAAATAACTCATATGTCAGATTATTCATATAACAGACGCCGTTCCGCCGACTCCGGTGTCCGGCGTTACAGAAAACCTCAAAGAAAGAAGAAGCGTTCCAAGCTTCTTATGATCCTTCTGCCAATCGTACTGATCGTGCTTGCTGCGGTCGTCTTTTTGGGTGTGAAGGTCAGCATCACAAAAAATCAGGCTTCGGCGCTCAAAGACGACCTGGAACAGATCATCGATTGTACAAAAGATAAGGACGCGGATGGTGCGGAAAAAGCACTGCAGCTGTCATACGAACACAAAGAGCGTCTCGAGGAGAATATGACCGGTTCTTTCTGGACGTTCCTTTCCGGCATCGACCGGGTCAAGAAGGAATTGGCAGCCGGTGAACAACTGCTTGGAATCGTGGGAAAAGCGCAGGATGAGCTGCTTTCCCCACTGATCACCTTGATGAAAAGAGAACCGCTGACAGACCTGAAGGTTGGTGACGGCGGCTTTAATGTCCATCTGATCAACAGCTACCTCGATTTCGTGGAAGATATCCAGCCGGAACTCGATAGTCTGATCGCGGATCTGATGAAAGTCGATACCGAGTCCATGATGGGCAGCTATGTAGATAAGTATAAAGAAAAAATGTTTACCTATATCGATGCCTACGATCAGGCTTCTGCTCTGCTGCCTCTGCTCCGTGCGTTCATCGGAAACGGCGAAGACCGTCTTTATATTCTTGCGGCCCAGAACTCCGCAGAGATCCGTGCTTCCGGAGGATTCCCGGGATCTATCGGAACGATCCGGATCAAAGACGGCGTCCTTACGATCGGCGATTTTAAAGGTGTAAATAAAGTCCTCTCCTCCAGTATCTCCTATAATTCCGGCATTACGGATGAAGAGATCAATGTGTTCGGAGAATGGATCTATGCCCCGCGTGACGCCTGCTTTATTCCAGCCTTCGACCATACAGCCAAGGTCTGGGCGGAAGCTTACGCAGATTATCAGAGAGAAAACGGTGCAGTCGACCGCTATGATGAAAACGGTCAGATCGTAGAGATCAACGAGCCTGCAGAGCCGATCACTTACTATGATGAATATTCGGATACCTATTATGAATGGACACCGGAATATGTGGAATATGTAGACGGCGTTATCTCCATGACCCCTGCGATCATCCAGATGCTGCTCGGGGATGTCGGCGAGATCACGCTTTCCGACGGCACGGTCCTGAACGGGGAAAACGCAACCCGGATCCTGCAGCATGATCTGTATCATAAATATTTTGACGATATCAATAATACGACGAGCACTTCAAATAAGATGACGGATAAGCTCTTTGCCGAAACAGCAAAGACCGTTATGAAAGAGTTCGTTTCCAATTTTGAGGTCAGTAAATTTGCTGATTACTATGCCATTTTCCGTGAGGCTGCGGAAAAGAACATTGTTATGATGTGGATGAAAGACGAGGCGGAAGAGCAGCTGATCATCGACGCTCACGTCTCCGGCAAGCTGAATGACGATCCGGAGAACCCGGTTGCCGGCGTCTACTTCTCTCTTTCTGACCCGAGCAAGCTCGGCTGGTATCTGGATATCACGCCGGAAATTCATGAACCGGTCATCAACGACGACGGTTCCCGGACTTATGATGTGACCGTTACTCTGACGAACATCATCACGATGGAGGAAGTTTATAATTCCGTCTGGTATCTGATCGGCAACTACAGCGGTGCGATCGTCGGATATCTGCATTGCTTCGGACCTGCAGGCGGATATATCTCCAACATGGAAACAAGCAACTATATGTATATGAATGAGGCCACATACGAGGGACTGGATGTCCGCTACTACTTTAACCTCATTATTCCGCCGGGAGAGTCCCTTGTCCTGAATTATCAGGTGACGACAATGCCGGGCGTTGAGACCCCGCTGAAGATCATTACAACGCCTACCCTGACC
>CAZOHB010000257.1:0-2067 GCA_964579345.1 uncultured Parasporobacterium sp.
GTCCATATGTTTCAAACCCCGTGTATAGAAAAAATATGGAAGGACGGTGGAGATGACTCCGATTCCCACTCCCCAGAGAATGAGCTCCGGATCTGCGATCAATACGCGGATCGTCTGGGCGGGTTTTCCTATCGGAAGCGCGGCTGCAAATGCGAAGATAAAAGTCCATACGGTCACCGTCATCGTATCATATTTCTTAAGACCTGCATTTCCGAAGATCGAATACAGTGCATAAAAGAGCCCGGAAGCAATACCCGTCAGCAGTACGAAGGGTGTGACAGTATACGAACCTCCGATCACCCCGGCAACCAGTACGCAGCCGGCAAACGTCAGTATCAGTGCAATGATCTTCTGCAGGGTAATCTTTTCTTTAAAAAACAATGCAGAAAGCAGCATGACAAAAACCGGCGAAGTATACAGCAGGACAACGGCGACAGATGCCTGACTGTTGATCATGGTATAGAAATAACAGGTATTAAACAATACGATGCTGACAACACCGGTCCCGATAAAGATCCAGATATCCTTGATCCGTATCCGGAATTTGCTTTTATCTTTGATCAGAACAAACAGCGTAAATACAACACAGGCAACCGTCATGCGGATCGCCGAGATCTGCAGTGCATCCAGACCATGAGAAGAAAGCTTTTTTATAAAAATGTTGATAACACCCCAGAGAATTCCCGCAAGAATCACAGATAACGCGGCCGAAACAGGGGATAGCGGTCTGGAATTGTCCATGTGGTTTGTAATCTCCAATCGTTCGTAATACCGGAGAGATTCCGGATACAAATGTTAATTCGTTGTTTGTCTTACAGACTGTTTATGCACGGGTGAGTCCGCAGCCTGTCGTACAGACTGATTATGCACGGGTGAGTCCGCAGCTTGCAGCATATGCGCTGGCCCACGCCCATTGCAGATTATACCCGCCGCAGATACCGGAAACATCGAGGATCTCCCCGGTAAAATATAAGCCTTTTACAAGACGGGATTCCATCGTCAAAGGATCGATCTCTTCTACAGATATACCGCCGAGCGTTGTCTGCGCTTCCTCAAAGGAAACCGTTGATGTCGGGTGTACCTTAAATCTCTGGATCATATGCGTAAACACATATGGGTACTCCTCTTCCCGCTCATTCGGATGCGCCTTATAACTTTCTTTTTCGATCACATGCGCAAGCTTTTTATTTAAGATTCCAAGAAGCTTATGCTCTTTCTTGTTTTTCAAAATTGCGACCAGCTCCTCTTCCGAAAGCTCCGGAAGCAGATTGATCTTCACGAGAATCTCCTCCCCGTTCTTCAGCAGACGAGACGCAAGAAGCGAAAGCTGAAAGACCGGAATACCGGAGATGCCATAGGAATTAAACTGGAGGTTGCCGGAAACGGTAAGGAGCTCTTCCCTGCTCTTCGTTTCTCCTTTCCGGCCGGAGAGCCGATATAAAGTCAACTCTGCATCCGTACGAACGCCGGCCAGTTCCTTAAAGAACGGATCAGAACATTTCAACGCACAAAGAGCCGGTACCGGAGGAACCAAATGATGTCCAAACCGTTTCGCAATTTCATATCCGGAACCATCAGAGCCGGTTTTGGAAGCATTCATGCCTCCCGTTGCAATCACAAGACGATCACACAGATATTCTCCGTCAATCAGAAATCCCTTTGCTGTCTTTTCCACAGACATCGGCTGATATCCGCAGAGGATCTCCACACCCTTTTCTTCACATGCAAAACGAAACAGATCAAGAACGGAAGCCGCCTGCTCACTCCTTGGATAAATATAGCCATTCTTATTCAGCGGAACCATGCCAAGTTCAGAAAAGAAGCGGATCGCAGAATCCGCGTTAAATCCCGAGAGCACAGTTTTCGCAAAGGAATCATCCGAAGAAGAAACATAAGGTTTGATACCTTCCGGATTTTGAACGAACGCGCCTTCCTTTTCCTGAGATCCGCAGCAGGTCATTTCGACTTTCGCATGCAGATTGGTCAGATTGCACTTTCTCTCCGGGATGTTGTACCACATGTCGTCGGTTCCCGCCCAGCCCATGTTGATGTGGACGTACTCTGTGT
>CAZOHB010000257.1:2077-2462 GCA_964579345.1 uncultured Parasporobacterium sp.
AGTATTTTATTTTTTTCTGTTTTTGACATAATGGCGGTGCATAAACCAGATGCACCGCCACCAATAATGATGATATCGTATTTCATTTAAAATTATTCGTCGTCCTTTGTCTGACGAGCTGCAACTTCTCTCTCCTGTACATCAGACGGAGCCTGCTCGTATCTGGAGAATTCATATTCGAAGTCACCGAAACCGCCTGTCATGGAACGAAGGTCTGTATTGTATCCGAACAGTTCAGACATCGGGATATCAGCCTCGATGCAGGTCTTTCCTGTTTCTGTCGGATTCATACCAAGGACACGGCCTCTTCTCTTATTCAGATCGCCCATTACATCACCGGTGAATTTATCCGGAACGGTAACCTTCAGAGAAGCGATCGGCTCAA
>CAZOHB010000258.1:0-2450 GCA_964579345.1 uncultured Parasporobacterium sp.
TCGGATATATCCTTCTGATCATCATGCTTGCAGTTCGTCCGCAGGGTCTGTTCAGCAAGTAGGAAAGGAGGAAGAAAAATGGAAAACAACAATACTTTTGCCTCCGCACATAAGCCGATCAAAGTAGCTGACGGCATCCCGATGCTGATCATCTGCGCTGTTATTGTAGTTGCTCTTTATGTTTTAGGCATTACAGGAATTTTCTCCAGCAACCTGATGAGATATCTGTTAAAGATTTTCCTTTACATCACGCTGGGTGAGATGTGGAACTTACTGAGTGGTTTCACAGGCATGACAAGCCTTGGCCAGCAGGCGTTCATCGGTATGGCAGGTTATACCGTTGCGGTATTTACTTCAACTTACAAGATGAGCTTCTGGCTGGGTATTCTGGTTGGAGCTGTGATTGCAATCATCATGGCATTGATACTGTCATTCATCCTCTTCCGAATGAGAGGTATGTATTTCGCAATCGCGACATGGGTAGTTGCAGAAGCAATCTGTACCTGGTTCAAGAGCTGGGGATACGTCAACATGGGTGGTGGTATGTCCATCAACGCAAAACCGTATCCGAAGACTCCGGAAATCTATCTGATGGCTCTTACACTTTGTGTAATCTCCATGATCGTTGTTTATGTTCTTCTCAGAACGAAGACCGGTCTTGGTCTGACAGCCATGAGAGACGATGCGGATGCAGCAAGTGCTGTTGGTGTTAACATCTTCAAGTCCAAACTGCTTGTTTATGTTATCGCAGCATTCTTTACTGCTCTTGCAGGCGCTGTCTTCTTCATCAACAAAGGAACGATCTACCCGGACAGCGGTTTCGATATCAGCTGGACTGTATCCATGGTATTCATCGTTATCTTAGGCGGTGTTGGAACTGTTTCCGGACCGATCCTCGGAGCTATCGTTTACGTTATCTTAAGCGAGTTCCTTGCGAAATTCCCGGGCTGGTCAAACATCATCTTAGGTGCGATCGCAATTCTGGTAATCCTGTTCCTGCCTGACGGCATCATGGGAACACTGCAGAAGAAACTTCACTTCGAAGTCTTCTCACAGAAGAGATTCTCTGAGAGCAAAAAGGCAAGAAAAGCTAAAAGCGCAGCTTAAGCTGTTAAAACAAAAGAAGGTATTTTTTATAAACGGGGGAGCGGGAAACCGCTCCCTTGTATTTTTGCCGGTGAACCGTCCCCCTGTCTGACCCCTGTCTGAGCCTTCCCCTGTCTGAGAACCGTCCCCCCTGTTTGTCCGCCACCTTTCTGTTGCGTTATTTGCCTAAGTAGAGTAAAATAGCTTAGTTGCGTATACAATTATTATCGGACTATTAATAAGGAAACTATTTATATACTGAGGGATTGAAAGAGGTAATTGATTATGGAAACTATCACAGCAAAAACACCTTGGAAAGATTATCTTGGAGAACTTCCTTTCCATCTGGATTATTTTGAAGGCACTCTTTATGAAGGCGTGAAACGAGCAGCAGAGCAGTATCCGAACTATGTCGCATTTGACTTTATGGGATCTTCAACGACCTATAGAAAGATGCTTACAGAGATTCAGCGCTGCGCGAAATCTTTGAGAACGCTTGGCGTGCGTGAGGGTGACCGCGTAACGATCGCACTTCCAAACTGCCCGCAGGCAATTTATGCATTTTACGCATTAAACTGCATCGGCGCTATCGGCAACATGGTGCACCCGCTGTCCGCAGAAAAGGAACTGGAATTCTATATCAATGAATCCAACAGTATTACTGTTATCACACTGGATCAGTTCTACGGAAAATTCGAAGCGATCCGCCAGAATACAAAACTTGTAAACGTTGTACTTGCAAGTATTAAGGATGAGCTTTCCAAACCGCTCAAAGCCGGCTACATGCTGACCGAAGGAAGAAAGATCGCAAAGATTCCGAAGGACGCACCGGTCATCCGCTGGAACGAATTCATGAATATCGGAAAAGCATGCTTCTGGAATTACGAAGTTCACAAAGACGCAGATGAAACAGCCGCAATCCTGTACTCCGGCGGAACGACAGGAACGACAAAGGGTATTGAGCTGACGAACAAAAACTTCAACGCGCTCGCAGCACAGATCGTTGGTGTCAACCAGATGTTCCGTCCGGGCGATAAGATGCTCGCAGCGATGCCGGTCTTCCACGGCTTCGGCCTCGGCGTCTGCATCCACTCCATGCTGTTTAACGGCGGACGCTGCATTCTGGTTCCGCGTTTCACCGCAGAGAGCTACGCAAAACTGATCACAAAATATAAATGCAATTTCATCGCCGGCGTGCCGACACTTTATGAAGCACTGCTTCGCCTCTCCACGATGGAGAAAGCAGATCTTTCCTGTACTGCAGCTCGATCAGCTTACGGATCAGGTCGTCGCGGCTCTTCTCCATCCCCGGGCGCAGGGAAATCACCATGTTGCGGTAATCGATCGGGTCGCCCAGCGAATAG
>CAZOHB010000259.1:0-2447 GCA_964579345.1 uncultured Parasporobacterium sp.
ATCAGTGTGCGAAGATAACGATAATATCTGGGAAGTCTGGAAATTACTGCTTTTGAAATTTGATTTTGCTGTGCCATGTCTAAATTATAATACACCAAAAATAAGTGTCAATAGATTTTGTAGAATTCTTAACAATCATGTATAATTTTTAACAAAGTATGATGGCACAAAAAAAGATCCTGCTCTTTTCAGCAGGATCCATCATTTTTCAACACTCCATTACGGAAGAATTTTGCGTGCAAAACGATCGATTTCCGTCGAAGTCCGGAGGATCTGATCTTCAAAAGAAATATCCGCATCGCTGTCACCCCGAAGCAGATTTGTATCCACGAAACCGGTATGATTTGCACCATCAATGGAAACAGATTCCGCGGTTTCCGGAAGGTTCTTCTTCGAAGCTTCCAGCTTTTCAGGGTTCATCGTGGTATCTTTTGTGCCGATCAGAGAAAGAACCGGGATTCCGGTCCCGGATATATCAGAATCCGAATATCCGCCCAAAAAGATCAGACCTTTTAAGCCTTCCGCATTCTGATTGGCATACATCGCCGCCGGCGTACATGCGGATCCGTGACCGACCAGGATCCAGTTTTCGATGTCCTCGTACTTGCGGACCACACTGTCCGCGCCTTCAATGTTCAGATACGGCTGATTTCCGGAAGCGACCGGAAGAAAGCAGTCATACCCCATGTTGGCAAGTGCAATCATTAACGGCAAATAACATTGCCCGTCGACCCGGAGTTCGGAATAAAAAATGATTCCGGCCTTTTCCATTTCCATTACCGGCTGCGGATTGCGTACAACCAGCATGTTGTCTGAGATCTCGACATTCAGATTCGCAGGGATCAGCTCCGATGCCGGCGTTTTTGGCTTGTGGGCAGCATCCATATAGATTTTAAAGCCTGCAGCTGCAAGCAGAATAATACATGCAATGATCAGAAGAATATATTTTGCAGGGAACTTCTTTTTTTTCGGAAGCTTCTCCTTTGTCTCTGTTTCTGTCTCTTTCGGTTCTGAGATGAATTCTTCCGCAGGAACGGCATCGGACGGTTTCTCCTCCTCTGCTTTCACAGCTTCTGGTTTTTCCTCTTCTGCTTTATCATCTTCCGCGGGTTTTTCCTGAACATTCTCCTGCTTAAAAGAGTCATTCCAGAACGTTTTGTCAACAAATTCCGTCGCCGGAGAGAGCGCAGGCTTGAAAGAAGCTGTACTTTCTTCAACAACTTCCTGCTCTATTTTTTGTTCCTCTTCTTTATCCAGTTCTCTGAGTTTTTCTCTGTCAATATGCATGGTTATGATTTACACACAAGCTGCCGCATCCTGTCATTATTTTACTTTGATCTTGACTTTGACGGTTTTGGTAGCTGCTTTATATTTATCATTGCCGGCAGCTTTAACTTTGATCTTGATCGTGTAGGTGCCCTTCTTCAGGCCCTTCTTGATCGTTACTTTTCCGGTCTTCTTGTTGATCGTAATCTTCTTATTTCCGGATGACTTCGTATAAGTCTTTGTGCCCTGTCCGGCATTCGTAAACTTAAGCACTTTGGACACACCAAGCGTCTGTGTCTTTTTCTTTAATTTGCTGTACTTCACAGAAGGAGACTTTGCCTTAACAGCGAGCGGATTGGCAGCTTTTTCGCTTGTAATCTCCTCACCCGCTTCTCCTGTGATAAGGAACGTTTTGGAAACGGAACCGATGATTTCCCCAAGTCCGGTAATCGTTTTGGTTGCTGTACCCGGTTTATCGTTGTCCTTATAAGTCACCTTATAGTCTGTGCCTTCTAAAAGCGTATAGCGGGAACCGTTACCTACATACGCCTCCTCCATTGTTATCTTGGTGTCCGTGGTTATGGGCTTTCCTTCATATTCATGATCATCATAGATGCCCAAATTTAAATAATAAGTGTTTGTTCCCCCAGCTGCTATGATTTCTGAAATATCTGCCTGTTGGAAGGAGAATGAATACTTCATATTCCCTCCATGAACATAAAAGATATACGTGCTGTTTGAATCAAGTTTTATGAACATGCCGTCTTTCGAGGAACAAAGCACGTTTGTCAGGGCAACCGCTGACCCCTTTTCCTTCGATGAGTTATCGAACGTCTCATCGTTCCGGGAGTGCGTGAACATATATGCGTCCCTTCCGGCAAAGAAAGAGGTGGTTCTGCCAACCTTTGAACCGGAGCCGTGAATCGTTTGTTCTATCTTTTCATAACTGTAGTTAAACTTATAGATTGCCTGAGCACCGGTCTTAAGGACATAGTAGTCTCTGTCTCTTCCTTTTCGCGTAACGCCGCCTATCTCAGAAACTCTATCGTGATCCGGGAGATTTCCTGTATAGGTTTCCCCAACTTGAATCGGCACCGCATCCTCTACAGAATCCGATTCGTCTTCAAGAAAGAAAAGATTATTAATGTTTCATTTGAATATGACTTAGAAACAATCAAAAC
>CAZOHB010000260.1:0-2425 GCA_964579345.1 uncultured Parasporobacterium sp.
TCTTTATCTTCTATCTCAAGGTTGAAATCATGCACTGCATGGTATCCGTTGGGATAGACCTTTTCTATATGTTGTAATGATAAACTTGCCATTTTATCCTCCTTAAATTCTAATATATCCTTCTTATTCCGTTTCCTCCAACTTGACAAATACCCGGTCGTAAAGCATCGTGCACAGATAGCCCGGCAGTGTTAAACCGTAGATGATAAATACCAGCAGTGAAAAGCGATGGAAGTAGATCATGGCGCCGATCCAGATGATCCAGATGGCCATCATCAACACGGTCCTCGGCAGATTTCCGACTGCCAGTTTGAACGCATTCAGGATCGTTTCTTTCACTGTGTTCTCGTAGCGTGACTGCAATGCAAAGATATAAACAAATACCACAATCAGAAAAGCTGCGATGATCGAGATTACAATCATTAAAAAGGTCAGCATTTTCGAATCTGAAGCATGCATTGCCCATAAATCTACAGTCGTGACCAGAGCCATCAGATAGAACAACAATCCTTCGGGTATGCCCTGTTTGAAGTTTTCTTTAAACGATTTTATAAACATTTTCGCGACATAGGTCTCGTCTTTTCTGTGGAGATGAAGCAGCACATAATTCATCGCAGTCAGAGAAGCTCCCGCTGTTACGATCGGGATCATGAAGACGATTGTCATCACATTTATGATCACCAGATCCACCATCAGCGTGAGGAATCTCATAAGCGGATTGTCGATGTCAAAAAATTTTTTCATGTGCTGCAAATCCTTTTCCTACAGAATTATCCCTATCCTGAATCAGCCCTTAACAGCTCCGGCTGTAACACCTGCAACGATGTACTTCTGCAGGATGAAATAAAGGATGAGGATCGGCAGCATCGCCAAAAGCAGTGCAGCCATAACCAGTCCGATATCGGTTGAATAAGTTCCATAAAATGCCTGGGTTGCGATTGGAATCGTGTAATTCTCTTTGCCGGTAAGTACAAGACTCGGCAAAAGGTAGTCGTTCCAGAATGCCATTGCATCAATGATCGCAACGGTTGCTATCGTTGGCTTGAGAAGCGGGAAGACGATTTTCCAAAATGTCTGCCATCTTGTGCAGCCATCGATTAGAGCCGCTTCTTCAAGCTCAAGAGGGATATTAGAACTGATTGCTCCGTGGAACATGAATGTAGCCATGGAGACTGAGAATCCTGCATGCATCAGTATCAGTGTGATCGGACTGTTCAGGATGCCGAAGATACCGCCGTATACGGATACCAGGGGAACCATCAGAACCTGGAAAGGAATGACCATGGATGCAATCATTAACGCAAACAGGATCGTGCAAGCTTTCCATGTTTTATTACGTACGATTACGAACGATGCCATCGCCGAAATGAGGATGGTCAAGATCGTTGCGAAAACGGTCACGATCAGGGAGTTCTTAAATACATTGAAGAAATCCATCTTTCTCATCGCTTCAGGGAAGTTCTTAAATGTAAATCCGTGAGCGCCGATCAATGCCAGCGGGTTTGCTGTGATATCTGCCTGGTCTTTGAAGACGTTGATCAGGACCAGAATGAACGGCATGATAAACAGGATAAACAGAATGATGAGGACGATGATCATAATGACATGTTTTCTCTTTTTCGCTTTTGCAGCTTTTTCGTTCTGACTCATTATGCTTCCACCTCCCCTTTCTTGCTTACATAAACCTGAGTGATACCGATAATCGCACAGATAATAAACAGAATGAGGGCTTCCGCCTGTCCTGTACCGTATTCTTTGTAGGTAAAGGCTTTGTTGTATACATGCATGGAGGCGAGAACGGAACTGAAGAAAGGCTCACCTTTTGTTAAGGACAGGTTGACATCGTAAACGACGAAGAATCTGGTTATACTCAGGAAGATGCAGGTCGTAAAGGATGTTCTCATCATAGGGATCGTAACGTGGCGCATTGCCTGACCCGGTGTGCAGCCGTCGATCATGGCAGCCTCTTTTAAACTGTCGGATACGCTCATAAATCCGGCTACATAGATCAGCATCAGATATCCGGCGTACTGCCAGACGGATACCAGGATCAAGCAGAACATCGCGCCGCCCGTCGTAGACAGGAGCGATGGTACTGTGTTTCCTCCTGAGAGGGCTTCGCCGATTGCTACGAATGCTCTGTTGAATACGAATTTCCAAACATAACCGAGGACGATACCACCGATCAGGTTCGGGATAAAGAATCCTGCGCGGAAGAAGTTCTGTCCTTTAACTCCGTTTGTTACCAGGTAAGCAAGGATAAATGCAACTACATTGACGAGAATAACCGCAATGACTGAGTAGATCAGCGTTCTACCAATCGAGGACCAGAAATATGTATCCTTAAATGCGGAAACGTAGTTTGCAAAGCCAACGAGCGGCTTCTCCGCGCTTACACCGTCCCAACTGGTGAAAGTCAGGAAAA
>CAZOHB010000261.1:0-2424 GCA_964579345.1 uncultured Parasporobacterium sp.
GTTAGATTGCAATCTCATAATACGCCCCAGATCAGAAGCAGGACCACGATCAGGACCGCAAATACGACGAGATAAACAAGGCCGATCAGAAGCCCTGCTCCGAGTGCACCGAACACATAGGATTTCCGGTTCTTCTTCTCTTCCCGTGTCTCCTTGGGAAACTCCCTTCTCAGCGCTTCCGCTTCCCTGGTCTTTCGCTCCTGCTTCAGCTCCTTCAGCTTATGCAGATCCGGTATGATAAGCGGCTGTCTCTCAACACCGCTCATGTCAAAGACGGTACGCCCGTCATCATCGTCATAATGTTTTTTTCCCATTTTTCCTCAACTACTAATTTTGAACCGAAAGAACCATTTCCCCTGTTCAAAAAATGCAGGCTGCAGCTTTTTCCGGCTGCAGCCCTTTTTCTTACTTAGTCAAATAAGTGACATACTACAAAGTGTCCCGGTTCGATCTCTTTCTGCACCGGTACTTCATGTTTACATTTCTCCGTGCAGTATTTGCATCTGGTATGGAACTTGCAGCCTGCCGGCGGATTTGCCGGAGACGGGATCGTTCCTTCCAGTACGATACGGTTCATCTTCGCCTTCGGATCCGGGATCGGAATTGCCGAGAACAGCGCTTTCGTATACGGATGAAGCGGATTCTTGAAGATATCCTTCTTATCGCCGTATTCCACCAAATTGCCGAGGTACATAACGCCAACGGAATCCGAGATATGCTCTACGACCGAAAGGTCATGAGAGATAAACAGATAGGTCAGCTGTCTCTTCTCCTGCAGTTCATTCAGCAGGTTGATGATCTGTGCCTGGATTGAAACGTCCAGAGCGGATACCGGCTCATCGCAGACGATGAATTCCGGATCCAGTGCAAGTGCACGCGCGATACAGATTCTCTGTCTCTGTCCGCCGGAGAACTCGTGCGGATAACGGTCTTTGTGGAACGGCTGCAGTCCGCAGTCATCCATGACCTTATCTACATAATCATTGAATTCCGCGCGGGAAACAAGGCCGTGCTCTCTTGCAGCTTCGCCGATGATCTCACCGACCGGGAGACGCGGAGAAAGTGAGGAGAACGGATCCTGGAAGATGATCTGCATCTCCGTACGGATATCACGCAGTTCCTTTTTATTCAGGTCGTATACTTCTCTTCCGTTGAACAGGACATCGCCATCGGTTTTCGTATCATAAAGACGAAGGATCGTACGTCCGGTCGTTGTCTTGCCGCAGCCGGACTCGCCGACCAGACCCATTGTTGTACCGCGTTTCAGGTTAAAGGTAACTCCATCAACGGCTTTTACCTGCCCGATTACACGGTTGACCATACCGCCCTTGATTGGGAAGTATTTTTTCAGGTCACGAACCATCAGGATATACTGCTCGTCATACACCAAAGGTGACTTTTCTCCGGAAGCGGATTCTTTTTTCAGATCTTTCTGTTCTGTTTTTTCCAGAGCAACATCATCCTTCAGATTATTTAATTTTTCCTCAGGTGTTACCGGAGGTTTTCCTCTATTTGCCCAGCTCATGCTTCATCGCCTCCTTCCTCTGAAGCCGCACGCAAAGCAGCAACACCGCTCAGATTGATTACTTTAACCTTCTCTGCTTCAGCTTTGTGCTCTTCATAGAAACGATAGCAGCTTACTTTATGCGTATCGGAAAGGCTGATCTCCTGCGGATATTCTCCGGAGCAGCACTCCAGACACATCTCGCAGCGGTCTTTGAAATAGCAGTAATCCGGCATATTGACAGGATTCGGAACTTTACCCGGAATGGAGTACAGTTCTTCTGTTTCAACACCTACAACCGGTTTGGAAGCCATAAGACCAATCGTGTAAGGATGGCTCGGGTGATAGAAAATATCTTCCGCCGTTCCTTTTTCAACAATACGGCCGGCATACATAACAACAACATAATCTGCCATTTCTGCGATAACACCCAGGTCGTGGGTGATCAGCATGATGGAAGAATTGATCCGGTCTTTTAAGTTTCTTAAAAGGTCAAGGATCTGTGCCTCGATCGTAACGTCGAGCGCGGTCGTCGGCTCGTCCGCGATAATGATACGCGGGTTGCAGGCAAGCGCCATAGCGATCATAACTCTCTGACGCATACCACCGGAAAGCTCGTGCGGGAACATCTTATAAACGCCCTCGCTGTTTGCGATTCCGACCATTTCCAGCGCTTCGATCGAACGCTTTTTAATATCCTCTTTGCTCTTGCCTTCGCCGTCATGAAGCGCGATAACTTCATCGAGCTGAGCACCGATACGGAAGACCGGATTCAGGCTCGTCATCGGCTCCTGGAAGATCATCGAAACAACGTTGCCTCGGATCTCCTGCATTTTTTCCTGCGGAACCTTAGAGATCTCATATGCTTTATCTCCAAGATTCAGACGGATCTCACCGTCTACGATCTGTCCCTGCGGACG
>CAZOHB010000262.1:0-2409 GCA_964579345.1 uncultured Parasporobacterium sp.
CAAATGAATTCTGTCTGGCTTCCATTTTGGTACCGACAATCAGCTCCACCGGGATCTCCATCATTCCCAGAGGTTGCTGCACTAGCAGATCGAGATCCGGGACCATACTTTCAAGCGCGGGGAGATATGGATATTCTCCTGAGGCGCTTCTAGCTTTATATTCTTTTTTGCCCAGTCGCTGGGCGTTTAAATACTCATCTATCATGTAATTTTCTTCACCAACCACCTGAAACCATACGGTTCGATCTCGTTCGCCACTTCCCTATCTTCGCAAGTCATGTCTTTCCAGCCTTCTGTCTCAAACTGTACGTAACTGCATTCCGGCACGAAATTGAAGAACGCAAGAAATTCTTGATCTCCATATTTGCGGCCGATTCCAAGAACATGATTGTTTCCACTCGCGACCGCATAAAACGAAGCATCGGCGCGGAAGATCTCGCACGATTTCCTGATACGGGCAAGATTTAACAGCCCATGGTAGATAGCTGCGGTCGGTGTTCCTTCCTCGTTTCTCTGCTTGGAAAGTTCCCAGTCAAATGTTCCTCTGTGAATAAAGCGGCTGTCAGCTGCCTTTTCTAAGTCCTGATGATACTCATAATCATTCAGCATGCCAATCTCATCTCCGCTGTAAAGGACCGGGATCCCGCTCAAGGTGAACATCAAGGCGTGAAGCATCAGATCGGCTTTGATCCCTGTCTGCACGCCTGCTTCATTTTTTTCATACAAAGCGGCCTCAATCCCGCAAAGCGATGCCGTCGTGCCGCAAAGCCTTGCATCTCCGAGCGCCTCAAAATCGTTATATAATTCACCTCTCGCCTTAGAGCCGAACCACCGTCCAGTGAACCAGTCATTGAGATATTTTTTATGTGCTACTTCCTCCATGCCGAACTGCTCGAGGAATTTATAATCCAGTCCCCAGCCGATATCGTCATGGCAGCGGATATAATTCTGGAACAGGCAACCGTCCTGAAGCTGCTCGAGCTGTCGGATCTGATAGTCCAAAAGCCTTACATCCGCTGTCGCGAGCGTGTTCCAGATTGTGCACATCGTCGTAACATTATAGAGCATGTCGCATTCCGGTTTTCCCTGCTGTCCAAAGTACGGGACAACTTCCTTCGGCTCCATGACGACTTCGCCAAGCAGCATGATGCTCGGGCAGACGACTCTGCAGGCAAGGTTCATCATGCGCACCAGCGTATGGACTTCCGGCAGATTTCTGCAGTTTGTGCCCAGTGTTTTCCAAATATACGGGACTGCATCCAGGCGGATGACATCGATTCCCTTATTCGCCAGATACAGCAGATTGTCTGTCATATCGTTAAAGACCATGGGATTTCCGTAATTGAGATCCCACTGGAACGGATAAAATGAGGTCATGACGATCTTGTGGCAATCATCCAGCCAGGTATAGTTTCCAGGCGCCGTCACCGGAAAGACTTCCGGCAGGGTTTTCTGGAACTGATCCGGAATCGTCCAGTCGTCATAGAAAAAGTATCTGGCTTGCGCGACCGGGTCTCCGCTACGCGCAGCCCTCGCCCACTCATGCTCCTCGCTGGTGTGGTTCATTACAAAGTCAAGGCAGACCTTCATGCGGTTTCTATGGCATGCGGTCGTCAGAGCTTCAAGGTCTTCCATTGTGCCGAGGTCAGGTCGCACTTTCCGATAATCCGATACCGCATAGCCGCCATCGCTCTTTTCCGGCGGTGAATCCAAAAGCGGCATCAGATGCAGATAGTTGACTCCGCACTCTTTGAGGTACGGCAGCTTTTCCTCGACACCCTTGATTGTTCCGCCAAAGTTTTCTGTATAGAGCATCATTCCCAGATATTCCTGGGACACTTTCCGTTCCGGGTTTTCCATCGCGACTTTATCGCGCCTTTTCAGCGTTGGTTTCCGATCCCGATAGGCTTTTTCCAGCATGCTCAGGAAATACTCGAAGGCATTTTCGTCATCGTAGAGTGAGAAATACAGCCATTTCAGTTCGTCCATGTTTTCGTTCAGTCTGCGCTGAAATTCACTTACTCTATTCGCCATCGTTTCCTCCGCTAAACTCGTCCAGTTCTTTTTTATATGGCATCGCCGGGATTGCTCCGGACCTCGAACAAGTGAGGGCTGCCACCTTATTTGCATAAACTGCCATACTTTTAAGTTCTTCCCATTCGATCTGTTCCGGGCGGCAGTTTTTATCTGCGATTTGCTCCAGCATTGCGCCCATGAAAGAATCTCCGGCTCCGTTGGTATCTGCCACTGTCACTTTAAAGCCGGGCACAACCGCACTCTGCTCTCCGCAGCGAAGAAAGACGCCTTCTGATCCAAGTGTGATCATGACCAAAGCCGGTCCATCTTCCGAAAGGATCCGACTGGCTTCTTCGCAGTCCGCCATGTCTGTCAGCATCTCCATTTCCTCGT
>CAZOHB010000263.1:0-2394 GCA_964579345.1 uncultured Parasporobacterium sp.
ACTTCGAAGATCGGTTCGTTCTCGTTCTTGTTTACTGCGATGATCAGCTCGGCGTTCTGCATGCCCGCTTTATGCTGGATCGCGCCGCTGATGCCGAGTGCAACATAGACCTTCGGATGGACGGTCTTTCCGGTCTGTCCGACCTGACGGTCCGCATCCATGAGTCCCGCATCGACCAATGCCCTGCTCGCTCCGACGACACCGCCGCCCAGAGCGTCCGCAAGCTCCTGTGCCAGTTTCTTTGCGGTCTCGATATCTTTGGCTGCGCCATTTCCGATGGAAACGACAACATCTGCCCCTATCAGGTCCACGACTTCTTTCGCTTCTTTCACGACTTCAAGGACCTTTTCATGAAGATCATCCGGATCGATCTGCGGTTTTACTGCCTCGATCTCACAAGCCTCTGCTTTCGCCGGATCAAAGTCCGCCTTCTTTAACACGCCCGGACGTACCGTTGCCATGCATGGACGGAAACGCGGACAGATGATCGTCGCCATAAGGTGACCGCCGAATGCCGGACGGGTCATCTTCATATTGACGTCTTCCATCTTGAATTCCGTGTTCGCTACATCGACATTGGAGTTTTTATCCAGAAAGTCGATGTAGGTGTTCATATCGATATCGAGGTGCGTGCAGTCTGCGGTCAGACCCGTATGCAGCCTTGCCGCGCATCTCGGCCCAAGGTCACGGCCGATATTGCTGGCTCCGATCAGAAGGACTTCCGGCTTTCTCTCCATGACCATGTCGCAGACAACATTTGTGTATGCTTCATTCGTGTAAACGGCAAGAGCCGGATCTTCAACGACGATAACTTTATCTGCGCCGTAGCCTCCCAGTTCTTTTGCGGCTTCACTGATACCTTCGCCTCCCAGAAGAAGTCCGATCAGTTTTGAACCTCTCTGATCTGCCAGTTTCCTGCCTTCGGAGATCAGTTCGAAGTCTGTCGGCATCAGTTTTCCGTCACGCTGTTCACAGAACACCCAGATATCGGAAAACTCTTCAATTTTACTGCTGTTATATTCTGCCATTTCCTGACCTCCTTCCTAAATCACGTGCTTTGCAGAAAGTTTTTCCGCAAGCTGTGCTGCCATTTCTTTTTCCGTACCCTTCAGCATCTCGCCCTGTCCTTTGACAGGCGGGTTAAAGGACTTAAAGATATTGGTCGGAGATCCCTTCAGACCGATCGTATCCGTCTCGATCAATGGCTCATCTTTCAATGCTTCATAATCTAAGATCGTCAGCGGTTTCTCATCCGCGCTGAACACGCCTTCTACTGTCATGTATCGCGGCTCATTCAGTTCTTTGATACACGTGATCAGGCATGGGCTTTCCACCTGGATCGTCATATAACCGTCTTCCAGGGCGCGCTTAACCGTATAGGTATCTCCCTCTTTTTTGATCTCAGTCGCGTACGTCACCTGCGGCAGATGCAGCTTTTCTGCGATCTGCGGCCCGACCTGCGCGGTGTCTCCATCGATCGCCTGTCGTCCGCAAAGGACGAGGTCGCCTTTTTCAATCCCCATATGGTGGATGCCGCCGGCGATGATCTGGCTCGTCGCAAACGTATCCGATCCGCCGAACTCCCGTCCGCTGATCAGGACCGCCTCGTCCGCTCCCATTGCCAGAAGCTCTCTCATCATCTCACCTGCCTGCGGAGGTCCCATAGAGACAGCAACGACAGTCGCTCCTTCATTTTCCTTCAGCTGAAGCGCTGCTTCCATTGCGTTCAGGTCATCCGGGTTGATGATCGTCGGCATCTTTGCCCGGTTCATCGTACCGTCCGGATTTACTGCGACAACACCGGAGGTATCCGGAACCTGCTTGACACATACATAGATTTTCATTGTTCGAATCCTCCTTTCTTTATTTCAGCAGCATGCCGGAAATGACCATCTGCTGTACCTGACTGGTTCCCTCATAGATCGGAACGATACGCGCGTCGCGATAGAACCGCTCTACTTTATATTCACTGATATAGCCATAGCCGCCATGGATCTGCACCGCTTTATAAGCGACATGGTTTGCTGCTTCCGCCGCAAAGTACTTCGCCATCGAGCATGCCATGCCTGCGTCTTTTCCGGCATCCTTCAGTTCCGCTGCATGATAGACGAGCTGTCTTGCTGCTTCCGTCTCTGTTGCCATGTCCGCCAGCATGAAGCTGATCGCCTGGAAGTTGGCGATCGGACGGCCGAACTGTTTCCTCTCTTTTGCGTATCTGATCGCTTCTTCGAGGCAACCCTGCGCGATGCCGACACCCTGTGCCGCCATGCCGAGACGTCCGCCGTCTAAGGTCTTCATCGCATAGCCGAAGCCTTTGTCTTTCTTTCCTACCAGAGCATCCGCCGGGACATGGACATCTTCCATGATCACATCGCAGGTCGGATAACCTTTGAT
>CAZOHB010000264.1:0-2339 GCA_964579345.1 uncultured Parasporobacterium sp.
GCATCATCCGTTTACCATGCCGATGGATGAGGATATCAAATATCTGAGCACGGAACCGTGGAAAGCACGTGCGAAAGCATACGATATCGTTCTGAACGGCGTAGAGCTTGGCGGCGGAAGTGAGAGAATCTACGATCCGGAGATTCAGGAGACCATGTTCGAAGCACTCGGATTCTCCAAAGAAGAAGCAAATGAGCGTTTCGGTTTCCTGATCGACGCATTCAAATATGGTGTTCCGCCACACGCAGGTCTGGCATACGGACTGGACCGTCTGGTCATGCTGATGCTCGGATGTGAGTCGATCCGTGACGTTATCGCCTTCCCGAAGGTAAAGGATGCGTCCGACCTTATGACCGGAGCTCCGGGCGAGGTGGATCCGAAACAGCTTGAAGAGCTCGCAATCAAACTGGACTTAAAGGAAGCGGCGGAGGAATAATCCTTCTGCCGGATCCGGGATTTAACAATAAGGAAAACAGAATTCGTGGAAAACAGATATACAATTGACCATATTGACGGCCGGGCAAAGGCGGCAACCTTTGAGACGGTACACGGCACGATCAAAACGCCGGTGTTTATGAATGTGGCAACCGTTGCTGCGATCAAAGGCGCGGTGTCTACAGAGGATCTGGAAGGCATCGGAACGCAGGTCATGCTTTGCAATACCTATCATCTTCATGTACGGCCGGGGGATGAGCTGGTGCACCGTATGGGCGGACTGCAGAAGTTTACGGTATGGAACCGCCCGATCTTAACCGACAGCGGCGGATTCCAGGTATTTTCTCTTTCCGATCTGCGCAAGATCAAGGAAGAGGGTGTGTTCTTCCATTCCCATATCGACGGCAGAAAAATCTTTATGGGACCGGAGGAGAGCATGCAGATCCAGTCGCATCTTGCCAGCACGATCGCCATGGCTTTTGATGAATGCCCGAGCAGCAAGGCAGAGCGTTCCTATGTAGAGAGCAGTGTCGCAAGGACCGAACGCTGGCTCGAGCGCTGCAAGAAAGAGATGGAGCGCCTCAACAGCCTTCCGGATACGATCAATAAACATCAGATGCTGTTCGGCATCAACCAGGGAGCCTGCTTTGATGATATCCGTATTGCGAATGCGCAGAAGATCGCCGAAATGGATCTGCCGGGATATTCGATCGGAGGACTTGCGGTAGGAGAAACACACGAAGAGATGTACCATATCCTGGACGTCACCGTCCCGCATCTTCCGCAGCACAAACCGGTTTATCTGATGGGTGTCGGCACACCGGAAAACATTCTGGAAGGGATCGAACGCGGCGTAGACTTTTTCGACTGCGTCTATCCGAGCAGGAACGGACGACACGGCCATGTTTATACAAATAAAGGGAAATTAAACCTTTTTAATGCAAAGTATGAAACGGATGACAGCCCGATCGAAGAGGGCTGTGACTGCCCGGCATGCAGGCGATATTCGAGAAGTTATATCCGGCATCTTCTGAAGGCAAAAGAAATGCTCGGAATGAGACTTTGCGTGTTGCATAATTTATATTTTTATAATAAAATGATGGCTGATGCGCGGGATGCGATCATGAAAGATCAGTATTCAGAGTTTAAAAAACAAAAATTGGAAAGCTTTGCATCCGGAGAAGACTGATCGCATTTTAAAACGGTGTCATACCATATTTTGGAGGAAGAATAATGAACTTTTTAAATTATCTGTTATTTGGTGCATGTTTCGGACAGCAGCAGGCACAGCAGGCAACTGATGGAGCACAGCAGCAAGGCGGCTCACAGTGGTGGGTAATCGTTATCTACGTTGTTATTTTTGCAGCATTCATCTATTTCCTGATGATCCGCCCGCAGAGAAAACAGAAAAAACAGCAGGAAGAGCGCATGAGCTCAATCGAGCCGGGCGATTCCGTTCTTACGACCAGCGGTTTCTATGGAACCATTGTTGCAATCAATGGTGATACCGTAATCGTAGAGTTTGGCAATAACAAAAACTGTCGTATCCCGATGGCGAGACAGGCAATCTCTCAGATTGAGAAAGCAAATGGTGCTGCGGTTGCCCAGACTCAGACCGGTTCGGGAGAAAAGAAATTTGCAAGAAAGAAAGCGGAAGCAGCAGAAGCAGTAGAGGAGACCAAAGAGGCTGTAGAGGAATCCGTACAGGATAGCGTAGATGCAGCAGCAGAAGTCGTAGAAGATACTGCAGCAGCAGCGGAAGAAGCTGTAGAGGAAGTTACTGAAAAGTAATCGAATTTCTCGTAAGATTTCAGAACATTCAGGGACCGGTAGCAATACCGGTCCTTTGTGTTTTTAAGAATAAATATCCATAGTTGAGCATCAAGAAATGCTTGCTATAAGAA
>CAZOHB010000265.1:0-2313 GCA_964579345.1 uncultured Parasporobacterium sp.
CTAACACCCAGACCACCGGCGCTTGCCCAACTGAGAGCGTTTCCTTCAGTATCAGTTAAGGTAACAATAGTGTTATTAAATGATGACTGAATATGCGCCTGTCCTCGTTCAACGTTTTTCTTAACGCGCTTTTTTGTCACTTTTTTCGTAACTTTTTTAGCCATTTTCTAAACTAACCTCCCTTATGGTGGGTTCCCGTCACAGATCATACTATATATATAGAATGCTTCAGTTTCGGGATTAATTGTTATTTCTTCTTGTTTGCTACAGTTCTCTTCGGACCTTTACGGGTTCTTGCATTGGTCTTTGTTTTCTGACCACGAACCGGTAAGCCCTTACGGTGACGGATGCCTCTATAGCATCCAATCTCCTGAAGTCGCTTGATGTTCATAGCGACATCTCTTCTTAATTCACCCTCGACAATGTAATTAGCATCGATGACTTCACTCAGTTTTTTAACTTCTTCGTCAGTCAGATCCTTTACACGGGTATTCGGATCTACGCCGGCAGCTTCAACGATCTTTGTTGCGCTCGGTCTGCCGATTCCGTAGATATAAGTCAATCCGATTTCCACACGTTTGTCTTTTGGTAAATCAATTCCCGAAATACGAGCCATTTATTCTACCTCCGTAAAAATAATTAGGTAAATTAACCCTGAACCTGTTTATGTTTCGGGTTTTCACAGATGATTCTGATTTTACCTTTTCTTTTAATCACTTTGCACTTTTCACAAATCGGTTTAACTGATGCTCTAACCTTCATGTCAAACACTCCTTTCTCAAAAAAGTCCGCTCACCATAGTATCACAAACGAACCTCTGGTGCAAGAACATTTTTTAATTATTTATCTCTCCAGATGATTCTTCCCTTAGTAAGGTCATATGGGGACATTTCCAAGGTAACCTTATCGCCTGGAAGGATTCTGATGTAGTTCATGCGAAGCTTTCCGCTGATATGCGCAAGAACGGTATGACCATTCTCAAGCTCCACCTGAAACATTGCATTCGGTAATTTTTCAATTACTTTTCCTTCGATTTCAATTACATCCGCTTTAGACATATGTACCTCCTAAAGTGAGAGTATCTCCGGCTCTCCGTCCGTGATCAGTATCGTATTTTCATAATGAGCAGATAAGGAACCGTCTTCTGTTTTACAGGTCCATCCGTCATCCATGAATTTTACATCGCCGCGGCCGATATTGATCATCGGTTCAATCGCCAGCGTCATTCCTGCACACAGCAGCACCCCTCTTCTCTTCTGTGGGAAATTCGGGATCTGCGGCGGTTCATGCATTTCGCGACCGATTCCATGGCCGACCAGGTCATACACAACACCATATCCTCTGTCAATACAATAATTACCGATCGCATTGGATATATCATGCAAATGATTCCCTGCCTTCGCAAATTTGATGCCTTCGAAAAAGCTTTGCTCCGTTACTTTGATCAGATCCATCGCTTCCTGTGAAACATTGCCTACCGCATGGGTTCGTGCGGCATCGCTCTGCCATCCGTTGTGAATGAGTCCGATATCAAGACTTACGATATCCCCGTCCTTGATAAACTTGTCTGCTTTCGGAATACCATGCACTACCTCATCATTGATAGATATACACACCGATGCAGGGTATCCTTCGTAGTTCAGGAAGGAAGGGATCGAGTCTGTTTTACGGATCAGCTCTTCTCCTAACTTGTTTAAATCCAGCGTAGAAATCCCTGGTGCGATCTCTTCTCCGAGACGAAGATGCACATCACGTAAAAGTTTTCCGGCATCCCGCATCAATTCAATTTCTCTTGCAGACTTAATTGTTATTCCAGCCATCTCTTATGCTCCTAAAATCTGAACAATTGCGTTGAATACATCATTCATGTCAACTGTTCCGTCAACTTCCTTTAATACGCCTTCTGCCTTGTAGTAATCGATCAGCGGCTGAGTCTGCTCATGGTAAACTTCCAGTCTGTTCTTTACTGTTTCCGGCTTGTCGTCGTCACGAAGGATCAGGTCTGCTCCGCATTTGTCGCATTTGCCTTCTACCTTCGGCGGAATGTTGACTATATGGTAAGTAGCTCCGCATGATACACATGCTCTTCTACCGCCCATTCTGTTAATGATGTTCTCATCCGGAACATCGATATCGATTGCGGCATCGATCTTTTCTCCTTTTTCAGCAAGTGCCTTGGTGAGGGCTTCTGCCTGCGGGATCGTTCTCGGAAAACCATCGAGAACATATCCGTTCTTTGCATCTTCCCAGGTCAGTCTGTCAACGACCAGATCGATAACCAGTTCATCCGGTACCAGTCCGCCGGCATCCATG
>CAZOHB010000266.1:0-2269 GCA_964579345.1 uncultured Parasporobacterium sp.
CCGCCGGGACATGGACATCTTCCATGATCACATCGCAGGTCGGATAACCTTTGATTCCCATCTTATGCTCCGGCTTTCCAAGGGACACTCCCGGAAGCTTCATATCCAGCACGAACATCGAGATCCCGCGGCTTCCTTTCTGTGTCGGATCCGTCTTGGCAAAGACGATGCAATAATCCGCCATCGGTGCGCCGCTGATGAACGTCTTGCGGCCGTTCAGGATGAAGCTGCCGTCTTCCTGCTCTTCTGCCCTTGTGGTCGTTCCTCCTGCATCGGAACCTGCTCCGGGTTCCGTCAGAGCAAAGACCATGATCTCATCACCTTTTGCTACCGGTGGAAGGTATTTCTGTTTCTGTTCTTCTGATCCGGCAAGCATGAGCGGGCCACCGCCTAAAGAGTTGGAAGTGTTCGCATAGATGGACAGTACCGGGGAGACGCGTGCGAATTCCTCCACGAGGATCGCATAGGAGAGGTAGTCTCCCCCGGCTCCGCCATACTCTTTCGGGATTTTGACTCCACAGAACCCGTACTTTGCCATCTTCCTGAAGATCTCCCAGTCAAAGTCGCCGGTCTCTTCCAATCTGTCCAGCAGTTCTTTCGTAAACTCGGTCTCAGCGAACTGTCTGCACAGCTTCTGGAACCTTGCATGTTTCTGATCTAAAATCATCTCTGCCTCCTGTTTTTATTGTTATCTTTGTTTAATCTTTTTTCTAAACTCAGAGCCTTTCCCAAACTGCCCGTCAAGGCGGATCAAAGAGAAAGTCCTCCCCATTCCGCGCGGAACATGCCTTCATCCATGATCTTCAGATCTCCTGAGATCTCCGGTCTGAAATCCATATTTGCTAAGATATCTTTTTCCAGATCGATTCCAGGCGCAATCTCGATCAGGGTCAGTTTGCCGTCGATCAGTTTGAATACACAGCGCTCTGTTACATAAAGGATCGTCTGATCTGCTTTTGCATTTTCTGCCGAGAACGTTACCTGCTCTACATTTTTTACAAACTTGCGGATCTTTCCTTCTTCCACGATCTCAAGCTTTCCGTCACTGATCTTATACTTTCCTTTTGCCATAAAAGTGCCGCAGAAGATAACGGTTTTGGTCGCGCTTGTGATATTAATAAAACCTCCCGGACCCGTAAGGCTCGGCCCGAATTTGGATACGTTGTTATTTCCTTTTTCATCGATCTGTCCGATTCCCAGGACGGTGACATCCAGGTTGCCTCCGTCGATCAGATCGAACATATCGTTATGTGTCATGATCGCATCCGGATTCCAGGCGCTTCCGAAGTTCGGAAGTGCTGCCGGAACACCGCCGACCATACCTGACTCTGTACTGAAGATGATGTCGTCTATAAATCCTTCCTCTGCAACGATTGACGCTGTGTCAGCCGCCATGCCGACTCCGAGGTTTACGACATTGCCCTTTTTCAGTTCTGCTGCACAGCGGCGGCAGATGACTTTCCGCTCAGAAAGGTCTAACGGTTTGATCCTGTCTACCGGTTTCTTTACATCTCCGCAGAAGGCAGGCTCATAGTAAACGCCTTCCGTTTGCCAGCATGCCTGCGTGCTTGTCGCCTGCACGATATAGTCCACAAGGATTCCCGGAATCTTCACATCCTTCGGATGCAGTGTTCCCGGTTTCGCAATATATTCCACCTGAACGATTACGATACCGCCACAGTGCTTTACGGCTTCCGCAATGGAAAGACCTTCGTTCAGAACCGACTCATGTTCAAATGTGATATTACCGTCGGTATCTGCGGTCGTTCCACGCAGGATTGCGACATTGACCGGGAAGGATTTATAGAAGAGATATTCTTCTCCTTCAAACTCGATCAGCTTGCAGGCATCTTCTTTCGTGACGGCGTTCATTTTCCCGCCGTCAAGACGCGGATCCACAAATGTGCCGAGGCCTACTTTGGTAATAAGACCCGGACGTCCTGCTGCGATCTCCCTCCAGAGGTTTACGATCACTCCCTGCGGCAGACACCAGCATTCCAGTTTGTTGTCTACTGCCAGTTTATTTAGCGCAAAGGCGCTTCCGACATGGGCTGCGCTCCACTTCGTTACCAGACCTTCGCCGCCTTCTCCGAGACGGGTGATACCACGTTCTCTCCAGTCACCCATCGCGCTTCCCTGTTTAATATTGAGGTTACAGGGGTGTCCTGTTTCTATAAAATTGTCACGGATCGCACAGCCGATCTCTTCCGCCCAACCGGAAAGTCCCATGCCTCCGCATGCAACGGTCGCCCCGTCCGGAATCAGCTGT
>CAZOHB010000267.1:0-2251 GCA_964579345.1 uncultured Parasporobacterium sp.
ATCCACTTCTCATGCCAAGAAAATCAGGCTGCAGGTAAACACGATTGCCTGCAAGCTCACCTCCGAACAGGCAAAGGAAATCCTTTTAGACAGTTTAAAAGAGGAAGTTGCATTAGATTCCGCAAAGATGATCAAGGAAGCGGAGATGCGCGCAAAGGAAGAAGCCGACGACAAAGCGAAAGAATACATCGTTGGTGCAATTCAGCGTACTGCTGCTGATCATGTTTCCGAATCTACGATCTCGGTCGTACAGCTCCCTAGTGATGAAATGAAGGGACGTATCATCGGCCGTGAAGGCAGAAATATCCGTGCCCTTGAAACGATCACGGGTGTGGATCTGATCATCGACGATACTCCGGAAGCAGTGATCCTTTCCGGATTCGATCCGATCCGCAGGGAAGTTGCAAGAATTGCTCTTGAGAAACTGATCGTGGACGGACGTATCCATCCGGCCAGAATCGAAGAAACTGTTGAAAAGGCAAGAAAAGAAGTTGAGAAAAAGATCAAGGAAGCAGGCGAAGCTGCCGTACTCGAAGTCGGCGTTCACGGTCTGCATCCGGAACTTGTAAAACTTCTCGGACGCATGAAATTCAGAACCAGCTATGGACAAAATGCATTAAAGCATTCCATAGAGGTCTCCATCCTTTCCGGCTTGCTTGCATCTGAAATCGGATGCGATGTAAGAGTTGCAAAGCGTGCGGGTCTTCTTCATGACATCGGTAAAGCAATCGACCATGAAATCGAAGGCTCCCATATTCAGATCGGTGTGGATCTTTGTAAGAAATATAAAGAATCCAAGGTCATCGTTAACGCTGTAGCGGCTCACCACGGCGACGTGGAACCGGAAACCCTGATTGCTTGCATTGTACAGGCAGCAGACGCGATCAGCGCAGCTCGCCCGGGTGCAAGAAGAGAGACGCTTGATACATATACGAACCGGCTGAAACAGCTGGAGGATATCTGTAATGAGCATAAAGGCGTAGAAAAATCTTTTGCTATTCAGGCAGGCAGAGAGGTCAGAGTTATGGTTGTACCGGAGAAAGTCAATGACGCACAGATGGTCGTCATGGGCAGAGAGATCGTCAAGCAAATTGAAGATGAACTGGAGTATCCGGGCCAGATCAAAGTTAATATTATTCGTGAGTCCCGTGTAACGGACTATGCGAAGTAGAAACAGTCATTAACAAAACAAAGGGACGTGAGTCGAAAGATTCACGTCCTTTTTTCATCGGAACTTTTTCGATGGTTGCCGTCCATGGTGAGAAACGCTATAATAATCAATCGATTAGAAAAAGAAAAGGAAATGCGACATGGTAAAGAAATTTGAACGATTAGACAGAAAGCTTGCTTATGAAGGAATCCGCATCAACATGTATCGGGATTACCTGAAAACTCCGGAAGGGAAGGAGATCATCTGGGATCATATCGAGCATCCTGGCGCGGCTGCGGTTCTTCCGGTTACGGATGATGGAAAGATCCTTCTTGTGAATCAGTATCGGAACTCTGTTGACCGTATCACATTGGAGCTTCCTGCGGGAAAAAGAGACAGCGCAGATGAGCCGTTTATTGTCTGCGCGGCAAGAGAGCTGGAAGAAGAGACCGGATATCATTCTGATAATCTGGAATTTCTGATTTCCGTCAATACAGAGATTGCGTTCTGTAACGAGCGGATCGATATCTTCGTCGCGAAAGATTTACAGCAGGCGAAGCAGCATCTCGATCCGGACGAATTTATCGATGTGAAAGCATATGATGTGGACGAACTCCTTGAAATGATCTACAAGGCACAGATCAAGGACTCCAAGACGATGGCAGCGATTCTGGCATATAAGGTGAAATACCTGGGAGCGTGATTTCACTTGATTTGTCAATTTCTATAAGTTATAATCACATCCGTTGACAATTTATCGAAGCGCGGGCGTGTCGGAATGGCAGACGAACCAGACTCAAAATCTGGCGGGGGCAACCCCGTGTGGGTTCAAGTCCCACCGCCCGCATAAACAACAAGAGAGTGCCAGTGGCACTCTTTTGTTGTTTATAAGAAAAGAAGGTAGTGGAGTCGCGCGGGGCTGTCTCACGAAGTACTGCAGTCCTCACTATAGGGTCAAGAAAATGCAGGGAAAACCTTGACCTAAAAGAGGAGGGTCCCTTGTAGGGTCAAGGAAAAGCAGTGAAAACCATGACCTAAAAGAGGAGTGTACTAGTCAACAAAAAGTAGACACTGTTTTCAATTAAGAGCCATCTGATTTCC
>CAZOHB010000268.1:0-2218 GCA_964579345.1 uncultured Parasporobacterium sp.
GCTGACAGGTTCTAATCCTCTCAGATCGGCCAGCTTCGAGCATAAGAACCTGTAGCACGGAGTCTTGATTCGCCTAAGGACGCTCGCCCAGGTTAGGTTTGAAAATTTATCCGAAAGCGGAATGCTTCAGTATTAAATATTATTCAGAACTCATATGACAAAAATTATCGACTGGATCGCGGTGACTTTCGCGTCCTGGAATCATGAATTAGTTATCTTTATCATCTCGTTATTCCCAATCCTGGAACTCCGCGGCGGCCTGATTGCGGCCGCGCTTCTTCAGGTACCTTACTGGAAAGCGATCATTATCTGTATGATCGGAAATATCATCCCGATCCCGTTTATCCTTCTCCTGATCGAGAAGATCTTTAAATGGCTGAAAAAGTTCAAGACTGCCGGCAGATTTGTAAACTGGCTGGAAACAAAGACTTTGAAAAAAAGAGCACAGATCGATAAATGGGGATTTTGGGGACTGGTTCTGTTTGTCGGAATTCCGCTTCCGGGAACCGGCGGATGGACCGGAGCGCTTCTGGCAAGCCTTCTTCGCATCCCGATCAAAAAGTCGGCACCGGCGATCGGTATCGGTATCTGTCTTGCGGCAGCAATTATGAGTTTCGTGACGTATGTCGTTCCGTGGATCGTTTCTAACTTTTAAGCTCCCGGGCGATTTCTTCGGAATCATCGAACGCATAAGGCTCATCAAAACCGAAACTGTCTTCCAATCCGAAAACGTTATCTATGTCTCCTTCCTGTAAGGAGGCATATTTTTCATTGACCGGAATCAGCATATCATTCTCCTGCGGAAGCAGAGCATTGTCTGTCGTACGGGAATAATAGCTGCGGAAGAAACGGAAGTAGCCGGCATTTGGATTATCCGTCCAGTTGGAGGCAACGGAATCGTCAGCCAGCAGAGCTGGAAAATCCCATTTCGGATGTACTTTCCACGGCGTCAGAAAACCGGGATTGATCGCGGCTTTTGGACATCCCATCGTACAGTTCATGCACATGATACATTTCCATCCGATTTTCGGAATTCCCTGATCCATGCGGATATTCGCGGAAGGGCAGCTTTTTACGCAGAGCCCGCAGCCGGAGCAGTCCGCTTTTTTAATCATGTGCAGCGGACCATTGATCCAGGCGCCAAGCCACTGGATCCGCAGAATATATGAAAACAGAGTGATGAACGGATTAAAGTGCAGGGGAGGGCAGGATTCCTGACAAACCAGATCCGCCATTTTATCGGACATCATTTCTGTATGCAGATACATCTGTTTTGCCATCTCTTTCGGATAGCGGAACATGATGTTGTAGGGCATCAGCATATGCATATCGATACCGGGCACAAAACCTTTTTTCTTCAGGAAATACGCAAGCGTCCGGCTGGAAGAGGCATTCGGTTTAAACGGTTCTCCCGAAGTTTTAAACAGAAAGGCACGCATCCCTTTTTTCTCCGCACAAAGCGAAGGCAGATGTTTCACGAAACGCAGAAAGAACTGCGGTGCATTAAAAGCATGGATCGGATAAGCAAACCCTGCAAGATCATAGCTGTTCGGATCCGGAACAAAACCGAATTCATCCGAAATCCGAACTTTTGAATTTTCCTCCGGAATGCGGTCAGCACTTCCTGCAAGAAAGCCCCCGTTTCCGTCGGCTTTCAGGAATGCGGAATGGTACATATCGGAATCTGCGGAAACGATCCGGTATATATCGGTCCGGATCCCGCGCACTGCAAGAGCCGCAGCTGTTTTTTGTGCTGCGATCAGCGTATTTCCGGTACCGGAGAAAACATAGATGATTGCTTTTTTTTGAATCGTTCCGCTCATAAAACTGAGATTATTTTCCTTTTCCGAATCCGTTCGGATAGCATCGGTGCATGGTCTTTTCAATCGCTTCTTCGAGGCCTCCGCGGCCATAGTCTAAAAGCTCGGAATTCTTCGCGATGACCTCTTCCGGAATATAGACTTCATCCGACATGACATTCTTCATCATCCGGCCGAGATCAAGGCCGGCTTCATTGCCGCGTTTTGCTTCTTTTCTTGCGAGACTGTTTGCGCCCATCGCGCAGATCGAAGCAGAAGGCTGTATGATCGGCTTATGAATTCCAAGACCTTTTTCAAATTGCTGAATCATCCAGCGGAAGGTCTGGTTGACATCAGCAACCGGGTAGCGCTCACCATGCACACCATTTTCCACGGCACCGATCATGGCTTCGCCGACA
>CAZOHB010000269.1:0-2205 GCA_964579345.1 uncultured Parasporobacterium sp.
AAATGGATGCAGATCGCATCCATTTTTTATTTTCTTATCGATTTTATTGTTATTGATTGAGCATTGCTTCTTCAACAACGGTGCTTTTTATTCGCCCGTTATTGAGCATTGCTTCTGCCACGTCGGAGCTTTCCTACTCCATCAGATCCGCGATTTCCACAGCCTGACCGTCCATCCAGATCTTCTCCAGATCATAGAAAAGACGATCCTCCTCATTGAAGATGTGGATGATCACATCGCCGTAATCCATCAAGATCCATCTTGCGTTCTGATATCCCTCGACGCTGCGCGGAACGACGCCCTCTTTTCCGAGCTTCTCTTCCACGTTGTCCGCGATCGCTTTGACCTGGCGCTCATTTGAACCGCCGGTGATGATAAAGTAATCCGCGATCACAGAGATCTTGCTGATATCGATCACTTTTATGTCCATCGCCTTTTTCTCATCGAGATACATAAAGGCTTTGCTTGCAATTTCTTTTGCTGTCATACTTCCTCCATTTTCGACCGGAAACCCGATCGGTTTGTACTGCTCATTCGCCAGACCTTGATCCGAAGCTGGCTTTGTGTTTCTCATTCGCCAAATCTTGATTCGAAGCTTTCGTTGTGTTTCTCATACATCAAACCACGCTCCGTGCCGGCATTGTATTACTTCATATATCGGTAAGCAGACTCCATAACTCTTCTCAGATTTCCAGATCTGCTGTCCCTTCCTTCTCTTCCACGATTTTCTTATAAAACTCGTGTGTCGCTCTCGTCGCCGGGTCGATCGTCTTTCCCTTGCTTTCAAGATACTTCAGCGTATTGCCGGAGATCACATAAACCGCTTCATCGATGTCTTCGAACGCGAGCTTCTGGATCATATCCAGATGCATGATAATATCATCACGGTTCGGCTCGATGTAATCCGCCACATAAATGATTTTCTGCAGCATCGACATGTCCGGCGCACCGGTCGTATGGGTGCGGATCGCATCCTGAATATCGCGGTCCAGAACACCGAATTTATCCGCAACGATCTCCGCACCGAGCTTTGCATGAAGAAGCGCCGGGTTCTCATAATCCGCCTGATCCAGGAAGATGCCATACTCACTGCACATCGCATACTTCTGCTCATCCGGGATGCATTTTGCGCAGTCATGCAGAAGACCTGCGATCTCCGCACGGTCCGGGCTGTCATAATGGTACTTCATTGCCAGCGCCGCCGCTGTAAACGCTACACTGATTGAATGCCAGTAGCGATCGTAATCCAGATCATCCTGCAGCGCTTCCTGAATGTATGTAAAGTATTCCATTTTCATGAAAATTCCCGTCCTTTCTAGTCACTCTTCTGCTAATATTCTTTGTTCATGAACGCAATTATCCGGCAAGGCCCGGTTTAAGGCATATTACAGAGCATTTTCGGCTTGATATCTCCGTTCATGAACGTAATATCCGGCAAGGCCCTGTTTACAGCATTTACATCGCCTCAGCCTTTATACAGCCCATGCTCGTTGATATACTCGATCACGCTATCCGGCGTAAAGTATTTCACGGACATGCCATGGCGCACTTTGTCGCGGATATCCGTCGACGAAATATCGATGTTCGGCATGTAAAGATTGACGATCTTTGCGCCATACTTCTTGCGCAGGTAGTCCATCTGCTCATTCAGCTCGGAAGTCGCGATATTGCGGCTGCTCGAGAGGATCGTCGCCAGCTGGAACACTTCCTGCGGCCGGTACCATTTCTCCATCTGGAACAGCGTATCGCTTCCGACGATCAGATACAGCTCGTCATACGGATACTGATCTTTCAGCGCACGAAGCGTATCGACCGTGTACGTGTCGCCCTCGCGTTTCAGCTCCATGTCTGAAAACTCAAAGTGCGGGTTGTCCGCGATCGCCAGCTTGGTCATCGCCTCACGGTCTTCATCCGCCGAAACACCGCGGTCGACCTTGAAATACGGATCCCCCGCCGGCATGATCAGAATCTTGTCCATGCTGAAACGGTCGTATGCTGTTTCCGCGAGAAGCAGATGCCCATAATGAATCGGGTCAAACGTCCCGCCCATGATGCCGATTTTCATATTTTTCCTTTTCTTTTGCTTTAATTACGGATGCATGAGGTCCTGACCCGCAAAACCTGCAGTGTAATTAAATAATATTGAACTTACTGTCTTTCTTTTTTCCTTCGGTACAGCGTGATCTTTCTGCCCATGACCTGCAC
>CAZOHB010000270.1:0-2196 GCA_964579345.1 uncultured Parasporobacterium sp.
CATATTTTGCTTCGCCGGAGCGGATCTTCTCAAGGAGTGCTCCTGCATTTGCAAGACCGCTGACAACTGCAACATGAAGGTCGTTTCCGCCAACATTTACGGTTGCTTCTTTTACGCCTTTAACACCACGGACTTCTGCGAAATCAATCGCATCCTGCGGCTCGCCGTTCAGCCAGTCGTTTGCAGTTCTGAGTGCTGCTTCCATAACGCCGCCGGTTGCACCGAAGATCGTACCAGCACCGGTACCGATTCCGAGCGGAGCATCAAATTCTTCATCTTCAAGTCCCGGGAAGGAGATGCCTGCTTTTTCGATCATGCGGGCAACTTCACGGACGGTAAGAGAGTAATCAACATCCGGAACACCTGCTGCATTCTCGAAGTCTCTTCCAAGCTCTCTCTTCTTTGCTGTACAAGGCATTGTGCTGACAACAACAATCTTCTCAGCCGGGATGCCTTCTTTTTCTGCTAGGTAAGTTTTTACCATAGCGCCAAACATCTGCTGCGGGGATTTGCAGGTGGAAATGTGATCAAGCATATCGCCTGCAAAAGTTTCTGCATAATTGATCCAGCCAGGGCAGCAAGATGTAAACATTGGAAGGGTTCCGCCGTTTTTAATTCTTTCTACCAGCTCATTTGCTTCTTCCATAATAGTAAGGTCAGCAGAGAATACGGTATCAAATACGCGGTCAAATCCGATCTTTCTTAAAGCAGCTGCTAATTTTCCTTTTGTACCGGAGCCTACCGGATATCCGAATGCTTCAGAGATTGCTGCACGAACGGACGGAGCTGCCTGGATAATGACAAATTTGTCCGGATCATTGACTTTTTCTAAAACCTCGGCAACATCATCGCGCTCATAAAGTGCGCCAACCGGACAAACGGTGATGCACTGTCCGCAGCCAACGCAGCCGCTTTCGATCAGTGTTTCTCCTTTAGAAGGAACGATCTTTGCTGTAAGGCCTTCACCTTCCATCTTAATAGCGCCGATGCCCTGAAGATTCTCGCATGCTGCAACGCAGCGTCCGCAGCGGATACATTTGTTATCATCACGAACGATGATTCCATCTGCTCTGACCGGAACAGACTCGAATGCTTCTTTTGCCGGATTCTTTGTCATACGAAGGTAATGCTGAACATCCTGGAGCTCGCAGTTTCCTGTACGGTTGCAGTGTCTGCAGTCTCTGTCGTGGTGTTTCAAAATTTCTTCAAGAGCTTCTTTCTGTTTTGCTCTTACACCCTCGGATCTTGTTAATACTTCCATGAATGGCTCAACGATCGTCTCACATGCGTTAACAATTCCTTTTCCAGGAATCTCAACAATGCAAAGTCCGCTGTCCTCTTTTTCCTGTACCCCTTTCAGATAATGCAAGGACATGATGTCTGTGTCGAACTGTGTTCTTGCATATTTGTTTTCGTAAGCTGCTTCAAAGATCGTAGCTCCGTCACGTGTAGGAACAGGATTCCCGTTAATCGTAATCTGAATCATACTTCCTCCTTCACTTTTTCCTCATTGTTTTCCGGCGACCTCTCCGTCTGATCTGCCGAACTTTTCAGTCAAGTTCTTTTTTGATGGTTTCATTTTATTTTGCCTGTGTCTACTTTGCATTAGCCAATTGATGAAGTTTTTTATGCATAGACTGTGCAAGGCTGCACAACGGATTTTTTGCCGAAAATCGCTTTGGTCACGAATGAACAAAAGCCCCCCTTTATTTGTGGCAAATCATCCAAGTTTGCACAATTGCTTCTATTCTATAATTTGCGTGCAAGCATAAGTGTCGTGATGCGCAAGCATCTCGGTAAAAAAAAGAGGAGGTAATTTCTATATGGAAACTACAAAACAAAAAGCGAAATGGTACGGCCCGAAACAGATCGGGATGATCATTTTCACCGGTATTCTCATGCTCCTTTCTGCATGTTTCGTCGGTGGACAGACAAACACGGTTATCCCGTATTTAGCAGGACTTCGCGGCTGGGACTCCAACACATTAACTTTATTTAATGGTATTGCATGTATCTTAGACGGTGCCGGCATTCTGATCTGGGCAAGACTTTCACGTAAGAATGCAAAATTAATGGCAGGAATTGCACTGATCGTTATGGCAATCTGCCTTGTGCTCTTTGGCTTTTCCACAAGTCTTCCGGTCGTTCTGATCGTAATGCTGATCATGGGTCTTTCCAGTGCATGCTTCAGCTCCA
>CAZOHB010000271.1:0-2156 GCA_964579345.1 uncultured Parasporobacterium sp.
GACCCCGCTGGCGCTAAGACGCGCACGGGATCAAGAAACCGCTGGCGCAGGCGGCAGAGCGGAGGAAAGATCTTTATGAATAAAAAAAACTTTCATGGAGTCATGATGATGAACACCTACAGAGACAAAACAAGAAAAGTGCAGATTGGCAACGTGACGATCGGCGGCGGCAGCCCGATCGCGATCCAGTCTATGACAAATACAAAGACCTGGGATGTGAAAGCGACTGTAGAGCAGATCCACCGTCTGGAAGAGGCCGGCTGCGAGATCATCCGCGCAACGGCGAATACAGAAGAAGCCGCAAAAGCTTTCCGTGAGATCAAAAAAGAGATCTCAATCCCGCTTGTTGCAGATATTCATTTTGATCATAAGCTTGCGATCCTTGCGATGGAAAACGGAGCAGATAAGATCCGTATCAATCCGGGAAACATCGGCGGGGAAGACCATATCCGTGAGGTGGTTGCCTGTGCAAAAGAACGCCGGATCCCGATCCGCGTCGGCGTTAATTCCGGTTCGCTGGAAAAAGAGCTTGTGGAAAAGTATGGCGGCGTGACAGCGGAAGGCCTTGTAGAAAGTGCGCTGGATAAGGTCCATATCATCGAAGACCTCGGGTATGAAGAGCTTGTGATCAGTATTAAAAGCAGTGATGTTGTCATGTGCGCAAAGGCGCATGAGCTGATCGCGGACCGGACAGACCATCCGCTCCATGTAGGAATTACAGAAGCGGGAACGATTCTTTCCGGCAATATCAAAAGCGCGATGGGTCTCGGCATTATCCTGTATCAGGGAATCGGAGATACGATCCGTGTGTCTTTGACGGGCGATCCGGTGGAGGAAATCAAAAGCGCAAAGGCGATCCTGCGAAATCTCGGCCTCCGAAAAGAAGGCGTGACCGTGATCTCCTGTCCGACCTGCGGACGCACGGAGATCGATCTGGTCGGGCTTGCGAATCAGGTGGAAAATCTGGTCTGCGGTTATGATCTGCCGATCAAAGTTGCGGTCATGGGCTGTGTGGTAAACGGTCCTGGCGAAGCGAAAGAAGCGGATATCGGTATCGCGGGCGGAAAAGGCTGCGGCCTTTTGATCAAGCACGGCGAGATTATAGAAAAACTGCCGGAGGAGAAACTCCTTTCGGCTTTAAAGACAGAATTAGATCAATGGGAAGTGGAATGAAAAATTTTTTTGCGGCGTTTCCGACGCTGAAAGTGAAAGAAGATCTTGAATTCCTGTTTGAAGGAGTTGCGGTAGATTCCGTTACGCTGGTAAAAACAGGAAATTTTTTGCGTGTAAAAATATCCGGCGGAGAGATGATCTCTGCACAGCACAGAACCCGTATGGAAGAAGAACTCTCCCATCAGGTTCTGAACGGGATGATCCCGGTTCAGCTTGTAGATATTCCGGTGCAGCAGGCGGCAGCACCGGCTCCGGCTGCAAATCTGCAGATGGAGCAGAGCCCAATGAAACCGGAACCATTGCCTGCGCCGGCACCGGTCGTGTCTGCACCTGCCCCGGCGCCGGTTATGTCAGCCCCGGAGCCGATTCCGGATGCTGTCTATATGGATGATTATGAATATGAGTATGTGGCGCTTCCGCCGGTTTCCGAGACGAAAAAATCTTCCCGGTCTTCTTCCGGCTATGCACCGGGAGGCGGTGGAGGAGCAGGTAAAAAACGCTACACTGCAAAGAAAAAGGGGCCGGATCCGGGCATGCTTTACGGCCGTGAGTTCAAGGGCTCGCCGACAGAGATCGCCGATATCATCGGCGAGATGCGTGACGTCATCATCCGCGGCGAGATCTTTGAGACGGAGCTGACGACGACCAAAACGGGATTCAAAATTTTTAAGATCTCGATCACGGATAACAAAGACAGTATCTCCATGAAAATGTTCTTAAAGGAAGGGGAGGAGGAGCTTCCGGATATCTTTAAGAAAGGCCTTGTGATCGAGGCGCATGGAAAAGTCGAATATGACAACTTCGAAGGCGAAGTCATGATGACCAGGGTAGCTGGTATCCGGGAGATTCATGAGCCGCTTTCCAAACGAATGGATAATGCTCCGAAAAAACGAGTGGAGCTTCATCTCCATACCCGCTATTCGGATATGGACGCAACGACCGACATCGAAAAGCTGATCGATACAGCGGTCCGGTTCGGTCAT
>CAZOHB010000272.1:0-2133 GCA_964579345.1 uncultured Parasporobacterium sp.
CCGCTGCGAAGTCCGGCAGAGCGATCCCGCAGCGTTCGGACGTGTCCGCGCACAGGGTGTTTTCACCGCCGGAGAAATTTACACCTGCCATCGCAGCTTGTTCCGGGAAATGGCCGTCGAGGACGGCAAACATTCTGGCTGTAGAGACAAGCTCCTGGAGATTTTTTGTAACGATCGCACCGTATTTTTCAAAGATGGAAAGCGTACTGCGATAGTTTCCTGCAAGGCTTCCGGTATGAGAGGCAGCTGCAAAACCGCCTTTCTGAGAGGAACCGGCTTTGAGGATAATGACCGGCTTTCTGTTTTTTGCCGCTGTTTTTAATGCTTCTTCCAAAACATCCGGCTTGCGGATGCCTTCGATGTAAGCGGCAATCGCGTTGATCCGGGGTTCGTTTGCGTAATAAAGCATATAATCCTCGAGACCACAGATGATGGAGTTGCCTGCGCTTACAATAAAGGCTAAGTAATCACAGTCCGGATTATTGAATCCGGAGCTGATATAGCCGCTCTGCGCGACGATTCCCAATCCTCTGCGGTTATCATCCGCAAGAAGCGTCATCGTCTCGTCATTATTCGCCGAGATGCTGATATTGTCGATACCATTGACGATTCCGATACAGTTTGGTCCGCAAAGAGCAATGTCATATTTCAGGCAGATCTCCTTTACTTCGTCGGAAAGCGCCTGCGCTTCGGCGCTTCGCTCTTCCGAAAAACCGCTTGCTAACACAACGGCAGCACCGACTCCCATCCTGCCGCCTTCTTCGAGGTATCCGGCAATGGTTTTCGCCGGTGTGCAAAGAAGCATGCATTCCGGAACTTCCGGAAGCTCGGACAGCGAGTGATAGCATTTGCGTCCATTGACCTCATCCCTGGATGGATTGAGATAATAGATGCGATCGGCATTCGCTCCTTTCACACAGCCTTTGGTCGCACCGCCTACCATTCCGACTTTATCGCTTGCGCCGACGATCACCATGCTCTGCGGGCGCATCAGTTTATTCATATCCATGTTACGGGTTCTCCTTTATATTTAAGTTTCATGATCTTTCAAAACAAAGAGATTGAAAGAATCATCCGTAGTCAAAATATCCTGCCAAAGATTTCTTCAGGTTCCGCTGCGGGGAGGAACATCAGCGATCCGATGCCCTTCTAGCACATAGTCGCCCATGGGGGAAGAAACGCTGCCTGACAATGTGTCACCGTCTACACTTCCCTTTACATCCATGGAAAACTGCTGGCAGGGAGAGCTGAAATGAGCAGTGAATGCAAAGCTGTTTCCGTCCCAGCTGCCATAGGAAAAAGAGGACTCCAGCCAGAACATGGTAGGGAACATGGTTCCGGAAAGCCGGCCGCTGCGGTCTGCTCTTAAGCGGATCCTTCCAAAGCGACGGTTTGTGCCTCCGTGAAATTCCTGCTTCATGCAGCAGTCATAGGTGCCGTTGAGCGGGTTTGCGTCATCAAGATAATAGCTTCTGTTAATTTCCATTTTTGCTCCTCCCTTCTAGCCCCTGCTGTGCACTTTGCTGAGTTCGATCAGAATGCCGTTATTGTCAAGAATGTAAACGGCATTGTCGCCGCCGGGAACACCGCAGATTTCTTCGCTGTATTCATTGTCAACGAGAATGACAACATCTCCGCGTGCGCGCAGATCTTTCATCATGACATCGAGATTCTCGATGGAAAAACTCAGATGCTTTACCCCGACGTTATATTCCAGGTTTACCCAGTCGAAGCCTCCGGCATCCGGGACCTCATAAAGTTCCAGATAAAAATCCCCCTGCCGGATCAGCTGGCTGTTGGGGAAACACCCCTTGAACACGGCAGAGTCCGGGGTCGGCACTTCTTCAAACCCTAATACGTCTTTGTACCAGGCAACGGTTTCCCTGATGCTTCTTACATGCATCCCTGCGTGCTGGCAGCGGAATGCACCGTATTCCTTTTTGTACATGTATACCTCTTTTCTTTTCTATCCTGAAATACTCTGATTCCCCAATTTACAGCATAAGGATAGCACAGGGGCAGGGAAGCTCCTTCGGTTGAAATTCCAAAAAAAGCCTCATCATTTGGGTTTTCACGACAAAGCTTTCATCTGCTGAATCCGATACAATTGCTACTGTGAAAAAGAATACTTTG
>CAZOHB010000273.1:0-301 GCA_964579345.1 uncultured Parasporobacterium sp.
GCGGCAAATCATGCAGAGAAAGAACCGCGCTGCAAGGTGCGGCTTTTTCTTTTTTTGCGCAGTGGAATTCCCGCATCAGATCATGCAGAGACAGGACCGGAATATGATTCCCCGGCAGTTGTATCAAAAGTAAAGATATACACCGGCGCGGGGCTGGTGTAAAATGTTGACAAATAAATGAATCAAAGGAGACCGATATGAAAACACTCGTAGTTTATTTCAGCGCAACCGGAACAACACGAAAACAGGCGGAAAAAATCGCAAAGGAGCAGGGGGCGGTTCTGTATGAGATAACGCCGGT
>CAZOHB010000273.1:311-2131 GCA_964579345.1 uncultured Parasporobacterium sp.
TATACAAAGGCGGACCTCAACTGGATGGATAAGCAGTCGCGTTCATCGGTTGAGATGGCGGACAAGACGTTCCGCCCGGAGATCGTTGACGATGATGCGCATATTGCAGATTATGATGTGATCTGGGTCGGCTTCCCGATCTGGTGGTATATCGCGCCGACGATCATCAACACGTTCCTCGAAAAATATGATTTCTCCGGTAAGAAGATCGTTCTCTTTGCAACGTCCGGCGGCAGCGGATGGGGAAAGACCGTTGAGAGCCTGAAGGGCAGTGTGGCTGCTGATTGTACGATCGAAACCGCAACCGTAAACGGAAGGTAAATTCAGCATGTTCTATTTAATAAAAACAACCTTAGAAGAATGCAGCCTACAGGAATGCCTGGCGGACGAAACGCAGTACGTTGCTGTGCTGACCACCGAGGAGTGGGAGCGGGACCGGGACTCGTTTGATCTCGGAATTGACCTGGATCTGAACCTGGACGAAATCCACAACACGAAGATCGAGGTCAACATCGACTCGCTGACCGGGACGTTTCTGATTCCCGACCGCAAGGACCTATCCGGCGAAGGCCTGCGCTTTGCGTTTGCTTTGGATGAGAAAGGCATTATTTTTATCGATGATTCCGGCGTCGCACAGCGCATTGTCGACAAAATCCGTAAGTCGCGCAAATGGCAGCTGCCTTGTCTGGAGCGTTTCTTCTATGATTTTCTTGAGAGCATCGTGCATAACGATATGCGGATGATGGAGAGAACGGAGGATGAACTGGATGATATCGAGATGGCGATCCTCGAAGGCGTGGAGAAAGCGCCGCTGAAACATCTGACGGAAATCCGCGGGGATATCCGTAAACTCCGGATCCATTATGAGCAGCTGATCGACCTGAGCCAGGAACTTGAAGAAAATGAAAACAACTTCTTCAAAGAAGAGAATCTGCGCTATTTCCATCTGTTTACCAATCGTATGGCGCGGCTGCATGACATGGCGGCGTCGCTTCGAGACTATTCGATGCAGCTCGGCGATCTTTACCAGTCGCAGATCGACCTGAAGCAGAACCATACGATGGCGATCCTGACCGTCGTAACGGCGATCTTTATGCCGCTGACCCTGATCGTCGGCTGGTATGGCATGAACTTCCGTCATATGCCGGAGCTGGATTGGCCGTGGGGATACCCGCTCGTCATAATCGTAAGCGTACTCATCGTGGTATTTTGCCTGATCTTCTTCAAGAAGAAGCATTGGCTGTGAGCCGTGCAAATCCTTTTCATGAAAAAGGTTTTGTACGAATCGTACAATAGCGCAACGCATAATTTTTCAAAATCGTATCTCGGATACGATTTTTTTATTGACTTCCTCCTATACAATCAGCACATAGTAACAAAGATGCGAAGTAAGAAAAGTAAAACTATATACATCACTCACGAGGAGGACAATATGAACTCATTTGAAAAGTATGGAAAAATGTTAAGCATGACCCCATATAGCGACAGAAGAGAAATGCCGATCATGCCGATGCTTTTGGCAACCTATGGACCGCTCGGCGGAAAGACCCAGAAAGAGATCCTTGATCCGGATCCGCAGAACTGGATCGATGCAATGGCAAAAACCTGGGAACTGTACGGAAAGCCGGACGTTTCCATGGCTATGGAACCGCTGGATACAACCTTTATCATGGGCCTGCCGGTACGTCTTCCGGGCCGCGAGATCGGCGAGAACGATCTGTATCAGTTCGTAGAGACTCCGTACTTTGATGATCCGGATGAGTATGACAAGATCCTTCAGATGGGATATCAGAACTGGAAGTTCGGATACCTTATGAACA
>CAZOHB010000274.1:0-2095 GCA_964579345.1 uncultured Parasporobacterium sp.
GCGGATGATCTTCCGGATATCCACATGGCAGAATTAAACCCGGATGATCTCGAGCCGGATGTTATGTAAATTATCTTCTGAGCATTTCTTGAATTCTAATTGGCGGCTGTCTTCGGACAGCCGCCTGAAGTCTTCTTTTACACCTTGTAAATCCCTTTCCTTCAGGGAAGTTGCACTTGCAAATAAGGTACCGTTTTAGTAAACTTATAGGTACGGTAAGTAAATACATTTGGAGGTATTTTTTTATGAATGTTTATAAGACAGAGAACATCAGAAACGTTGTTTTACTTGGACACGGAGGAGCCGGAAAGACATCTCTTGCAGAGGCTTTTGGTTTTACTACGGGTGTAATTACAAGAATGGGAACGATTGCTGACGGAAACACGATCAGCGATTTCGATAAAGAAGAGCAGAAGAGAAAATTTTCAATCAGCACAACGGTGATCCCGATCGAGTTTAACGGAATCAAGATCAACGTTCTGGATACTCCGGGATACTTTGACTTTATCGGTGCAACCGAAGAAGGTCTGAGCGTTGCTGATGCTGCCGTTATCGTTGTTAATGCAAAATCCGGTATCGAAGTCGGTGCTATCAAGGCATGGGGATTCTGCGAGAAATATAAGATTCCGAGAATCATCTACGTTTCCGGCATGGACGATCCAAATGCGGATTATATGGCTGTTGTTGAGTCTTTAAAGGCTGAGTTTGGAAAGAAGATCGCTCCATTCCATCTTCCAATCAAAGATGACAAAGGATTCACAGGCTATGTAAATGTGATCCGTCAGGCAGGAAGATTATACAAAGCAGACGGCTCTTATGATGAGTGCGAAGTTCCGGCAGATCTGGTTGATTCCATGGCTGAGACGAGAGACATGATCATGGAAGCAGTTGCAGAAACCAGCGAAGAACTGATGGATAAATATTTCGGCGGTGAAGAATTTACCCTCGAAGAGATCATGGGCGCTCTGAAGAACAGCGTAACGGACGGCGACATCGTACCGGTACAGGTCGGAGCTTCTACCAAGAACTTCGGACCAAAGATGGTTCTGGAAGCAATCGAGCGTTACTTCCCGTCACCGGACAAATCCCCGGTCAGAAAATACGGCAAGGATGTCAAGAGCGGCGATACCTTTATCTGCGAATGCTCTGCAGATCAGCCGCTGGCTGCTTATGTATTCAAGACGATCGTTGATCCGTTTATCGGTAAATATTCTCTGGTTAAGGTTTATTCCGGCGTTCTGTCTTCGGATGACACCGTATTCAATGCAGAGACAGATGCTTCCGAGAAGATCTCCAAACTTTATATCATGCGCGGCAAGAACTTCGAAGAGATCAAAGAACTTCAGCCGGGTGATATCGGAGCTATCGGCAAGCTGAATCTTGCAAAGACAAGTGATACGCTTTGCAGAAAAGATGCCCCGATCATTCTCGACAGATTTGTGATGGCGAAACCGTATACCTACATGAAATACAGTGCAGCAAATAAAGGCGAAGAAGATAAGATCAGCCAGGCACTTGCAAAAATGTGTGCTGAAGATCTGACTCTTAAGACTGTTGCTGATGAAGAGAACAAGCAGGCACTGATCTATGGTATCGGTGATCAGCAGCTCGATGTTGTTGTTTCTAAACTGAAAGATAAATACAAAGTTGACGTTGTTCTGGAAAAACCGGCATTTGCTTTCCGTGAGACGATCAAAAAGACCTCTGACGTACAGGGCAAACATAAAAAACAGTCCGGCGGACATGGACAGTATGGTGATGTTCGTATGCGTTTTGCTCCTCTTGGAGATACCACAAAAGCTTACGAATTTGATGAAGAAGTTGTCGGCGGTTCCGTACCGAAGAACTACTTCCCGGCTGTTGAGAAAGGTCTGCAGGAGTGCGTACAGAGAGGACCTCTTGCGAACTATCCGGTTGTCGGCGTAAAGGCAACGCTTTATGATGGATCTTACCACCCGGTAGACTCCAACGAAATGTCCTTCAAGATGGCTACGATCCTTGCTTTCAAGAAAGGCTTTATGGAGGCAGGTCCGGTTCTTCTTGAGCCGATCGCTTCTCTGAAGGTTACCGTTCCGGATAAATTCACCGGTGATGT
>CAZOHB010000275.1:0-2088 GCA_964579345.1 uncultured Parasporobacterium sp.
AATCGCAACCAACATGGCAGGCCGTGGTACCGATATTAAGCTCGATGATGATGCAAGAGCCGCAGGAGGCTTAAAGATCATCGGTACAGAGCGCCATGAAGCAAGACGAATCGACAACCAGCTGCGAGGCCGTTCCGGACGACAGGGAGATCCCGGTGAAAGCCGTTTCTATATTTCACTGGAAGATGATCTGATGCGCTTGTTCGGTTCCGAGCGTCTGATGAATGTATTCAATACACTGGGTGTGGAAGAAGGCGAGCAGATCGAACATAAGATGCTTTCCAACGCGATCGAGCGTGCACAGGAAAAGATCGAGAACAACAACTTTGGAATCCGTAAGAATCTGCTGGAATATGATGAAGTCATGAACGAGCAGAGAGAGATCATTTACGCGGAACGCCGCCGGGTTCTTGACGGTGAGTCAATGCGTGATTCGATCTATTCGATGATCGATGCAACGGCAGGACGGATTGTAGATGCGGCGATCGTCGAGGGATCGAAGCCGGAAGAGTGGGATATGACAAGCTTCAACGAAAGCTGGACACCGATCTTTGATACGGCGGTCGGTCTCTCCGAAGAACAGCTTTCCGGATCTTACTCCAAGGCAGATTTCCGCAAAGACATGATCGTACTTGGACACAGGCTGTATGAAGCAAAAGAGAAGGAATTCCCTGTGGAAGAACATCTGCGGGAAGTCGAGCGTGTGGTATTGCTGCGTGTGATCGACCGCCACTGGATGAACCACATCGACGATATGGATCAGCTTCGTCAGGGTATTGGTCTTCAGGCTTACGGCCAGAGAGATCCGGTCGTGGAATACAAGATGGCCGGCTACGATATGTTTGACGGCATGATCGCAGGCATCCAGGAAGATACCGTCCGTGTGATGATGCATGTCAAGATCGAGCAGGAAGTGAAACGCGAGCAGGTGGCACAGCCGATGGCTACGAACAAGGACGACACCTCCGTCAGCCGCACGAAAAAGCGTGCGACGGACAAGGTCTATCCGAACGATCCGTGCCCGTGCGGTTCCGGCAAGAAGTATAAGCAGTGCTGCGGCAGAAAAGCATAATGTGATTGATCAGGCATCCCGAATGGGATGCCTGAAGTATTATGGGAAGTTTTAGTTAACTTTTACTTTATTTAATAAAGAAAATAGTTTATAATTTATCAGCTATGGTATTACTTGATCAGATTAAATATGAATTAGGACAATTTAAAGACCCGATGGAAGACCTTGGGAAGGCTCTTTTGCGGGAGGATAAGCTTGCGCGGATCGCAACGATCGAAGGGCAGATGAATGTGCCCGGCTTTTGGGATGATTCCAAGCAGAGCGCTGCTTTAATGAAAGAAATGAAACTGCTGAAGGGCGAGATCGAGCGGTATGATAAGCTCGACGCGTCTTATGAGGATCTGGTAACACTGATCCAGATGGCGGAAGAAGAGGACGATGAAGACCTCGCACAGGAAGTGGAGACAGAGTTCGCAAACTTTAAATCTGCGTACGAGGATTATCGTGTATCGACCCTTCTTTCCGGAGAGTTCGACCAGCTCGATGCGATTCTTTCTTTAAATGCAGGAGCAGGAGGAACGGAAAGCTGCGATTGGGCGAGTATGCTTTACCGCATGTATTGCCGCTGGGCGGAACGTCATGGATTCAAGTACGAAGTGCTGGATTACCGTGAAGGTGAAGAAGCGGGAATCAAATCCGTTACGATCCAGATCTACGGCGAAAATGCGTATGGTCTTTTAAAGAGTGAAAAGGGTGTACACCGTCTTGTACGGATCAGCCCGTTTAATGCTGCCGGAAAAAGACAGACCAGCTTTGTCAGCTGCGATGTTATGCCGGATATTGAAGAGGATCTGGATATCGAGATCGCGGACGATGACATCCGTATCGATACCTACCGCAGCTCCGGAGCCGGCGGTCAGCATATCAATAAAACAAGCTCGGCAATTCGTATCACACACCTCCCGACGGGAATCGTTGTGCAGTGCCAGAATGAACGCAGCCAGTTCCAGAACAAAGATAAGGGGCGGAGGGTTCGCGCAGGGGAACTGCCCACGGGCAAGAGCGACTTCTACGAG
>CAZOHB010000276.1:0-2058 GCA_964579345.1 uncultured Parasporobacterium sp.
AAGGACATAAAGGACAGAAGGCACGTTCCGGAAGACCGAGAATCGGTTTCGAAGGCGGCCAGATGCCTTTATACAGAAGAATCCCGAAGAGAGGATTCACGAACAGAAATACCAAAGAGATCGTTGCAATCAATGTCAGCATGCTTGACAGATTTGAAGACGGAGCTGATGTAACAATCGAATCTCTCATGGATATCGGCCTTGTCAAGAATCCGCGTGATGGCGTTAAGATTCTGGGTAACGGCGAAATCACAAAGAAATTAAATGTTAAGGTCACTGCATTCAGTGAATCTGCTAAAGCAAAAATTGAAGCAGCAGGCGGTACATGTGAGGTAGAGTAAATGTTCAAAACGATCGTACAGGCATTCAAAATTAAAGAGATTCGTAAAAGAATCATCTATACAATCGTAATGCTTATTATTGTTCGTCTTGGCTGCCAGCTCCCGCTTCCTGGAACAGACGCAGCCGTAATCAAAGAAATCCTCGGCGGACTTTCCACCGGAGCATTTGGATTCTTTGATGCGATGACAGGTTCTTCGTTTAGTTCCATGTCCATTTTCGCATTAAACATCACAGTTTACATTACGGCGTCGATCATCATCCAGCTTCTTACAATTGCAATTCCGAAATTGGAAGAATTGCAGAAAGAAGGGGAAGACGGAAGACAGAAAATCGCAAAGATCACTCGTTATCTTACAGTTGGACTTGCACTCATCGAAAGTGTTGCCATGGTTATCGGTTTCGGTAACCAGGGCATTTTCGGTTCTCTGTCCGGCGGTATTTATGTATGGACGATGATCGCTGATATTCTGATCCTGACAGCAGGCGCAACCCTGATTATGTGGATGGGTGAGCAGATCACAGAAAAAGGAATCGGAAACGGTATCTCCATCATCCTGTTGATCAACATCGTATCCACGATGCCGAACGACTTCTCCAATCTGTATCAGCAGTTCGTAAAAGGCGCAAGCAGCATTGGTATGGCGGTTCTTTCCGCACTGATCATCATTGCACTTGTCGTATTCGTTGTAGCATTCATCGTTTATCTGAATGACGGCGAAAGAAGAATTGCGGTTCAGTATTCCCAGAAAGTTGTTGGCAGAAGAAGCTATGGCGGACAGGCGTCCCATATTCCGTTGAAAGTGAATACGGCCGGCGTCATCCCGATCATCTTTGCAGTATCCCTGTTCCAGTTCCCGGTCATCATTGCAAACTTTGCAACGAACTATCAGCCGGGCACATGGACGAGATTCTTTACGTCAAGCTACTGGTGCAATCCGCAGTACCCGATCTATTCACTGGGACTTCTGCTTTATATCGCGTTGATCATCTTCTTTGCATATTTCTATACACAGATCACGTTCAACCCGACAGAGGTTTCCAACAATATTAAGAAACAGGGTGGATTTGTACCGGGCATCAGACCTGGTAAAGCAACAGAGGATTATTTCAAGAAAGTCCTGAAATATCTGATCTTTATCGGAGCAGTTGGTCTTATTATCGTAGCAATCATTCCGATGATCGTATCCGGTGTGTTTAACGCATCACTGTCCTTCGCAGGAACATCCATGATCATCGTAGTAGGCGTTATCTTAGAGACCGCGAAGAAGCTGGAATCCATGTTGTTAGTAAGAAATTATTCGGGATTCCTGGCGAAGTAGTGAGGAGAATAAAGCAGAGGGGAATGCTTGCATTCCCTATCTGATTTATTCGACGAACGACAGTCCACGTAATACGCAGCACCAAAGGTGCGGGAGTACGGAGTGGACTTAGGAATGCGAGAGCGAAGCGCAGCATTCCGTACGAAGCCAGTCAAATAGCGTGTAATAGCTGAAAAAGGAAAGCATTATGAAAATCATTATGTTAGGTGCCCCGGGAGCCGGAAAAGGCACACAGGCAAAATTAATCGCTGATAAATATCAGATCCCGCATATCTCAACGGGCGATATTTTCAGAGCAAATATCAAAGAAGGTACAGAGCTCGGCATGAAAGCAAAATCTTTCATGGATGCCGGCGGACTGGTACCGGATGAACTGGTTATCGATCTGGTCGTTGAC
>CAZOHB010000277.1:0-2048 GCA_964579345.1 uncultured Parasporobacterium sp.
AGAGCTCATAAACCCGGTCAAAGCCGGCATCTTTATAGTCCATTCTTTTGCAGCGCATAAAGCCGGACAGATCATAGATGTTCGAAGTGCTGTCGTATGTCATGAATTTTGCCAGCTTCTCTGCTTCTGCCGTATCTTTTGCCATCGGGTTGACACAGACGCACCATGTCGCGGACAGCGCTTTCGAAGAGATTCCCGTATCAACAGCCGGCATCTGCGCGATCTCATAGTTTGTTCCTTCCTGATTCAGCGCATCCAAAGAACTGCATTTCAGCAGAGCTGTCATGCTTCGTCCGAACACAAAACTGTTTTCCACGAGGTCATACGTTGTCGTCTTTTTATTGATCTTTACTTTTTTGCTGAAATTCTGATAGCTGTTTAAGGCAGCAAGAACAGCCTCTTCATCCGTTTCGAACGCTGTGTCCTGATCTCCGGTGTCTCCGCCTAAATTCAGCGAACCTCCGATAAAATGATAATTAAACAGCAGATCGTCCGGATCATAAAGGATCTCCATATCGATCGGGGATTCTTTATCCTTTACAAAGACTTCTGATGCATGCGCAATATCCGCAAAGCTTTTCGGAGCCTCGTCCATGTAAGATTTGTTATAGACGAAATATTCCATATCAAAACAAAGCGGATAAGCCACCTGCGTTCCGCCGTAGCGCACGGACGTCAGGGCTTTGACAGAATAATTCTGCAGCGTATAAATATCCGGATAAGCCGCCTGCTTTGCGACAGATCCGAGATAGGCCTGTTCGAGGCGGGTCGTATCGGTAATGTAAAGGTCCGGGACCGCTTCGCCTGTCAGATTATTCCGGTTGATGTTTTCGAAAAATGAAACGACAGAAACAAGCTCGCTGCCGATATGGAGTCCTTCCTTCCGGAAGTAATCAGCCTCGAGCTGTTTGACATAAGGAGTCAGGTCCTCATCATAATACCAGAGGACCAGGTCGTTTTTCTGTGTAATTTCACGATCCGCTCTCTGCTCTGTCGACTCATCCCAGGTTGGTCTGAGAGAGTTCGCGATCAAAATGACCGCAGCAGCAAGAACAGCAATGATCGCTATTCGGATAATATAATTTCGTATCGTTCTTTTCATGATCGATCGTTAAATTCTGTTATAAAAGTTCAGTCATCAGTCTTCTTCAGCTACAGGTTCCGATACGGCTTTCTGGCCTGGCTGCGGTTTCGTCCAGGACATGAAATTGCACTCCGGATATCCTTCGCAGCCGTAATATCTGCGTCCCTTTTTCGTTTTCCGAAGGATCAGATCTTTTCCGCACTCCGGACACTTCACGCCGGCTTTCTCAACGATTGACTGAGTGTTACGGCATTCCGGGAATCCCGGGCATGCAAGGAATTTTCCGTGCGGTCCGAATTTGATTACCATGTTGCGTCCGCATTTCTCACAGATCACATCCGTAACTTCATCTTTGACTTTAATCTTTTCCAGCTTTGCTCTTGCCGCGTCAATGGACTCTTTCAGACCAGGATAAAAATCACGAAGGACGCTCTTCCATTCCGTACTGCCTTCTTCGATTTCGTCAAGCTTCGCCTCCACATTGGCGGTAAACTGTACATCCACAATATCCGGGAACGCGGTGATCATGATATCATTGACGACCTTTCCAAGCTCCGTTACCAGGATGTTTTTCTTTTCCTTGCGAACGTAATGCCGCGCAAGGATCGTGGTGATTGTCGGAGAATAGGTACTCGGACGGCCGATTCCAAGCTCTTCCATCGCTTTGACCAGCGATGCTTCTGTATAATGTGCCGGCGGCTGCGTAAAGTGCTGCGTGCCATCGTATTTCACGTCATCGATCACCGCATCCATCGTCAGATTGGATACGACGTTATTTTTTACTTCTTTTTCCTCGTCCCCCGGCGTGTAGACAGACATAAATCCGTCAAAGGTCTGCTTGGACGCGGTGGCCTTAAAGATATAGCCGTTGACTTCAAAGTTGATCGCCGTTACATCGTATTTTGCGTTCGTCATCCGGCTGGCGGTAAAACGCTTCCAGATCAGCTGGTACAGACGGAAATTG
>CAZOHB010000278.1:0-2035 GCA_964579345.1 uncultured Parasporobacterium sp.
TGTTCGGGATCAGTCTGTCATCCGGAATTTTTTTCGGTGAGCTGTACTCAAAGAGCTCGATCTGATAGCCGTTCCACTCGATGAAAGCAAGCTTTGCATCCAGCGGCGGAGCATAGAACGGACCTTCCACAAGATCAAAGCCCAGTTCTTTTTTGTACCATTCGATGGACTCTTCGATGTTGTAAACACTGATACCCGTGTGTAATACTTTCGTTAACTTTCCTGCCATTTGCTTCTCCTTTCTGACAGTTATCTGTCTGATTATGCCTTAATCCAGTCCTGCGTCTGAGATCAGGCCTCCGGCCACAAATTTTCCAAGCATCTCGTAGCCGGTTTCTGTTAAATGAATGCCGTCTTCGGAAAACAGATCTGTTTCTGTATATCCCTGATCGAGCAGGCCTTCAAAGTTTGCCTTTGCATCCAGCAGCAGAACGCTTTTCTCTTTCGCTGCTTTCGCAATATACTGGTTGGCCTGCTTTGCCGCTTTTGCATCGGATGCTGTCCCGCTGTACGGGTAGTTGACCAGATATACAAGACATCCCTGATTCACCAGCCCCTCCACATTTGCTTCGAGGACTCCCTCAGGATCCTCACCCGCCTTACAGTTTTCAAAGGTGTAAAGCAGGATTGCGATGTCTGCGGCTTCACTCATTTGTTTATATGATGTGTTCTGCGCGATTCCTGTGGAATCTCCGTAAGTTTTCACATCGGCTTCGATTTTAAGGACCTTGTTCAGTTCTGCTTTCATCGCATCCGGATATGTTATGCTGCAGATTTCATTTCCGGATCCCGTGACAGTCAGCCCTTCTGTAACCGAATCTCCGAGGCAGGCGATCTTCGGAGCTGTTCCTCCATCCAAAATGTTTCCTGCGCTCTGTGCCTTATTTGTACCGATTCCCGTTACTGCCAGAACAATGACTAAGACAAACACCGCTGCGATGACTCCGACTAAGATCCAGGTTCTCTGACGATTCATCCGTCTTTTGGTCTCATCGTCCAGCTTATCCATCGCCGCCTTGTATTCATCGTTCGGACGCTTTTTATAATCGGTCTTAAAATCGTTGCTTTTAAAGAAATTTCCCATAAGTCCTTTCGACTACCAGCTGATCAGTCCGCCTGTGATATCGGAACTCGGTTTCGGGAATACATATTTGTCATATGCTTCCGGAATCTGTTCGTATGTGAAGTTGTGGCTGATAAGCGGTGTAATATTGAGTCTTCCGTATTTCACCATATCCAGATAAACTTTGATGTCATCATCGCTGGTCCAGCTGTCTTTGTTTTTGTATGCCTTGAGGTTCGTATTCATAACCGGCGGCCAGATTCCGATGATCTCAAGGTCTGCTCTCTTCATCTTGTATGGTCTGGAGTTGACATAAGTTCCGATGAGGCTGACACCCTTCTGCATGATCGGATCATCAATCGGCGGAAGCGCTTCTCCATGAACCTGGGAGATCATAACAAGACGTCCACGTTCCGCGATCAGGTTTGCCGCCTGCATCAGTGCATTTCTGTTGCCCGTTGCTTCGAAGATGACCGGGATCTCAATGCCAAGCTCTGCGATCAGTTTCTCCAGTCCTTCCGGATCCGTCTTGGTATTTACGACGTAATCGATGCCCATTTCTTTGGAAGCTGCCAGTTTTTCATCATGATGTCCTGTGATGATGACCGGGCAGGCTCCTGCAAGTTTTGCAAGCTGTGCGGTTACAGATCCGACAAATCCTTCGCCCATCACGATACAGGGTTCACCCATCATAAGACCGGACTGACGGAGCGCATACATACCTGTCATGGAAAGATTCCAGAACGCTGCCTGCTTCATATCGATATCCTTCGGAGCAAGCGTAACATTTAATTCCGATGTGATAATGTACTGCGCGTGCTCGACGGTAGATACTACTTTGTCTCCAACCTTGAATTCGGTAACTCCTTCTCCAACTTCCACAACTTCGCCTGCCATTGCATAACCGATGTTGGTCGGAAGAGGATCAGGGATGAAATTCTGATTATTTCCAATAGAAACGCTCTGTGGATT
>CAZOHB010000279.1:0-2011 GCA_964579345.1 uncultured Parasporobacterium sp.
CCATCAGCGCACGGTTTGCATCGTCGTTCTCAAGGAACGGGATCATCGATGTAGCTGCGGAGAATACCATCTTCGGAGAAACGTCCATCAGGTCGACTTCTGTTTTGTCGTACTCACTGGTCTCATCCTGGAAACGTCCTGCAACGGTATTGCGGACGAAGTGTCCTTCTTCATCCAGCTGCTCATTCGCCTGTGCTACTTTATATTTATCTTCTTCATCTGCTGTCAGATAAACGACTTCATTCGTAACGACCGGATTTTCCGGGTCGTCTTTGTTGATCACGCGGTACGGAGCCTCGATGAATCCGTATTTGTTAACACGCGCATAACTTGCCAGGGAGTTGATCAGACCGATGTTCGGACCTTCAGGGGTCTCGATCGGGCACATTCTTCCATAATGGGTGTAGTGTACGTCTCGGACCTCGAAACCTGCACGGTCTCTGGAAAGACCGCCCGGTCCCAATGCGGAAAGACGTCTCTTGTGTGTCAGCTCTCCAAGCGGGTTACACTGATCCATGAACTGGGACAGCTGGGAGGATCCGAAGAACTCTCTTACTGCAGCCGTTACCGGTTTGATGTTGATCAGAGACTGCGGGGTGATCGTGTCGATATCCTGTGTCTGCATTCTTTCATGAACGACACGTTCCATTCTGGAAAGACCGACTCTGTACTGGTTCTGAAGGAGTTCACCTACGGAACGGATACGGCGGTTTCCTAAGTGGTCGATATCGTCAAAGTTTCCAAGACCGGAATCCAGGTTCAGGCCATAGGAAATGCTGGCGAAGATATCTTCTTTTGTAATATGTTTCGGAATAAGGAGCGCGATGTTCTTTTTGATCGCTTCCTTAATATCTGCTTTTTTGGTGTTTTCGTTCAGGATCGTCTCCAGTGCCGGATAGTAGACACGTTCGAAGATTCCGAGCTCTGCTTTTTCTTTTTCGGAAAGATTGACATATTCTTCGATGTCAACGACCATGTTGGAAAGAACTTTTACTGCTCTTCCCTCACCTTTTACAAGTACGCACGGAACAGCACCGTTCTGGATACTCTCTGCGAGAGCTTCATCAACAACAGTTCCTGCTTCCGCAAGGATCTCTCCGGTTCCGCGGTGGATCACGTCCTCAGCAAGAGTCGCTCCAACCAGACGGTTCTTGTAAGCAAGCTTCTTGTTGAATTTATAACGGCCGACCTTTGCAAGGTCATAACGGCGGTTATCGAAGAACATGGATGTGATCAGGTTTTCTGCGTTCTCTACCTGAAGCGGCTCACCCGGACGCAGTTTTTTGTAAAGTTCAAGGATACCTTCTCTGTAATTCTTGGAAGGATCTTTCTCAAAGCATGCGAGAAGCTTCGGCTCTTCACCGAACATCTCCAGGATCTCCTCATTTGTTCCGACACCAAGTGCACGGATCAGAACGGTTACAGGAACCTTTCTTGCCTTGTCTGCGTGTACATAATATACGTCATTGGAATCCGTCTCATATTCGAACCAAGCACCTCTGTTCGGGATCACATTGCACGCATAAAGTTCTTTGCCGAGTTTGTCGCGGCTGAGCGTGAAATAGATGCCCGGGGAGCGGACCAGCTGGGAGACGATAACACGCTCCGCACCGTTGATCACGAACGTTCCTGTCTCTGTCATCAGAGGCATATCGCCCATAAAGATCTCGTGCTCGCTGATCTCATCCGTTTCTTTATTATTAAGACGGACTCTTACCTTTAAAGGAGCTGCGTAAGTTGCATCCCGCTCTTTACACTCTTCGATCGTATATTTGATATCTTCTTTAGCGATCTGGAAATCAATAAACTCAAGACTTAAGCTCTGGTTGAAATCCTCGATCGGCGAGATATCGGAAAAGATCTCCTTCAGGCCGTCGGTAATAAACCAGTTGTAAGATGCCTTCTGGATCTCAAAAAGATTTGGCATTTCCAGAACTTCTTCCTGTTTGGAAAATTTCATTCTGATGCCTTTGCCGTATTTCGCGGGACTAATTCTGTTCTTCTCCATAAA
>CAZOHB010000280.1:0-1963 GCA_964579345.1 uncultured Parasporobacterium sp.
TGCACATGACCAAGAACTCGATGCAAGAATCAAACAAGGCACCGAGTGGATCGCTCCGAACTATTTTTATGCCGGAAGCTTTGAAACAGAAGCAATGGGCTTTGGTGTCATCCGTGTTCTTTCCGGACAGGAAGAAGCAAAGACCTATACAGGAAAACCGGTCTGGGATGGATTCGCCTGCGAACCGAAATAAGATTTAACTAAATGATTAAGTACAATAAATAGTACAAAAGGCTCACGATCTGATGAAGATCATGAGCCTTTTTTATTAAAATGCATCTCTCCACGATACAAAGCTTCCGTTTTCTCCCTTCATTGTCTGATCTCCTCCATATATGCAAAGAAGATCTTTTGACGAAATACCGCTAATGGAAGCAAATTTTTTCAGGCCACTTAAATATTTTTGTTCCATTGTCTTACCGGATTTAATTTCCGTTGCTTTTAGTTTACCGGAATCTTCTGTCAGCAGATCAACTTCGTTTTGATTTGAATCACGCCAAAAATATCCGGCAGGAGATTTCCCGGAAAAAAGCCGGCTTTTCTGATATTCAGAAACGACCATTGTTTCAAAGATCGCGCCTCTCTGGGGATGATTCTGCAGTTGTTCTTTCGTCTCAATCCCTAAGAGATAGCAGAGCAAGCCGGTATCATAAAAATACAGCTTTGGAGATTTAATAAGTCTTTTTGAAAAATTATTATAGTACGGTGGCAATTCAAACAGAATATAGCTTTGAATCAGTATAGAAATCCAGGCCCGAACAGTAGGAACTGAAATTGCACATGCGTTTGCCAGTTCTGCGTAATTCAGAATTTGACCGGAACGAGCTGCGCACAGACGTACAAAACGGATAAATGCATTGGCGTCCGGAATGTTTCGCAGAAGGCGTACGTCTCGTTCAATGTAGGTTGTAACATAGCTGGGAAAATAGTCATGAGCTTCAATCTCTCTGGAATAAATTGCCGGATAAAAGCCTTTCAGCATAAGCTTATCAACAGTATCCGGAAGAAGATCTGCAGCAGTCAGTTCGGCAATGGAAAAAGGAGCTAATGTTAATATTGCTGACCGCCCGGCAAGGCTTTGAGAAATACTTTGCATCAGGAGAAAGTTGTGTGAGCCTGAGAGCAGAAATTCCCCCATAACATTATCATGATCCACTTTTGTCTGAAGATAGGAAAAGAGTTCCGGAATATGCTGAATCTCATCCAAAATGCAGGGCGTTTTACAGTTATTTAAAAAACTCCGTGGATCATTTTGCGCAAAGGAACGAATATCCGGATCCTCAAGTGATATATATTCGTAGTCAGAAAACGTATTCCTTAACAGTGTAGATTTACCACATTGTCTGACTCCGGTGAGGGTAACGATTGGAAATTTTTTGGATAGTTTTTTGACTTGTTCGGTAATATTTCTTGGAATCATGAAATCACCTCGATTTTATGAATATCATAAAATGCCCTTTATGATATTCATAAAATAGCAAACAAAGAAAGAATTGTCAATTTGAGAGGGCATTTCTGCCGATTATAAAAGCGTATAGTTGTACTGAACCCGTGATTTCATATCAAATCACGGGTTCTTTTGTTTGGAAACAATAGAAGGTTTTATTTGTAATGATCGACGGTAAAGTCTTTCTCGTCTTTATAGTTCTCGTAAAGCTGCGGAAGGATCACAGCCAGATTCGTATATTCTAACAGGCTGTGCAGAGCAGTGTTCCGAAGGACGTCTGCCGGGAAGCCTCCCGGAGGTGTTCCGACAACGGTTTCTTTTCCGTTCTCGTCAAATCCCATTCCCTGCCAGTAATGCGAACGGTATTCGACGCCGCCCGGGATCTTTCTGACGCAGTGCGAGAACGTGACCATGCCGTGGCCGGTTTCCGGATCCGTAACCGTTGCGCTTATCAAAACATCCACGTTGCCGATCAGTTCCGGATCATATCCGTAATCGACCGGGGACTTAAAGTTC
>CAZOHB010000281.1:0-1868 GCA_964579345.1 uncultured Parasporobacterium sp.
CAGCATGGAGACAATTTCATTTTCAAACTCATTGTCTTCTTTCTTTTTGAACAAGCGACTGAAAAATCCCGTTCGGGGGTTATCGTCCATAATAAAACCTTTCTCCTTAAAAATATGTTTTTATATCATAACAGTAATTATGAGGTTGCGCAATCGTTAAGATCATCGCCTATCCGCGTTTGTGGTAAATACGCGGGACCCTCGGACTTAAGCTGCAGGTAATCTCATAATTGATCGTTTCCGCAAGTTCGGCGATTTCTTCCGTCGTGATCTCTTTTTCCTTCTGTTTACCGATCAGCACAACTTCATCAAACTGTCTGACCTTACTGATTTTTGAAACATCGACCATGAACTGATCCATGCAGACCCTGCCAATGATCGGAGCCTTCTTTCCGTGGATCAGAACGTATCCGCGGTTAGAAAGGATCCGCATATATCCGTCCGCATATCCGACAGGGACCGTTGCGACAACCGTATCCTCCTGTGCGGTCCAGGTCGCTCCGTAACTGACACTGGTGCCGGCCTTGATCGTCTTGACCATCGTGACATAGCTTTTCAGTGAAAGCGCCGGTTTCAGAGGGATCTGATGCACATAGCGGGACGGATACATTCCGTACATCGCAACACCGAGACGAACCATATCAAAGTTCGCAAGGCTCAGGTGGATCGCCGCTGCACTGTTCGAGCAATGTTTGATCGGAATAGAGATTCCTGCTTTTTCCAGATCGTTAAAGAATTCTCCAAACGTCATGATCTGTTTCATGGCAGCAGCCTTGCTTCTTTCATCTGCAGAAAACAGATGGGTAAACAGACCTTCGATCTCGATATTCGGAAGCGCCTGTATCTTCTTAATCGTCTCGATCGTTTCCGCACCGACCGGGAATCCAATACGGCTCATACCGGTATCCAGCTTGATATGGATCTTTGCTGTTTTTTTCAATGCGGCTGCGTCATGTGAGATCTTCTTTGCAGTATCAAGATCAAACACCGTAAGTCGGATATCATTACGGATCGCTTCTTCGTTATATGCCGGGTGTGTAAATCCAAGAATAAGGATCGGATGGAAGATTCCGTTGTTCCGAAGTTCCAAAGCCTCCTCGATCGTTGCAACTGCAAAAAAGTCCACCAGATCTTTGACACGCTGTGAAACCTGAACTGCCCCATGCCCATAGGCATCGGCTTTGATCACCGCGCAGGTTTTTACCCCCTTACGGAGACCTTTCTGTATTGATTTGATATTCCGGGCAATGGCGTCGAGATCAATATCTGCCCGGATCCGCAGATCTTTGTTATTCATGCTTTTCCTCCATTCGAATGGCTGGCTTCAAACGATAATTCCAAAAGGGAATCCAGCAGATGTACATTTTTAATAACAGCATCCGGAGGGAGTTCAAGATCAGTATGTGCAAAATTCCAGAAATTACGGATTCCAAGACTGTAAAGCTGTTTAGAGACCTCGATCGCATCTTCTGACGGAATCGTCAGCGCAGCGATATCAACTTTGTTTTTCATCACAAAATTGACAAGTTCATTCAGGCGATGGATCTTTACGCCATTGATACTTTTTCCGCAAAGAGAATCATCGATATCAAACATGGCGCGGAACTGGAATCCATGAGAAGAAAAACCTTTATAGCGGACGAGAGCCCTTCCAAGGTTACCTGCTCCGATCACGATCAGCGCATGCGCCTCTTTCACACCGAGGATCTTGCCGATCTCCGCATAAAGACTTTTTACATTATATCCGTATCCCTGCTGACCAAAACCGCCGAAATTATTCAGATCCTGACGAATTTGGGAAGCGGTCGCCTTCATAAGCCGGCTTAATTCTTCCGAAGAAACCCGCTCAACACCCTGTTCGATCCGAG
>CAZOHB010000282.1:0-1862 GCA_964579345.1 uncultured Parasporobacterium sp.
AAGAAGGTAGAACTATGAAAGAAAAAATCAAATTAAAAAGAGATGATCTGCTGCTGGACGGACTTCTGGAGACGCCGGATCTGCCGGAGGGAGCGAGCTGTCCGGTTGCGATCATCATGCATGGATTTAATACGAACAGCCGTCAGCATCCGTTTTATAATCTGACCCGTCAGCTTTTAGAAAAAGGAATCGCCACACTCCGTTTTGATTTCAGCTGTCATGGACGCAGTGAAGGGGATATGGCGCTGATGACAGTGGAGCAGCTCATGGCGGATGCGGAGACGTTTTATTCTTATGCAAAGGAACTCCCGTTTGTCAGCGAGGTTTATCTTGTTGGGTATTCGCTTGGCGGCATTATCGCAAGCCACATTGCAGTAAAGCATAAGGAAGAAGTACACAAGCTGGTTCTCCTATCTCCGGCCGCGGATATTCAAATGCGGGCAAAAGCAGGATTCTTCTTTGGAAACCTTTATGATCCTAATGATCCGCCGGAAGTCATGGAAACCGAACTCTTCCGGATCGGCCGGCCGTATTTTTTAAGTGCGCAGAAAGTAGAGGTTTATGAACATTTGAAAGCATATGACGGAAGCGCATTGGTTGTTTTCGGGGAAGAAGATCAGTATGTGCCGCGGGAGAAAACCCTGCAGTATCAGGACGTCCTGCGCAATCTGAAGATCGTTCCGATCCCGGAAGCCGGACATCTCTGGGAGAAAAATTCGGATCTGGCGGTTCAGGCAATTGTAGACTTTTTGTAAAAAGAAAGACGGGGTGCAGCTTTTGCGGCACCCCGTTCTGTTACGTCTTGCTTCAGACGACCGTTCCTTTTTTAATAATATCCTGATCATAAGAAGGAACCGCAGTTTCACCAGGCTCCAATACCAGGAAGTCTTCTTCATTCCAGTCTCCGGAAAGGAAATGTTCCAGAAGGGAAGTCGAACCTTCGATCTCATGATACTCCCATCCGTAGAATTCTGCGGCGTCTTTTGCAACCTTGCGGTATTTTTCCTTATCCAGGAAAGGCATTCTGATATAGGCCGCATTATGGTAGTTATCCAGACCATTCAAAGCGCTCATCAGATATTCGATGGTTTCTTCGTCATAATCCATTGCTTCATATTTTTTCACCATCCTGCAGTGACGGGCTTCACCCGGCATATCGGTATTTTCAATCCAGTCTGCCGTATACCAGTAGCATCCGGGAATCTCTTTGAAGTTTTTCGCATAGGTTTCCTTCGAGCCCATAAAAAGAGTAATGCAGTCGTGCGCCTTCGGAATCACCAGCCGGTGTTTCTTCGCCGTTAATCCGCAGACCGCATCCGAACAGAGCCCGTAGCCCAGAAGGATCGCGTCGAAGTCGTCAGCGATTCCGTCGTCCGCATCACTGTCATCGTTCATTTTATTCGTATGCGGATCTTCGCCGGATTCGATCCGGTCAATCTCCTCCTGCAGAAGATCATGGAGCTGTTCCGGATAATTATGTTTTCCCTGACGGAGCCAGGTGATGTCCACCGTGTTTTCGAGCGTGCTGCAGATCAGGGAAACTTCCCTGAAAAGGATCTTGCATGCCAATAGTTTTAATCTCATATTCATTCTCCTATATGATATGCATTCTTTTTCGCTATTATATCAGAAAACACGAATATTACTATATATTGTGTTTAAAGGCGAATTCTGCAAAAAGCGGTCGCAATATATGCGATTTTGCTTCTTTACACACTGTAAACGCTGTGGTAGTATATGGAACAAATAGAAAACCTTTAAGGATCGGTACTGAGATGCTGCCAAGGTTTGCTACCTGAACGAACAGGATATTTTATGCAGCATCCGGAGGGGATGCTTTTTTCTTTTGTGATTATGAATTA
>CAZOHB010000283.1:0-1834 GCA_964579345.1 uncultured Parasporobacterium sp.
TGGGTGTTCCTGTGTTCATGGCTGACGTAAAGGGCGATATCTCAGGTATCGCGGACTATTCCGGAAGAAAAGGAAAGAATGCAAATGCGGCGATCATCGTAAGCGTTACTCCGGATGACTTCGGTACGACCGATTATCCGCTCGCGGGCATCGAATTCCAGAGAGAACTCGAAGCGAGTGCTGCACAGGCTGCCGGCGGAAAGATCCCGGTCCAGCTGTTCGGAGACTTCCGTGAAAACAAAGAATCCACACGATTCCGTACCGTAAAATCCTCTGCAAAAGGGGACACGGCGTTTGCGGATCTGAACGATATCCTTCCGGATGTTGTTGCTAAAGCGATCAAGGAATCGATCCAGAAATTTGATGATGTGATCAAAGGATTTGCGGATCCGGATGCGGTCCTTTCCGCAGTGGAAAGCCGGACGTCCTCTCCGGTGCGTATCCTCCGTAACAACCATTTCGAAAGCAATATCCGAGGTCTGTATCCGTGCGGAGAAGGCGCAGGCTATGCAGGCGGTATTACCAGCGCGGCGATGGACGGCATTAAAGTTTTTGAAGAGATCTACAGCAGATACAAAGCGTAAACTGTATGAATATCAATATTAATCTTATTCGAAAAAAAGGCGATCTGTATGATCTTCTGGTTCGGGACAATAAGATCATAGAGCTTTATCATAATGACGGGGAAAGGGGCGGCGAGCTGTCCTTTTTCATCTATGAACCGAAAAACAATACGATCACAGAAGTTGAACCGGAAGTGCGCAAGGCGGATTTTGTCAACATCCGTGTTGCCTATAAGCCATGCACGGAAGTGTATTATGCAACCTGCAAGGACAACGGGGATGCGACGGTTGATATTAATCTGTACGCATATAACATCACGACAAAAGAGACCCGATTCCTTTTCTCTCTGAATGAATCCGCAACGGTTTTGAGCGGGCTGAAACGGATCAAGGTCTTTGTGCTTTCCCGTACACAGATGCTGATCCAGACAGAGATCGTCGATGTGCGTGCAACGGATTCCCTGATGGGAAACATTGTCTTTACGCAGGCGCTTTATGATACGGAGACGAATGAGCCGATCGAGATCATTGAAGAGAATTTCAACAACAACGGGATCAACTCGATCGTTCCGTTAAATGAAACCGATATCATGATCAAAACGGGATTTTCCTATCTGGAAGATTCCCGTCTGACTTACGGCTCGGAAAAGGATGCGCTGATCGAGAGTGTTTATATTACCTCGACGGCAAAATTCGTAGCGGATATCGCCCTCAAGCTTACGAACATCGATATGAAGCTTCTGGTGTCGACCTATTTTGACCGCTATATCCTGAAACCGGAAGTGCGTGATGACTATATCTTTTACAATATTGTCGATCTGAATAACCGGGAGTCTGACTGTGTATTTTATAACTATGTGACCGGCGAAAAGATCACCGGTAAAAATACGGAGATCGAACCGGAGGATCTTCGTCTTGCGTATGTGATCCGTAATACGCCGTATGTCCGCAAGTATATTGAAGACACCTGCGAATTCGTCAATCTGCTTTCTGCGGAAAACGACATTTCGTTTTATGACGAGGATTTTGTAGATGTATGCGGCGATCTTTTTATTACCTACCGAAGGCACGGAAGAAGAAATCATCTGCGTATCTACCGTTATCCGCATATGGACGTGATCACGGAAGAAAAATGCGTCTATGTCACCGGTATTGCACACGAAAACAATTATTATATTTATATTACCTGAGAAATAACCATGATGAATCAGATAGAACGCGAAGCAATTTTAAATCAGGCACCAACCCAAGAGCCGGAACGCCAGCTCTAT
>CAZOHB010000284.1:0-1831 GCA_964579345.1 uncultured Parasporobacterium sp.
CGGAAATGTGATGGGTATCCTCGCCGGATTATTGTTCGGTTCCACCACCGGCGATCGATATCATTGCCAGAGATAAAAACGAGATCGTTTTTATCGAGGTCAAATACCGCAAAAACCGGTCCTACGGCGGAGCAGAGTTCGCGATTCCCCGCAGCAAGCAGCTTACGATCATCCGTGTTGCGAAAGTCTATATCAAAATGCACGGGCTTTCGTTTCGCTGCTTCTACCGCTTTGATGCGGTTTTGATTGACGGGGATGAGATCCGGCACATCAAAAATGCCTGGACGCTGTGAAGCGGGGACTGTGTGAATCACCCGGATGCTGTAAATCCGGAATACGGTTATCCCGGATGCTGCAAAGCCGAAACCGAGTGCAGAGCTTCCGGAATCGATTAAGTAAACAGAACGGAATCATATTTATGAAAGAGAATATTATATATACACCGAAGAAGAATAATGAGACGGTCCTCTGGAAAAAAGGAAGAGTGAAATACATTACATTTCCTGCGTTGGATCAGTATCAGGATCAACTGGTCAACGCATTTTCCACACGCCGCGGAGGCTTCAGCAAAGGTATCTACAAGTCGATGAATTTAGGCTTTGCCGGGCCGGATTCGAAAGAAAATATTCTCTTTAATTATATGGAATTCTGCAAGGCGATTGGCATCAATCACAATAATCTTGTGATCTCCAATCAGAAGCATACAACGATTGTTTGTCCTGTTACGGCGCAGGACCGGGGGATCGGAATCAGCCGCCCGAGGGATACGCAGGCTGTTGACGGGTTTATTACGAACGAGAGCGGCGTCGCGCTTTGTCTCTTGTTTGCTGACTGCGTTCCGGTTTATTTGTATGATCCCGTCGATAACGCGATCGGTCTGGTGCATTCGGGATGGAAAGGAACTGTCGGCCAGATTTCTGCAGAAGCGATCCGGCTGATGGGAAAAGAGTACGGGACACATGCGGAAAATGTGATCTGCTGTATCGGCCCCTCCATCTGTCAGGACTGTTACGAAGTCAGTGCAGATCTTTATGAGGCGTTTTCCAAAGAGTATTCGGAAGACGAGATGAAGGCCATCTTCCTCCCCGGAAAAGATGCAGAACATTATCAGCTCAGCCTCTGGAAAGCGATCGAGACTACGCTGCGCAGGGAAGGCGTGAAACCGGAAAATATCCATGTAACCGATATCTGCACCTGCCACAATCCGGACCTGCTGTTCTCGCACCGTTTTACACAGGGAAAGAGAGGCAACCTTGCGGCTGTCCTGATGCTGAAACCGGAGCCGCCGGAAGATCCGCAGTTATTTAAAAACCTCCTGCCGACATTTCGTAAATAATGAAAATACGAAAGGTTTTCCTTCCATACCGGAGGCTGCGCCAGAGCAAATTTGTCCGAGTGCGCGTTTTAGCGCCAACGAGGACAACATTTGTCTGGATATAGTTGCCAACGGGGAAATCTTTCTTCAGATTTATTATGTTCGATTTTTCTCTTGACTGCATAAAATGAGGTTGTTATAATAATCAAGCGCGTAAGCGGATAGATTCCATAATCGGAGGGAGGTTAGTTCGAAGCTTATGTCAAATGTTATCGTTAAAGAAGGCGAATCTTTAGACAGCGCTCTTCGTCGTTTCAAAAGAAACTGTGCGAAAGCCGGCATTCAGCAGGAGATTCGTAAGAGAGAGCATTACGAGAAGCCGAGCGTAAGACGTAAGAAAAAGTCTGAAGCTGCTCGTAAGCGTAAATACAACTAATCAGCACTAACTAAAGGCAGTCGAAGGATTGCCTTTTTTGTTGTATAAAAAGTAGACGGATGATATAATCCGCATTGTTG
>CAZOHB010000285.1:0-1802 GCA_964579345.1 uncultured Parasporobacterium sp.
GTTCCGGCTCTTCCTCCGGAAACATCGTTACCGGAACGCCGTGCTCCTTGCATTGTTCAAAATAATAGGCTCCGTCTTCTGAAAACTTTTCCGAAAGAAGAACGATCGTACAGCGGATCCCGCTGCCATGCAAAAGATCCGCGACTACGTAACCGTCTCCCGCATTGTTTCCGGAACCACAGACAATGGCAACCGGACCTTTCCAGTCCACAGCTTCAAAAATTCCTTTTCCCGCCCGGAACATCAGTTCTTTCGACGGCACTTTATTTGCGATCGTCCAGGCATCACTGTCTCTCATCACCTGTACGGATACTGCTTTATTCTGCGTTTCTTTACTCGTTTGTTTCATCTGTATGCTCCCTTTGATTGTCCTGTTGTCTCTCTGTCTCTTGCAAGGCACATGGAGTGCACCATGAAGGTGCACCTGTGTAGCAATAAACCAGGAAGGTGTTTTATAGATTCGCTGTATCGAGCACAAAATAGCTGTCGGCGTTTATGAGGATTGTGCCGGACGGATGTTTGATCTTTCGCCGAAAGCCCTTGATACCAGCCCCGGCAGCAGTGCCTTCTGTACCAGCACTGCCATACGCCCGGTGGGTGTGACCGTATACATGCAGGGCGGGGCGGTAGCGGTTCAGCAGGTCGTTGAAACACGCAAAGCCCTGATGCGGCAGATCATCCAGATCTCCGTAACCTTTGCATGGCGAATGCGTCAAGAAAATCTCGAATGTCCCCTGCCCTTTCAGTTTTCCTTGGATTTTATTCTTTAAGATCGTTTTCCTGATTCCGAAGATGCGGCGTTTCATTTCTTTTTCCGTATACATATACGGCGCGTCATCGTTGTAGCGCATTGAGCCACCGAGCCCCAGGATTCGGATTTTTTCAAGGGGCTTCCCGCATCGTATCTTTACAATCGTACCATCCGCGTCAATACATCCTTGCGGTGGCGCCTTCTGATAAGACTCATCGTGATTTCCATAGACATAGACAAGCGGGACATTCAGCATCGTAACGAGGAACTCCAGATAGTCGGCATCAAGATCTCCTGCCGAAAGAATCAGGTCTATGTCCGAAAACTGCTCTGCCGTTTCCTCCGACCAGTCGTCCCACAATATTTTTTCTTCATGATCTGCCAGTAGAAGGATTTTCATGACTTCATCCCTCATCCCTCTCTGCAGCACTGCAAGCTGCACGACTTTCCTCATACCACTGCAAGCAACAAACTTTATCGCTTCGTTCTCGCAACTCCACTATACCGGACGGTAGTCCGGGCCTCGTCCGTCAGTGAATCGATCGACGGTATCTCTCCGATAATATTTTCATTGAGCCAGTCCATCATTATGATCTCCTGGCTGGTCAAAAGTTCGTCATCTTTTTTCCGGATGATTCCCTCCTGGCTACGAAGTTCACCTTCGAACGGATGGAACCTGCCATCGATGATGTCCTGCCGAAGCAGATTCACGAGCCGCAGAGTATTCGATGGAAGATCCTCCGACAGAACGATGTCGACCGCACCCGAGTCGATGCCCCACCAGTAATTTGTCGCCTGATCCTTCTTATCCACCAGGTCGGCGTGATAGGACCCTTCAATCACGGTCCGGATGATGTTTTCATAAAGCCTGCCCCATTTATAAATTGGAACAGACAGGTTTGTGATGCGGCAAGTGCCCGACAGATCGTTGCCCTCACCCTCCGCACATCTTTCCACATAGCACAGGCCAAAGGCGTCGCTGCCATCCGAGCTGTGGATCGAATCCAAAGCGGAGATCACATGGATACCCTTATCAATCATATCCCACCAC
>CAZOHB010000286.1:0-1793 GCA_964579345.1 uncultured Parasporobacterium sp.
TCTTGGAAAACTAGACTCTCGCTTATTCACTGCCATCTATTTCTTTCCCGTGAAGACAGGTGGTCGATATCCAGTTGACTGGTCAGCGCAAAGAAGCTCTCACTGCTTTTCTTTTCTCGCTTCCCTAGAAACATTATCCTTCTCCACTTCTAGAAAACACAATGGCCTGTGAATAAGTCTTGTGGGGACAAAGAGGGAGCAGGAATAAGGCTTGTGTCAGGCACCCCTGGGGAACACAGAAATACCACCCCACATATTTGCATGGAAGCTTGCACTGCCTACGGATGACCAACTCTGAATTCGTCAACCTTTTCTTTCAGCTGAGCGTCTTCAATCTTTTTGATGATTTCGTTCATGTGCGTGACCTCCTTAAAAAATTTCGATGTTCTTAATACTTCATCAGCCCCTTGGAGGCCTCGTAACAGCGGACCATCTGTTTCACAGCGTGAATGATTTTATCACAGGAAAAATCCCGTTGCAAGCATTATTTTCAGCTATTTTAACGTTTTTCGGCATCTTTTTGCAGGTCTCTTCTACTGCCTGCCTTAATCCCGTGTCATAACGGGCGATCCTGCAGGATATGTATCCCTGCTACGCCACCCAGCGGATGATCTGCTCCGTTACGAAAACTGCCGCACACGCGATCAGCGCAACCGTGATCATACTGCGTTCAAAGTATGCGGCCAGCACCGCTGCAATGAAGCCGACGATACCCGAGATCAGATACGAGGTCGCCCCCAGGATCGCCGGGAACGTCATCGCCGCAAGGCACGCATACGGCATATAGTATAAGAAAGATTTGATAAAAGTATTGGTAATCTCTTTTCTCGAAAGAAGGAGCGGCACAGCACGGACCGCATAAGTAACCACTGCCATCACGAGAATATATAAATAAATATTAATCTGCATTGCGTTCCTCCTTTCCGCCGCCTGCGGTTTCCGGCTCGCGGATCGGCCGTATCAGCGCAGCGATCGCAGAGACGAGGATCGTAATGATAATGATCACAAATCCGGAAGAAACCTTATTTAATCCCGGCACGTATTTAAAGATCGCACCCAGAGCCATGGCCGAAATGATCACCGGAAGAAGGAAATGATTTTTCTTTGCCGGAGGGATAATGATCGCAAGGAACATACCGTAGATCGCAACGCTTAAGGCGCTCATGACGATCTGCGGAAGGATCTGTCCTGCTGCTGCTCCTACCAGCGTTCCGATCGTCCATCCGGGTATTGCCAGGGCCATCGCGCCGTAATGATACCAGGGACTGTTCTTTCCGGGCCTTGAAGCACTGGCTCCGTAAATCTCATCTGTGATACCGAAAGCAACGATAAACTTGTGAAAAAACGGAAAGCTCCGGTCCAGCTTCTGGGAAACCGAAAAGCTCATGAGCATATAACGAAGATTAATGACGAACTGGTTCAGGGCCAGCTCCAGGAGACTTCCGCCTGCAGTAATAATGGACAGGGAGGCAAATTGTCCCGCCGAAGTCAGATTGGTCAGGGAGATCAGCGTTGACTGCCAGACCGACAGTCCCGCCTGCACCGCCATCATACCGAATGTGAACGACACAGCAAAATATCCAAGGGCAATTGGAACCCCGGCCTTCATTCCCGCTGCAAATGCCTGCTTTCTATGACTTACCATTGACTTTCCCACAACTATCTATCTAATAAAAATTCCGAAAGGACCATATTGCTGACATCGATGCCCCGTTCTGTCAGGAAGATCCGGTCTCCGTCCGCTTCTAAAAGCCCCTTTGCCTTCAGCTCATGAACGACCTCGCCGTACGTAA
>CAZOHB010000287.1:0-1732 GCA_964579345.1 uncultured Parasporobacterium sp.
ATCAGGCAACAAAGCGGCCTTGTCTTCCTGTTCTCCAAACAGGACCAACTGAATAACAGATCAAGATAATGTTCGGTGGTGCTCCTGTAACCCAGGAATTCGCTGATGAGATCGGTGCTGACTGCTACACAGAAGACGCAGCTGCAGCAGCAGAGGCAGCAAAAGGCTTAGTAGCTTAATCAATCGTAAATCGATTCTTGACGAAAAGGACGCTCGCAAGAGCGTCCTTTTCACATGCTCAATTAATTGCGTCGTCCCTCCTACGGGGAACGATTTTTGTGACTATGAACGAGTCGTCGTTCTTCTTGGGCTGTGCACATGGACATTCAAGGTACGGGCTCGGACATCAAGTCCGGGAAGCCCGTAGGAATCCGAGAAAAATATCCATCAGGGATATTTTTCGAGTATGACGTGCCGTCCGAATGTTCATGAGCAGAGCCCTAGAAGAACAGACGAGCGAATCGGAGCAAAAACGGCCCCGTAGGAGAGGCCGTTGAATTAATTTAATTTGTTGAAGATGGAACTTTATTTTGTCAGCTCGCCAGCGAGAGTCTTGATCTGTTCTTTATTCTCGTCATTCATCGCCGACTTGATCGTAACGACAGTATCGCAGTAGGTAAGATCTTTCGAAGCTTCCAACAGAGATTTCATAACGCCTGCGGCTTTCGGAGCCCAGGTTCCGTTCTCGATCAGACCGATCTTACGTTTCTGGAAGTTGCTGGTCTGCATATGGTGGATAAAATCCTTCATGCACGGGAAGATGTCCATGTTATAGGTCGTGGTTGCGAGTACAAGACGGTCAAAACGGAACGCGGAAGCGACAGCTTCAGAAACGTCACAGCGGGCAAGATCGAAGCAATGGATCGGGAGATCAGGAGCAGCGGCTTTTAATTCGCTGATCAGCAGTTCGACAGCGGCTTTGGTATGTCCGTAAACAGAGGAGAAGCAAACGGTAATGCCGGCTTCTTCCGGTGTGTAGGAAGACCATCTGCCGTATAAAGCAATATATTTTCCAAGATCCTTTGTCAGGACCGGTCCGTGCAGCGGACAGATCGTTTCGATCTCGAGTGTCGCGGCTTTCTTTAAAAGAGCCTGAACCTGAACGCCGTATTTTCCGACGATACCGATATAGTAGCGGCGGGCTTCATCTTCCCACGGCTCATCTTCAAATTCCGGGGAAACGGCGCAGCAGCTGTCTTTGAGCGGAGCACCGAAGCGTCCGAATCCGTCTGCAGAGAAGAGGATCTTGTCAGTCTTGTCATAAGTCATGGTAACTTCCGGCCAGTGGACCATCGGCGCTGCGATAAAGGAAAGTTCATGACGGCCGAGAGAGAGCACATCGCCTTCTTTTACAATGATACGGCGGTCTGCATAATCCTTGCCGAAGAACTGTTTCATCATATTGAACGCCTGGATCGAAGAGACGATCTGCGTGTTCGGGAACTTATCTGCGAAAAGGTCGATGCTGGCGGAATGATCCGGTTCCATATGCTGAACGATCAGATAATCCGGCTCCTTTCCTTCGAGAACAGCATCCATATTCCGGAACCATTCTTCAGCGAAATCGGTTCCAACAGTGTCAAATACCGCAATCTTCTCATCCAGAACGACGTAGGAGTTATAAGTCACTCCGGTTTTGATCGGATACTGGGATTCAAACAGGTCGGTTACGTGGTCGTTTACTCCGATATAACGGATATCAGTTCCTAAGCTCATAAAAAATTCCTTTCTT
>CAZOHB010000288.1:0-1642 GCA_964579345.1 uncultured Parasporobacterium sp.
TGATCACGTGGCTGATCATGCACTGATACCGTGACTGAGCATGGACTGATCACAAAAAAACAGGTTTTCGGTCAGGTATCGATCGATATGATCGCCGGACCTTCGGAGATCCTTGTTATTGCAGATGGTAAGACAGATCCGGCATGGACCGCTGCGGACCTTCTTTCACAGGCGGAGCACGATAAGAATGCCAGTGCTGTCCTGATCACGGATGATATGGCATTCGCGGAAGCGGTACAGAAAGAGATTGACGAACAGGTACGGAAACTCGAACGCTTTGAGATTGCGTCTGCTTCGATCGACAATAACGGAAAGATCATTGTGACGGATGATCTGGAACAGGCTGTTGCAGTTGCAAATGAAATCGCGCCGGAGCATCTTGAGATCTGTGTCGATGATCCGTTTGTATATCTGCCGAAGATCAAGCATGCGGGATCGATCTTCCTCGGCAGACATTGCCCGGAAGCGGCGGGTGACTATCTGGCAGGTCCGAACCATACGCTTCCGACGATGGGAACGGCAAGATTCTCCAGTCCGTTATCTGTCGACGATTTTGTGAAAAAGACACAGTATACATACTTTGATGCAGTGTCATTCGCTGATATTGCGGAAGATATTGCTTATTTTGCTAAAAAAGAAGGCCTGACCGGACATGCGCGAAGCGCCATGATCCGGATCGAGTCTGAGAAAACAGAATAAATAACGTTACTGAAACAAACAAAGAGGAACGCTTCATGAGCAGATTTTTCAGTTCCAAATATGATGCCCTGACTCCCTACACACCGGGAGAACAGCCCAGGGACAGCCAATATATCAAATTAAATACCAATGAGTCACCGTATGCAACCAGTGAGCTGGCCCGCGCTTATGCGGCCAAAGAAGCGGCCAATCTCCGCCTGTATTCGGATCCGGAGTGTACGGATCTTGTACAGAAGGGGGCAGAGTACTTTGGTGTAAATACAGACGAGATCCTGTTTACGAACGGGTCTGACGAAGCGCTGGATTTCGCCGTTATGGCTTTCTGTGATGAAAAGACGCCGGCTCTTTTTCCGGATATAACGTATGGTTTTTATCCGGTCATGTGTTCTCTGCATGGAGTTCCGTTTAAGGAAATTCCGTTAAATGAGGATCTGACACTGAATCCGGAAGAGTATTATCATGCGGAGCATACGATCTTTCTGGCTAATCCGAATGCGCCGACCGGAATCGCGCTCCCGCTTTCGGAGATTCGAAAGATCCTGGAATCCAATCCGGATCATGTTGTGATCGTTGACGAGGCGTATGTGGATTTTGGCGCGGAAAGCGCCGTGCCGCTGATTCATGAATACAGCAATCTGCTTGTGATCCAGACGATGTCCAAGTCCCGTTCCTTAGCGGGAGGCCGGCTTGGGTTTGTGATCGGAAATCGGGAATTGATCCGCGATCTGAATACGATCAAGTATTCCTTCCATCCGTATAATGTCAACCGTATGACGATGGCGGCCGGAATCGGAGCTTTGGAAGATGATGCTTACATGAAGGAAAACTGCAGCAAGATCATGCAGACGCGTGCTTATACTGCAGATCAGCTGAAATCGCTTGGCTTCGCGCTGACAGATTCCAAATCCAATTTCCTTTTTGCAAAACATCCTTCCATCAGCGG
>CAZOHB010000289.1:0-1641 GCA_964579345.1 uncultured Parasporobacterium sp.
GCTCACCTTCTGTAAGGCCTGCAGTTTCCGGATTGTCCAGCGTATACATAAACGGGGTGCAGCCCACGCCGATGATGGAGACGCTTCTGGAATACGGATGCAGCGTTGTTTGATTCATTGGATTCATGTTCGTCTTTTCCTTTCTTTTTGTTTCTATTGTTTTCCTTGTATAAAAAGAGATACATCTTTATTAATTTTAAACACTTCTCTGCAGTTTTTCAAACAACAATGATTTAATTATTGTTGACTTGGATGCATCTTCTATGATTATAATACCTCTCATGAACACAGCAGAGATTACGAAACAGAACCGAAGAAAACTTCTTGCAAAATATCTGACCCCGACGATCCTCAGCTATCTGAGTGTCTTTCTGTTTACTATCGTAGACGGAATTTTTGTCGGACAGGGAGTCGGCGTGGATGCGCTTGGCGCAGTAAATCTCGTCTTCCCTTATGTCATGTTCTTTAATGCCGTCACGATGCTGACTACGATCGGCGGTCTTACGATCTGTGCGATCCGCTTCGGCCGAGGTGATAAGGAAGGGGCAAACGAAGTTTTCATGCATTCGCTGGTTCTGACGCTGGCGGTCAGTGTACTCTTCAGTTTCTTTGCGGTTGTGTTCCCGGAGCCGCTCTGCCGGCTGATGGGTGCAAATGAGACCTTTCTTTCGATGGCAAAGGAATACCTGTTCTGGCACGGCGTATTCATGCTCACTGATGGCGCACTGATTGCACTCAACGGCTTCTGCCGTAACGACGGACGGCCGGCTCTTGTCAGCGCCGGTGTGATCACTGCCACTGCCCTGAATGTATTCGGCGACTGGCTTCTCCTCTTCCCTCTGAAAATGGGACTGAAAGGTGCGGCCATTGCAACTGGCGTCTCCCAGGTCGTTGGCCTCCTGATCGTTCTTTCCCACTTTGTATTCAAAAAAGGAAGCCTGCGTTTTCGCAAGGAACGTCCGAACCGCAGTCTGACCGGAAAGATCCTGCTTCGTGGCCTGCCGGAATGCATTTCCCAGTTCTGTGTTCCGATCACAACGATCCTGACGAACCGGGTACTTGTTTCCATGCTCGGAGACAGCGCGGTCAACTCCTTTTCGATCATCAGCTATGTCTCCTGCTTTTCCGTTGCAATCTTTGCAGGCTGTGCCGAGGGACTTCAGCCGCTTTTTGGTCAGTGCTATGGATCAGGCAACGAGAAGGAGCTCAAATTCTATAAACGGGCAGGTCTTCTGATCAGCGGAATTGGATCCGTTATTATTACTGTGATCATCGTTGCCCTGACCGAGCCGATCTGCGTTCTTTATGCAGCGGATGCTGCAACGATGGCCGTTACGGTTCCAGCTCTGCCGGAATATGCCTGGGGATTTATCGTACAGGCATTTAATGTCGTGATCAGCGCCTATCTGTACTCTACGACCCGGACAAAACAGGCAGTCATCATTAACTGCCTGCGTTCCTTCGTTGTCAATATCCTGGTTGTTCTGATCCTGCCACGGATCTTTGCGCCGGACATCATCTGGTTCACATTCGGTATTTATGAAGCGATCGTACTTGTCGTCTCGATCATTCTGATGCAGACCTCCGACCGCAAAGGCGTGATCGGCCGGGTATGGTAAAGGAGATACTCCTTCATATTTA
>CAZOHB010000290.1:0-1633 GCA_964579345.1 uncultured Parasporobacterium sp.
TATCAGGGTGAGGTCTGGATAATGGATAACAGAAACAACAGAAACAACAGAAACAACAGAAACAACGGAACGTCCGAATTTTTTTCCTGGTTTATCATTGCGCTATTGTTCGCTGGGGGAGGCTGGCCTATTGCACTGTTGCCTGTTTTCTAATACTGTCGATACCGGGATTCAGCATGGAACCGTCATGGTTGTCCGGCACAGAAACGGATACGAGGTCACGACCTATCGGGTGGACGGAGAATATAGAGATGGCCGTCATCCGGAATCGGTTACTTTTACCCGCTCTCTGGAGGAAGATCTCAAACGCAGGGACTTCACGATCAATGCGCTTGCCTACGATCCGGAAGAGGGGCTTGTGGATCTGTTTGACGGCATCGGGGATCTTGAGCAGGGCGTGATCCGCTGCGTGGGAGATCCTGACGCGCGCTTTTCTGAAGATGCGCTGAGGATCATGCGTGCGGTGCGTTTTTCTGCCCAGCTTTCTTTCCGCATTGAGGAAGAAACGCTTGCTGCGATCCGCCGTCACGTGGAAAACCTCGGGAAGGTCAGCATGGAACGGATCCGTGTGGAATTTGAAAAGACCCTTCTCAGCCGGGAGCCGGAACAGGTTAACCTGTATGCAGACCTTGGAATCGGCAGATTTATTGTTCTGCAGAAAGAACGGGAGAGCCGGTGCTTTACGGAAGAAGCTGCGTCTTTGTACCGGCAGATACAGGGAGAGGAGGACAGCGTCCGGATCCTTCGTCTGGCCGCATTTTTCCGTGCGCTCCCGGAAGCAGAAGCAAAAGCAGCGCTGAGGGATTTGAAATATGATAACAAGACAATCCGTCTTGTTTCGGGTATAATAAGGCATAAGGATCGGAAGATCGATGCAGATAAAAAACAGGTGAAGCTGGCGCTTCATGATATGGGAGAAGAGCTTTTTGATCTTTTAACGGATTACCGTGAGGCGGAGGAGAAAACCTTCGGATATGAAGGAAATGGCGCCTGTGCGCAGAAGCTTCGGGAAGTGAAGCAGGAAGTCCAAGATCAGGAAGAGCCTTTCCTGATTTCGCATCTGGCAGTGAACGGAAATGATCTTCTGGAGGAAGGCATCGCCCAGGGAAGCGGAATCGGAGATATGCTGAACCGGCTGCTTTCGACGGTAATTGACGATCCGTCAAAAAATGAGAGGGAAACCCTGCTGCTTATGGCAAAACAGGGTAGTAGTAAAAACATATAAGATACAAGGGGGAAATCATGGGATACAGAGAAATCTATGAGCAGTGGATGAATGATCCGAATGTTGACGAGGAGACCAAAGCGGAACTTCTCGGGATCCGGGATAATGACGATGAGATCAAAGACCGTTTCTATCAGGAACTGGAATTCGGAACGGCAGGTCTTCGCGGCGTGATCGGAGCCGGAACAAACCGGATGAATAAATATACCGTTGCAAAGGCAACACAGGGACTTGCAGATTATATCAATCAGTCGGGAACGGAAGATCCGGCTGTCGCAATTGCCTGTGATTCGAGAAGAATGTCTCCGGAGTTTGTCGATGTCACGGCAGCCGTGCTGAATGCCAACGGGATCAAATCGTATGTGTTTGAAAGCCTTCGTCCGACACCGGAGCTTTCCTTCGCGGTCC
>CAZOHB010000291.1:0-1016 GCA_964579345.1 uncultured Parasporobacterium sp.
ACACTGCGCTGAAATACAATACAACAAAGCTCGGCAAGCTTTTGGGAGTCTCGCATGAGGTGAATTATGAGATCCATTACGAGCCGGAGCGCAATGTGATCCAGATGCATTTCCAGCGAACGTGCGGGACGATCGACTGGCTCGCAAACGTGTTCGAGTTCGCAAGCCGTTATTACACGGCAATCGACTTTGAAGGAGAACCGCTGCAGCTGCGCGTGCACCATGGCTGGGGAAATATGTATATTGCGGCGAAACAGACGATCCGCGAGGACTGGGCCAAGTTTCATGAAGTCTATCCGGAAGCAGAGACGGAGATCCTCGGCTGGTCGCTTGGCTCCGGAATCGCCTGCCTTTGCTGCCAGGATCTTAATTATAATTTTGGGGTCAAGCCCTATCTTTATACGTTTGGGAGCGTGCGCCCGTTCCAGTACACACCGCTGAATAAAAAGAGAATGCGCCGCTACTTTAAAACGCTGTACAAAGACTGCGCGAATTTTGCGGACGTCAATGACCTGATCTCTTATCTGCCACCATTTCGCGGGTTCACCATGATCCGGCGCGTCAATCTTGGAACGGAATTGAAGCGTTCCTTTTTCCGACTGATCCACCCGCTGAAATATCATGTTCATTATGATCAGCCGGAACTGTACAAAAAATATATCGAAGAATCTTCGAGAGAATCGATCTAGAAAGATGCGGCCGGACGAATGACGCTGTTGCAGAACTGTCCCAATGGTCGGACCGTATCAGGGTAAGCACACGCGGTTATATGCTGGGTTATTACGATATGAAGAACCCGGAGGTGAAAGGAATCCACCGCCTCATGGCGAAAATTGCAGATAAGCTGCTGGGCATGCAGATCGTCAGGATCGATATTTGATGACTGGAACATATTACTCCGGTGAGTGCAAAAGAAAAGATTTACAGAACCGGCAGATATGCAATGAAAAAATATAATCACATATCCCTCCGATATGCGCAGTAAAAGAATATACGCACAGACAAAGACCCGTTCG
>CAZOHB010000291.1:1026-1610 GCA_964579345.1 uncultured Parasporobacterium sp.
ATATTATATGAACATGGTATCTAAAATGTCATTTCAATCAAATGGTAAAATATTAAAAATACACAACTTTGGTATTCACTAGGTTAATGGTGAAGTATGCAGACTGTCTATTTCATAGACATTGTTTTGGAAAAGAGAAGAAATGAAAAAATCTATTATTCATGTGTTCGAAACACGCTGTTGTTTTGTTCTTATGCGTGTATAATAAGGGCTGAACCTTAAACGAACCTTTAAGGATTTGTGGACATTTTGTGAATCTTTCGCGCATTGTCTATGATAAAATCTGATAAGAATCAAGAGGCGAAGGAGAAGTTGATATGGAATATAGAAGATTTGGTGATACATATTATATCCGGATGGACCGCGGAGATGAGATCGTTGCGTCTCTCTTTGACGTCTGCAAAAAAGAGGGCATCCAGTCGGCGTGCTTTTCCGGCATCGGCGGTTGCAGCGATGCTGAAATGCAGATTTTTATTCCGGAACGCGGTGAATTCGAAACGGAAAGAGTCGAAGGCGTCCTGGAACTGGTTTCCATCATGGGCAATATCGTTTCGGATGACGACGATCAGCTTTTCCATCATACG
>CAZOHB010000292.1:0-1596 GCA_964579345.1 uncultured Parasporobacterium sp.
ATTTTACCAAAAAAATTAATATGTTCATAGAAAATAGTATTATTTTTCTATAATATCTGTATTGTACAGTTACAGGTGCAAATTCTTTGCAAGCCGCTCGTAGTTGTATAATGCGTAAAATTTGGGAATACATACACACAACAACAAATTTTAAGGAGCATTATGAATTACAACGAGACATTAGAGTATATCGCAAGTTATGTCTGGAAAGGTTCCGTCTTAGGCCTTTCCCGGATCCGCGATCTTCTGGAAAAACTCGGCAATCCGCAAAAGGAACTGAAGTTTATCCACATCGCCGGCACGAACGGAAAAGGATCCACGGCTGCTTTCCTTTCATCCATTTTAAAAGAAGCAGGGTATAAGGTGGGATTGTTTACATCCCCTTATATTGAGACCTTCAATGAACGGATGCAGATCGACAACGAGAATATTTCTAATGAAGAGCTTGCGGAAATCACCACTTACATCCGTCCGTTTGCTGACGCGCTGGAAGACCATCCGACAGAGTTTGAGCTGAATACGGCGATCTGCATGGAATACTTCAAGCGGAACCGGTGCGACATCGTAGTACTGGAAGTCGGCATGGGAGGAGAGCTGGATTCGACGAATATCATCGACAGTCCGGAAGTTGCCGTGATCACAGCAATCGGCCTGGATCATACAGCAGAACTGGGGGATACGATCGAAAAAATCGCGAAAACGAAATCCGGCATTATCAAAGAAGGCTGCAGTACGGTGCTGTATAAGCAGGTGGATTCTGTAACAGAGATCATCCGAGAACGCTGCGAGGAAGTCGGAGCGACCCTGGATATTTCAGAACCGGAACATGTCGGTTTCATCGATATGGATATCGACGGACAGCGGTTTTCCTATCCGGGCTATGACACGCTGCAGATTCCGCTGATCGGAAACTATCAGCTGGAAAATGTTGCAGTTGTGTTAAAGACGGTCGACGTCATGCGCAGAAGAGGATGGCTCATTTCAGATGAAGCAGTGGCAGAAGGTCTGAAACATACAAAATGGCCGGGCCGCTTCGAGGTCGTTTTAAGAGACCCGCTGTTTATCGTGGACGGCGCGCATAACCCGCACGGCATCCGCGCAACGAGCAAGAGCCTGAAGGCAGTCTTTAAAGACCAGAAAATTGTATTTCTGTTTGGCGTTATGGCAGATAAGGATTATGACGATATGCTCGATCAGATCCTACCAATGGCGCAGGAAGTCAATTGTGTAACTCCGAATAACCCAAGAGCACTGCCTGCTGAAAAGCTTGCGGAGATCATCCGCGCACGCGGTGTGAAAGCGACTCCGTTTGAAACGATCGGAGAAGCGGTCGACAGTGTGCTGGAAAAAGCAAAAGCACAGGGAATCAGTGCAACAGCGCTTGGCTCCTTATATATGATCGGTGATATCAAATCATATATAAAGAGTAAAATGCGCCATTGACAATACGTCAGTTTTTTGCCGGGAAACAGGCCGGCAAAGTTGAAAATGTGTATACGATGAAGAAGCATCTTCTTCATCCGTAAAAAAGTATTAATAAAAGTAAGGAGAATGGATATGGCAGAGTTTAAAACAGATATCGAGATTGCTCAGGAA
>CAZOHB010000293.1:0-1591 GCA_964579345.1 uncultured Parasporobacterium sp.
GCTTTATTCGTAAAGGTGATCGCAAGGATCGACCGCGGCGCAACCCCTTTTTCCTGAATCAGGTATGCGATACGGTTCGTGATCACCCGTGTCTTTCCGGAGCCTGCTCCGGCCAGTATGAGAAGCGGTCCTTCTGTACAAAGAACCGCTTCTTTTTGTTGTGTGTTCAGTTTTTCAATTAATGCATTCATAAAGTCTTATTTCTTCAGCCGTTTAAATATCATTTCATATCCGCCGCTTCCATCATCAATTGACCGCTTCACACGGCTGATTGTTGCGGTAGATGCTCCGCTCTTTTCTGCAATTTCCTGATATGTACGGTTTTCACCAAGCAGCTTGGCAACCTGATATCTCTGCGCAAATGAAAGGATTTCATTCGTCGTGCAGACGTCCTCGAAGAACAGGAAACATTCATCTTCATTTTTCAGTGCAAGGATCGCCTCAAAGAGTTCCTGCACTTCCGGTGTTCTGATTTTTTTGCTCATAAATTTCGTCTCCAATTATTTGTTAAAAATGGCCTCCGCCGCCGCCGTGCATCTGTCCTCCGCTGGACATATGTACGCTGGAGCCTCCGCCCATACCGGTGTTACGCGGTCCGTCATTTCTCGGAAGCGGCACCGCTACAATACGGTGGTACAGATAACGATCTGTATTCTCGGTAAGCTGCAGTCCATGTTCGTCCGCATACGCATTCGCTGTAGTCTGCGGTCTGACCGACTTCATCTTTCGCTTCATACCTGCTGTTGCTGCAAAAGAAAGCCCGAATCCGGCACCTACAGAAACAACGCCGCCCGCAGCATACTCTCCTGCAGTGCGTTCCTGCGGTTCCGGTTCTGTTTCCGGCTCTTCATAATGATCCACCGGCGTTCCTGCACGCTCCTGGCTGAAATAATAATCGGCCGTTTCCGCGTACTTCTTAAATGCTCCGGCGTAGTCTCCGCCGGAAAGGTATCCGACAAGCTCTTCCCCGCATTGCTGGATCCCGTAATCCGTAAAGGCACTGATGCCTTCCCCGGAAGTGGTAATATACCATTGTCTGCTCTCCATATCAAGGACTAAAAGCGCGCCAGATTTATCGTCTCCGGTTCCGTAGCCGTGATTATCATAATAATCATCCGCAAATGAAACGATGTCCTGCCCGCCGGTTCCGTTCGTTGTAAGGACTGCGACATCCACTCCGTACTTCTCACTGACCTGTTCAAGAGAAAGCAGCACATCCTGATATTCCGCCTCAGAGAGCAGCTTTGCATCATCGATCAGCTTGACTGCAGATCCATCCGCCAGAACCGCCAGCGGGAAAGCGATGCACAATGCCAGGGCTATAAGAAATGCTGAAATCTTTTTAATCATTCTGCCGCCCCCCTTTCTATCGGAAAAAGAAGAAATAGATCGCAAAGATGATCACAGCGATGATCGCCGTCCACAGCAATCTGTATTTCCAAAGTTTGCCATTGTCCACCGGAAGGTCTCCGACCATTTTTCCGGTCTGTCCATTCATGCAGAACAGATAGTTCTTGCCCTGATAGGTCGTGCTGAGAAGCCATACCGGAAACAGCGCATATTTGACTTTTGCATCATTCAGACGAACAGA
>CAZOHB010000294.1:0-1576 GCA_964579345.1 uncultured Parasporobacterium sp.
CTGTGCGCGGACACGTCCGAACGCTGCGGGATCGCTCTGCCGGACTTCGCAGCGGAAACCGTGCAAACAATACGGACCGTCGTACCTCCGTTTGCGACTGCTGCCAACCCGCTCGATGCCACAACCAATCTGTTCCGCGAAAAAGAAAAAGTCGAAACGCTGTTCCGCTGTGTCTGCAGCGATCCTTCGATCGGTCTGATGGCAGTCGGGACGGATGTAGGAATCCCGTCCGAGCCGAAGGACTATACCTGCATGGAAGTCCTTTCTGAAATGAGCCGAAGAAAGGAGCTCATTCCGACAGTGATCATTCCTTCCTTTGAAAAACCGAGAAACCCGGAAGTACGGATCCCGCTTGAAAAGAGCGGCATTCCTGTTCTTTCCCCGGGAGTGTATGCGTATGATGCGATTCGTCATCTGATGGATTTTATCAACTATGATTATTCTGCGGTCACACCAGATCTCGCGATCCCGGACGCAGCAAAAAGCACCGCTTCCGCAGAAGAAAAAAAGACAGCAGCTGCAAAAAAAGAAAAGCATACGTTAAGTGAGTCCGAATCCAAGACAGCCCTTGCGAACGAAGGCGTCCCGGTTCCGGCACAAAGGATGATCGCTTCCGAAGCCGAACTGGATGAGGCGATCCGCACGTTTTCTTATCCCTGTGTCATGAAGATCGACTCCGAGGATATTCCGCACAAAACAGAAGCCGGCGGCGTAAAGCTGAATATCCGGAATGCAGGGGAAGCTGAAGAAGCGTATTTCCAGATTCTGGAAAGCTGCAGAAACTATAAGCCGGATGCTGAGATCCGCGGCGTTATGATGCAGGAGATGGTCTCCGGAGATCTCGAAGTTTTGATCGGTATCACCTGTGATCCTCTTTTCGGTCCGCTTCTGCTTTGCGGAATGGGAGGAATTTATGCAGAGATGTTTAAGGACACTGCACTCTATCCGTGTCCGTTAAATAAGACAGAAGCTTTGAACATGCTTCAGTCCTTAAAGATCTGGCCGATGTTTGAAGGCTACCGCGGAAAACCGGCGCTGGATGCAGATGCGCTGACCGACCTGATGGTCTCCGTATCCAACTATTCCGTCGAGCACAAAAACGAACTGGCAGAACTGGACCTGAATCCGGTCTTCGTGCGTGAGAAAGGAAAAGGCGTTTGCGCCGCAGACGCGCTGATCGTTCTGTATAGATAAAAAGCGGGAAGAATTGTTCTTACCCCTCTGCTGCCTGCGCCAGCGGTTCATGTACCCGAGTGCGCGTTGGTAGCGCCAACGAGGGTACTGAGAGCTGGGACATAGCTGGCAGCAGTGAACAATTCTTCCCCCTGTTTTTTATCTGTCATATTTATCGCACAGCGCGTTGATGCGCTCTGTGAATTTTTCAAGATCTTTGTTGGCGCCGCCCTTGTTTTTCTCGATCACGCGCAGCAGGCGTCTGCCGGCATCCAGAAGCGCTCCGTAAACGGCGGAGACTTTTTCATGTGCCGTCTTTTTCTTCGATACCGCTTTCACGATGGCTGCTTTTTCCGTAAAGGTTTCGAGAAGCAGGTCATACGCATCGCCGCTGTAAGGCGCT
>CAZOHB010000295.1:0-1571 GCA_964579345.1 uncultured Parasporobacterium sp.
TTATCTCCGACGCCGCCCTTCAGCATTTCCTGAATATCCATCGTCGCAGCACCGCCGCCGGATTCCAGATCCGAGCCGCAGATATAAACCATGATGGTAACGACGTCTCTGCCGTTTCCTAAAATTTCCGTTCGCTTTTCCGGAACACCGGAAGCAACCGAGGAGTCCAGTGTGCCGGTATTGGTTGTGCCCGATCCGGTATAATAATTACCTGTAAACTGGGCAATGGCGGTTTCCGGATCCGCGAAAGAATAGCCGGTATTCGAAGTATTTCCGCCGGTATTCGTGTTCGTATCGATATCAATATCTTTTCCGCCGCATCCGCCGCCGACGCATCTTACAAGCAATACGATCACGATGATCACCACAATGGCGATCAGGATCAGCCGTATCTTTGAACTTCCGCCCTTCACGTTTTTATTATTGTTCTCGTTCATTTTAATCCCTGCTTATTTCTTAAATAAAAAACTGAAAAAACCGCGTTTCTTTGCTTCAGGCTGGGCTGCCGGTTTTTTTACATTTCTCTGGGACGTCGTTTTTCCAAGTCCCTCACCGCTTCGTTTGAGGCCTTCCCCTCCGCTGATGATTCTTTTTTCTCTTCCAATTGGTCTGTTATCCATCTTTCAACCTCTTTCGGAAATCACCGTTTTAATATACTAATGTATGTATTATAAAGCATCCGTTGAATGCAAACAAGTTTTATGATATGTTAGCTGTGCTGATTTTGAGAAAAGGAGAGTCTGTTTTTTACAGACAATGAACGATGTTTATAGCCGAAAACTGGAAAGATTATCAGGTACTTGATACCTCTGCCGGCGAGAAACTGGAACGCTGGGGAAAATACATTCTGCTGCGTCCGGATCCGCAGGTGATCTGGAAAACAGAAAAGAAGATTCCGGAATGGAGACGTCTGAACGCGCATTACCACCGCTCCAGCAAAGGCGGCGGAGAATGGGAGTTTTTTGACCTCCCCGAGCAGTGGCAGATCCACTACGATCTGAAAGTTACCGGAGAAACTGCTCTGCCCTTAACGTTCAACCTGAAGCCATTCAGTTTCAAACACACCGGACTGTTTCCGGAGCAGGCGGCAAACTGGGACTGGTTCAGCAAGCTGATCTATCAGGAAACTTCGCAGGGAAAACGGATCAAAGTCTTAAATCTTTTTGCATATACCGGCGGAGCGACGATCGCCGCCGCAAAGGCCGGAGCACATGTGACCCATGTAGATGCGTCTAAGGGCATGGTCCAGTGGGCAAAAGAAAATGCGAAGGATTCCGGCGTTCCGGAGGAAAACACCCGCTGGCTGGTCGATGACTGTAAAAAATTTGTAGAACGTGAGATCCGCCGCGGCAACTTCTATGATGCGATCATCATGGATCCGCCTTCCTACGGACGCGGACCGAAAGGAGAGATCTGGAAGATCGAAGACAGTATCTATGAGCTGCTCCTGCTCTGCAGTCAGATCCTGAAAAAAGATGCGCTGTTCTTCCTCTTGAATTCCTACACCACAGGTCTGCAGCCGGGCGTTCTGAAATATCTGCTTGAAGCCGTGATCTCTCCGGAGCGCGGAG